>JAXEXP010000122.1:0-17090 GCA_034113365.1 Candidatus Spyradocola sp.
GCGCGCAGTACATCGCACGATAGACCCGGCAAAAAAGAGGCGCGGATCTGCGAAAACTCTTCGCAGATCCGCTCCTTTTTTGCGTTGTCAGGCGGTTTTCTTGCCGCGCAGGTGGAAGCCGCGCAGCTCGGCGGAGATGGCGCCCGCCTCGATCTTGCGGATGGAGGAGACGAGCAGCGGCACGCACAGGGGGAGGAGGAGGCGCAGCTTCTTGATGAAGTTGCCGTCCAGCTCCACGCCGCGGGCGGTCTGCGCCTCGATGACGGCGGCCATGTCGCGCGCGAGGATGGGGATGAAGCGGATGGCCGTGGTGAAGGCGAAGGCGTACTTGTAGGGGATGTGCAGCACCTTAACCAGCTGGCGCGTCAGGTCGGGCAGGCGGGTGAGGGTGAGCATCACCGTCAGCGGCAGCGTCGCGCCGATCAGGCGCATGCAGATCATCGCCGAGAAGCGCAGGCCCTCGTCCGTGATGCGGATGCCCAGCGGCAGCGTCACCAGCGCGTTGCCCTGCGTCACAAAGAAGATCTGGAGGATGAAGATGATGGAGGAGAACTTGCACAGGCTGTAGAGCGTGCGCAGCGTCTGCTTGCCGATGCTCCCGATGAAGCCCAGGATCACGTCCAGCACGATGAGCGCCAGCAGGATCAGCAGGCTGTGCGTGGCAAAGCACGCCGCGCAGATGACAATGGCGATCAGCAGCTTGAGCAGCGGCGGCGCCTTGTGCAGGATGGTGTCGCCGTGGATGTATTGCAGCATGCCCTTCATTTTGCCTGTCTCCTTTCCACGAGGAACTGTGTCATCTCCTCGCAGGTGTCGATGCCGTCGTAGTCGCTGCCCAGCGCGAGGCTCAGCTGCATGATCTGCGGCGGCAGCAGCGCGGCCTTTTCCAGCAGGTCCGGGCGGCGCAGCACCTCGTGGGGCGTGCCGTCGGCGCTGAGCTTGCCGTCGTGCAGCACCAGCACGCGCTTTGCAAAGTCGCGCACGATCTCCATGTCGTGGGAGACCATGAACACCGTGGTGCCCTGCGCGTTCAGCGCGCTGACCAGCTCCATCGTGTGCATGCACTCGCGCCAGTCCAGGCCGGTGGTGGGCTCGTCGAGGATGAGCAGCTCGGGGGTGAGCGCCATCAGGCTTGCCAGCGCCACGCGCTGCCGCTCGCCGCGGGAGGCCGTCAGCGGGTTGAGGTCGGGGTCGAGGTGGAAGTCGGCGAGGGTCCTGTCCAGGCGGGCCTGGATGTCCGCCTTGTCGGTCAGGCACAGCTCCAGGCCGAAGAGCAGCTCGTCGCGCACCGTGTTGCGGCACAGCTGGCGGTCGGGGTTCTGGAACAGGAAGCCTACCTTGCGGGCCAGGGCGCTGGTGCGCGCCTTTTTGGTGTCCAGACCCGCGACCATCACGGTGCCTTGCGTGGGCTTGTTCAGGCCGTTGAGCAGCTTGGAAAAGGTGGACTTGCCCGCGCCGTTGGGGCCGATGAGCGCCACGAATTCGCCGGGCGCGATGTTAAGATCGATGCCCGAGAGCACCTCGCGGCCCTCGTAGGCAAAGTGTACGCCGTTCAAATGGATCATGCCAGCACCTCCCCGACCATGGCCTTGGCCTCTTCAACGTTGATGGGCACCTGACCGGCGGGCAGCCCCGCGGCCAGCAGCTGCTCGTGCAGCGTGGCCACGCGGGGGCAGTTGACGCCGATCTCGCGCAGCAGCTCGGGGTGGGCGAGCACCTGCCGCACCGTGCCGTGCAGGCGGATGGCGCCCTTGTCCATCACGCACAGCGACTTGCAGTAGGCGGACAGCAGCATGATCTTCTGCTCGACCACGATGACCGTGGTGCCCTGCTCGTTGAGCGCGCGCAGCACGCGGAAGATGGCCTGCGAGGAGGCGGGGTCCAGCTCGCCCGTGGGCTCGTCCAGCACCAGCACCTGCGGGCGCATGGCCAGCACCGCCGCGATGGCGACCTTCTGCTTCTGGCCGCCGGAGAGCGTGTCCAGCGAGCGGTGGCGCAGGTCCGCGATGCCTACGGTCTCCAGGGCCTCCTGCACGCGGGCGTCGAGCTCCTTTGCGGGCACGCCGAAGTTTTCCAATGCAAACAGCACCTCGTCCTCCACCATGGAGGACACCATCTGCGCGTCGATGTCCTGAAAGACGCTGCCCACCACGCGGCTTAGGTCCGTGGGCGTGACCTCGACGGTGTCCATGCCGTCCACCACGCACGCGCCGTAGAAGTCGCCGGTGTAGTGGTGGGGGATCACGCCGCTGATGACGGACAGGAGCGTGGACTTGCCCGCGCCCGAGGGGCCGATGATGCCGAGAAACTCGCCCCGGGGGATGTGCAGGCTGATGTCGTTCAGTGCATTGTCCTGCGCGCTTTCATAGCGGAAGGAGAGCTGCTGCATGTTGATCATGATGAATTAGTCCTTTCTCAGCGCGGCCTTGAGGGGCAGCACCAGGATCTGCACGATGATGGCGTTGATGGCGGCGGTGCCGAAGATGATGCCCATGAAGGCTGCAAGGGGAGTGGGCACGATGGAGGCGCCCATGTAGAAGGCCGCGTACATCACGCCAACGAAGGTGAAGCCCGACACCAGCGTGGTCAGCACGGTGCAGACGATGGGATGCAGGTCGAACTTGCCGATCTTCATCGGGATCTTCATCAGAAGCACCATCGCAATACCGCCCAGCAGCTCGGAGACCAGGTTGATGTAGGGCGTGCCGGGGAAGAACTGGCAGATGGCGCCCGCGAGGATGCCGATGATCGCGCCCTCATAGACCTTGGGCTTGATGAGCAGGATCGCCAGGCAGTACATCGCGATGACGAAGTTGGGCTTCATCACGGTGAAGTAGGAGCTGAGGAACAGCTTGAGCACGGCGCCGGCGGCCAGCAGCACGCCCAGCAGGATCAGGTTGGATACGGAGGACAGGCCGGTCTTTTTCTCGACGGCGGCAACGGTGCGCTTGTTGGTGGGGGTACGGTTTTCCATGGTGTTTCTCCTTTCAAAGCTGAGCTTTGTCGAGTGGGTTCCGGCAAATCATTGGCTTTGTCGGGAGTGACCGTGGAGCCTGGGCAATAAAAAATCTGCCCCCTGCAAGCTGCAAAGGGCAGATGATGTAATCACCTGCGGTACCACCTTTGGAACGGCTCTCCGAACGGAAAGACCGCGTCTCAATACAGAAGCGCCAACACGCTTCCAGCCCGTAACGCTGGCTCTGCGTCTCGGATACTCGGGCCTGTGCCCTTTTCCCTCGCCCTCAGCGGCCCATTTGCTCCGTCGTCGTCACCGGGATTCCACCGTCCCCGGCTCTCTTTGGACGCGGTTCGGAACGTTACTTCCGCATCAAAGGTTTCTTTGATGGAACAGAGTATAGCACTGCGTTTTTTTGTTGTCAACACTTTTTTTCTGTATAAAAATATATTTATTCCAGCAGCGCCACCGCGCGGATGGGCGCGCCGTCGGCGTTTTCGTACTTGAGGGGCAGCGCGCAGAAGGTGAACAGCCCGCTGCCGCACTGATCGAGATGGCAAAGGTTCTCGATGACCACGATTTCATGCTGCGCGAACAGCAGCTTGTGCAGCGTCAGGTTCTCATCCGCGATGGGATCCACGCCGATGACGTCCAGACCGATGCCCTTCTTGCCCGAGGCGGTCAGGTAGGCGGCGACCTCCGGGGAGATCACCGGATAGTCGCCGAAGTAGGCGGGCGTGCCCCAGCGCGCGTCCCAGCCCGTGCGGATGAGCAGGAAGTCCGCCCGGTCGGCGAGCTGACGCATCGCGTCGATGCGCTCCATGCCGATGACGCCGCCCTCGGGCAGGTCGGTGCAGTCCAGCACCAGCGCGCTGCCCACGAACTGCGAGGCGGGGAAGGCGTCCAGCGTCGTGCGGTGGGGGAACAGGTGCGCGGGCGCGTCCATGTGCGTGCCCGTGTGTGAAAACAGGGTCAGCAGCGTCTCGCGGAAGCCGTTTTCCTCGTAGGTGTTGGCCGGATCGAGCTTTGGCGGCTCGGTGCCGGGGTAGACGGGCATGTCGGGGGAGATGAGCTGGGTCAGATCGATGATGCGCATAGTGCCTGTCGCGTTCCTTTCTCTCAGGGTCTCTGGCATTATTTTGGCCCCCGGGCCGCTCGTTGTCAAGCAAAAAACGTTCTGCCCGGCCATTTGCTTTGGCCCGGCGCTGCCTGCATCTTCATCAAAACCACAAAATGCGGTGCTATCATGGCGGCAGAGCATCGGGGCGCTGGGCGCGTCCCACAGGAGGGCAAGTATGAAACATGAACGGCTGCACATCGGCGGCATGGCCTGTGTGAATTGTCAGAATAAGATCGAGCAGAAGCTGCGCAGCACCGCGGGCGTGGAATCGGCGTCCGTCAGCTATGGCGAGGGCATTGCGGACATAGTCTACGACCCGGCCATCCTCTCGCGGCAGGACATCGAAGGGTTGTTCGCGGTGCTGGGCTACACGGTGCAGCCCGGGCCGCAGAGCGGGCAGGGGAGCGTGGGGCGCACGGTCTGCCTGCTGGTCATCGTGATCTGCCTGTACATCCTGCTGCAGCGCTTCGGCGTACTGAACCTGCTGGCGCCCTCGCAGCTGGCGGAAACGAGCATGGACTATGATTCGGGCAGGGGGTATTACGTGCAGTCGGGCGGCTGCAATCCCTGGCCCATCTTCCCGCAGAGCAAGACCGTGACGGACGAGGCCGTCTGCATCGCCTACGACGAGCTGCACAGGGCTACTGAAATCTTTGCCGGCTGGAAACAATAATTTCCGGTAAATCCATATTGACAAATACCCCATGGGGGTATATACTGCAGCTGGTTCCGCAAGGGAACCGGTCAAAAAGGGAGGGTCTGTATGGAGAAAGAGGAATGCTGCTGCTGCCAGCGGACCAAGGAGCGGTCGGAGGAGGAGTACAAGAGCCTGATCCACCGGCTCAACCGCATCGAGGGGCAGATCCGCGGCATCCGCAGCATGGTGGAAAAGAGCGCCTACTGCCCGGACATCCTGAACCAGGCGGCGGCGGCCAATGCCGCGCTGAACGCCTTCTGCCGGGAGCTGCTGAATCAGCACATCCGCACCTGCGTGGCGCGCGACCTGCGCGAGGGCAGGGAGGAGACTGTGGACGAGCTGGTGGCCACGCTGCAGAAGATGATGAAATGATGCAATTCGACGATTCGGAGGGAAAATGAAGCAATACAATGTCACGGGCATGAGCTGCGCGGCCTGCAGCGCCCGGGTGGAAAAGGCCGTTTCCCAGGTGCCGGGCGTCACGGCCTGCTCCGTCAGCCTGCTGACGAACTCCATGGGCGTGGAGGGCACCGCCTCGCCGCAGCAGATCATCGCCGCGGTGGAGGCCGCCGGGTACGGCGCGTCGGAAAAGGGCGCGCCCGCAGGAAAGACGGCCGCAGCGGACGCGGAGGACGCCCTTCGGGACCGCGAGACTCCGGCGCTCAGGCGGCGGCTGATCTGGTCCGTGGTGTTCCTGCTGGTGCTGATGTACTTCTCCATGGGCCACATGATGTGGGGTTGGCCGCTGCCGCCCTTCTACAACGACAACCACGTGGCGATGGGCCTGACGCAGCTGCTGCTGACGGCCGTCATCATGGTCATCAACCAGAAGTTCTTCGTCATCGGCTTCAAGGGCCTGTGGCACCGCGCGCCCAACATGGATACGCTGGTGGCGCTGGGGTCGGCCGCGGCCTTTGTTTACAGCACCTGGGCGCTGTTTGCGATGACCCGCGCCCAGGTGGACATGGACATGGACGCCGTCATGACCTACATGATGGAGTTCTACTTTGAGTCCGCGGCCATGATCCTGACGCTGATCACCGTGGGCAAGACGCTGGAGGCCCGCTCCAAGGGCAGGACGACCGACGCGCTCAAGGGCCTGATGAAGCTGGCGCCCAAGACCGCCACGGTGGTGCGCGGCGGCGCGGAGGTCGAGGTCTCCATCGACCAGGTGCAAAAGGACGACGTGTTCGTGGTGCGCCCCGGCGAGAGCATCCCCGTGGACGGCGTGGTGATCGAGGGCAGCAGCGCGGTGAACGAGTCCGCGCTGACCGGTGAGAGCATCCCGGTGGACAAGGCCGCGGGCGACGCCGTCTCCGCCGCTACGATCAACCAGTCGGGCTTCATCAAATGCCGCGCCACCCGCGTGGGCGAGGACACCACGCTGTCCCAGATCATCCAGATGGTCAGCGACGCGGCGGCCACCAAGGCCCCCATCGCCAAGATCGCCGACAAGGTCTCGGGCGTGTTTGTGCCCGCCGTCATCGCCATTGCCGTCGTGACCACCGCCGTGTGGCTGCTGCTGGGCAAGACCGTGGGCTTTGCGCTGGCGCGGGGCATCTCCGTGCTGGTCATCAGCTGCCCCTGCGCGCTGGGGCTGGCCACGCCCGTGGCCATCATGGTGGGCAACGGCATGGGCGCGCGCAACGGCATCCTGTTCAAGAGCGCGGCGTCGCTCGAGGCGGCCGGGCGCACCGCCATCGTGGCGCTGGACAAGACCGGCACCATCACCAGCGGCGAACCCAGCGTGACGGATGTGCTGCCCGCGGACGGCGTCTCGCAGCAGGAGCTGCTGCTTCTGGCCTGCGCGCTGGAGCGGAAAAGCGAGCACCCCCTCGCGCGGGCCATACTGCGCGAAGCGGAGCAGCGGCAGCTGCAGCCTCAGGAGGTCACGGACTTCCAGGCGCTGCCGGGCAACGGCCTGACGGCGGTCTGCGGCGGGCTGGAGCTGAGCGGCGGCAACCTCAAGTTCATCCGCACGAAGGCCGCGGTCCCGGAGGACATGCAGGCGCGCGCGGAGCGGCTGGCGGAGCAGGGCAAGACGCCGCTGTTCTTCAGCCGGGACGGGCAGCTGCTGGGCATCATCGCGGTGGCGGACGTCATCAAGGCGGACAGCCCGCAGGCGGTGCGGGAGCTGCGCAACATGGGCATCCGCGTGGTGATGCTCACCGGCGACAACGAGCGCACCGCCAAGGCCATCGGCGCGCAGGCGGGCGTGGACGAGGTGATCGCGGGCGTGCTGCCCGACGGCAAGGAGCGCGTGATATGTGACCTGCAGAAGCGGGGCAAGGTGGCGATGGTGGGCGACGGCATCAACGACGCGCCGGCGCTGACCCGCGCGGACACCGGCATCGCCATCGGCGCGGGGACGGACGTGGCCATCGACGCGGCGGACGTGGTGCTGATGGGCAGCCGCCTGACCGACGTGCCCGCCGCCATCCGCCTCAGCCGCGCCACGCTGCGCAACATCCGCCAGAACCTGTTCTGGGCGTTCTTCTACAACACCATCGGCATCCCGCTGGCGGCGGGCGTGTTCATCCCGCTGGGGCTGACGCTCAACCCCATGTTCGGCGCGGCGGCCATGAGCCTGAGCAGCTTCTGCGTGGTGTCCAACGCGCTGCGGCTGAACCTGTTCGACCTGCACAACGCAGGCAGGGATAAGAAACTGAAAGTCAAGCACAAGGAGGAAAAGAGCATGGAAAAGACGCTGAAGATCGAAGGCATGATGTGCGGGCACTGCGAGGCCCGCGTGCGCAAGGCGCTGGAGGCGCTGCCCGAGGTTGAGCAGGCCGTGGTCAGCCACGAGGCGGGCACCGCGGTGGTGACGCTAAGCGCGGAGGTATCCGACGGCGTGCTCAAGAAGGCCGTCGAGGATCAGGACTACACCGTCACCGGCATCGAGTGACCGTGCAGCCGCAAAACGCAAGAGGGAAAGCCGCGCCGCGGTTTTCCCTCTTGTCGTAGGCTCGAGGAGGAGGCAAGGGAGATGGGCGCTGCAAAGACGATACTGGTTGTGGACGACGAGCCGATGATCCGGGAGGCGGTCGTCTCCTATCTCGCGCACAAGGGGTACCGGGTGCTGGCGGCGGAGAGCGGCGCGCAGGCGCTGGCGGCGTTTGAGCGGGAAACGGTCAGCTTCGTCGTGCTGGACCTGATGCTGCCCGACCTGTCCGGCGAGGAGGTGTGCACGCGGCTGCGCAAGGCCTCCTGCGTCCCGATCCTGATGCTCACCGCCAAGACCGCGAAGGAGGATCTGCTCAACGGGCTGCGCATCGGCGCGGACGACTACCTGACCAAGCCCTTCAGCCTGAAGGCGCTGTGCGCCAGGATCGAGGCCATCCTGCGCCGCACCGGGGAGGATCTCCGCCCACTTGCCGAGCGCTTCTCCTGGAACGACGGCGACCTGCGCATCGACTATACGCGGCGGGAGGTGCGCAGGCAGGACCGCGTGGTCAGCCTGAACCCCAACGAGTGGAAGATCCTCGCGGCGCTGACCAAGTACCCGCAGCGCGTGTGTTCACCCGGGAGGAGCTGATCGCCGCCGCCTTCGGCATGGATTTTGACGGCTACGACCGCGTCATTGACACGCACATCAAGAACCTGCGGAAAAAGCTGGGGGACGACCCCAAGCACCCCGGCTATGTGCGCACTGTGCGCGGCACGGGGTATCAGTTCGGGGGTGACGCGCAGTGAAACGGCTCCGAACGCAGCTGTCCGCCGGCTTTGCGCTGATCGTGCTGGTCACGGTCGCGCTGGTCAGCCTGGTGTCGAACCTGTGCATCAATCGCCAGTTTGAGCAGTACATGGCCTAGCAGCAAAAGAGCGCCTCGGACGACCTGGCCGCAGGGCTGACGCACCTGTACGACCCGGCAAGCGACGCGTGGAATCTGGATTACATACACGGCTGCGGCATGTATGCGCTCCACGACGGCTACATCCTGCGGATCTACGACGCGGACGGCGGCGTGGTCTGGGATGCGGAGAACCACGACATGACGCTCTGCCATCAGATCATGGAGGACATCAGCCTGCGCATGGCGGAGCGAAGGCCCCGGCTGGAGGGGGATTTCGTGACGCACCAGTACGTGCTGACGCAGGACGGCGCGGCGGTGGGCCGCGCCGAGATCAGCTATTACAGCCCCTACTCCTTCAATGAAAACGCGTTCCGCTTCCTGGACGCGCTCAACGTCATACTGCTTGCGGTGGGCACGCTCTCGCTGCTGGGCGCGGCGCTGGCGGGGCGCATTACCGCGCCCATCGTCAGGACCACCCAGATCACCCGGGAGATCGCCGCAGGCAACTACGGCATTCGCTTCATGTCCCGCAGCGGTACCCAGGAGCTCGACGACCTGACGCAGGCCGTCAATCAGATGGCCGGGGCGCTGGAGGCACAGGAGGCGCTGCGCAGGCGGCTGACCACGGACGTCGCCCACGAGCTGCGCACGCCCCTTGCGAACGGCTCCGCCCACCTGGAGGCCATACTGGAGGGCGTCTGGGAGTCGACAAAGGAGCGGCTGCAGGCCTGCTGCGACGAGATAAGCCGCATCTGCCGGATCGTCGCGGATCTGGAGCAGCTGCGGCGGGCGGAGAGTGACAGCCTGAAGCTGGAGACGGTCCCGGTGGACCTGTACGCGCTGGCCGTCTCCGCGGCAGCCAGCTTTGACGCGGAGATCGCCGCCAAGGGGCTGCATTGCGAGGTGACCGGCGCCGCAGCCGTGGTCCCCGGGGACGAGAGGCGGCTCTATCAGGTGGTCGCCAACCTGCTGTCCAACGCGGTGAAGTATACGGGCGACGGCGGGCACATCCGGCTGGACGTGGCCGACGCGCCGGACCGGGGAACGCTGACCGTCGCAGACGACGGCATCGGGATCCCCGAGGCCGACCGGGAGCGGGTGTTCGAGCGCTTCTACCGCACGGACCGCTCCCGCAGCCGCAAGACCGGCGGCGTCGGCATCGGCCTGACCATCGCCAGCGCGATCGTCCGGGCCCATGGCGGCGCGATCTGCGTGGAAAGCCGCGAGGGCGAGGGCAGCCGCTTCACCGTCACGCTGCCCAAATGACCGGGAAGGGCCGCTGCGCCCTTCCTTTTTTCGCGTTTGGGCAGAATAAACTGCAGTCCGTTTTTAATTTGGCCGGAATAGAAGGATTTGCATGGAACGGGGAGAATCTTTTCCTCCGTAAGGGAGGGGGAGAGGATGGAACTGAACTGCATGCCCAAGTATCGCCGCATTGCAGCGGAGCTCGCGCGGCAGCTGCGCACGGGCGCATTCCATGCAAACGAGCGGTTCTATTCGCAGCGGGAGCTCGCTGCGCGCTTCGGCGTGAGCCGCACCACGGCGGTCAAGGTGCTGGCGCTGCTCGAAAAGCAGGGCCTGCTGCAGCACGCGCCCGGGCGCGGACACTGCGTCGCGGGCAGCCGTCTGACGCACGACACCCGGTGGCTGTTCTCCTTTACGCACAAGGCGCTGGCCGACGGGCGCGCGCCGCGCACGGTGGTGCATGCCTTCCGGCGCGTTCATCCCGACCGCGCGCATGCTGCGCTGGGGGCTGACGCGCTGTACGTCGAGCGCCAGCGCTTTGCGGACGGTCTGCCTGTCATCTGGGAGCAGCGGTATCTGCGCCTGCCGCAGTTTGCACGCCTCACCCGCGCGCAGTGCGAGGGCTCGCTCTACGACGCGATGGGGCAGCTGGGGCTGCACGCCGACACCTGCGACCAGACCATCCGCGCCGTGCTGCCCACCCGCGCCGAGCAGCGCCTGCTGGACGTGCCCGCGGCCTTTGCCTGCCTGCTGGTGGAGGGCAGGGGCTATGGCCGGGACGGCACGCTGCTGTGGATGGAGCGCACGCTCTTCCGCGGCGACCAGTACAAGTTCTGCGGCCACTTAAGCACCGCCGGCGGCTTTGCCGGAAATCTCAAAACCGATCAAGGAGGACAAAGTACATGATCACACCCCATGACATCGCCAAAATGCTGGATCATTCCCTGCTCAAGCCTGAAATGGACGAGGCAACCATCCGCCGCGGCCTGGAGGTCGCAAAGAAGTACGACACCGCGTCCGTCTGCGTCCGCCCCTGCGACGTTAAGCTGGCGCGCGAGATGCTGGAGGGCACGCAGGTGCACGTCTCCACCGTCGTGGGCTTCCCGCACGGCTCCAACCGCACCGAGGTCAAGGTGCTCGAGGCGCAGCTCGCGATGGACGACGGCGCGACGGAGCTGGACATGGTGCTCAACATCGGCAAGCTGCTCTCGGGCGCGGACGACGCGGTGCGCGCCGACATCAAGGCGGTGGTGGACGCCGCCCACGCCCGCGGCGCCATCGTCAAGGTCATCCTGGAGAACGCCTACCTGACCGATGCGCAGAAGATGCGCGCCTGTTTGCTCGCCACAGAGGCCGGTGCGGACTTCGTCAAGACCTCCACGGGCTTTGCGCCCTCCGGCGCGAAGCTCGACGACCTCAAGCTGATGCGCAAATGCGTGCCGGACACCGTGCAGGTCAAGGCCGCAGGCGGCGTGCGCACGCTGGACGCCGTGCTGGAGTGCCGCGAGGCGGGCTGCACCCGCTGCGGCGCGACCGCGACCGAGGTCATCATGCAGGAGGCCGAGCGCCGCTTTGCTGAGCAGGGCACGCTCTGAGCAGACAGAAAAATGGTGCAGTCCCGATCGTGGGGCTGCACCGTCTTGATCGCCAAAGAACGCACAGACCCAGCGGTGGTGCGATCCTTGGCTTCCCCTGGAGGGGAAGCTGTCGCCCGCAGGCGACTGATGAGGTGAACGTCGCCCCAACCAACCCTGGAAGCATCAGATCTTCTTCTACTGCTTAATGAAAAACAGAAAACGGTGCAGTTCTGATGGAGAACCTGCACCGTTTTTTGTTGGATTGTGGTCAGTGGAGAACCGCTCGGAGGATCAGCAGGGCGATCAGCAGCCAGAAGGCGGCGATGGGGAGCGCGCAGTACCACTTTTGGGGCTTGCCGTTCGCCCAGAGGTTCTCCGCGAGGCGGCGGTTTTTCTCCCAGACCGCGCGGGGGATCAGCCTGACGGTGAGCGCGACGAGCGCGGGCAGCAAGATCAGATCGTCCAGCAGCCCCAGCACGGGGATGAAATCCGGTATGAGGTCGATCGGAGAGAGCGCATAGGCCACCGTGACGGCGGCGAACACCTTGGCAAGCAGCGGCGTCTGCGCATCCTTCAGCGACAGAAATACAGCGGGGATGTCCCTTTTCAGGCGCTCCGCCCATTTTTTGAGGCCCATGGCATGGGAAAGGGGTCAGGCGCGGGCGAGGCCGTCGCCGGTGTCGCACATGGGCAGGAAGATGGGGCGCTCGTTGGGGGTGTCGTTGGGCGCGTGGATGGAGAGCATCAGCTGGCCGGATTTGTCGGTAAACAGCATGCCGTGGCCGCCGTCGCGGTCGAACAGGGGCTGCTCGAGCTGTTTCCACGGGCCGAGCACGCCGCCCTCGGACTGCGCATAGCCGATGGCGTAGCCCTGCTTGCAGTAGGTCGACCAGAGCATCAGCAGCTTGCCGCCGGAGGTGGTGTAGAGGAAGGGGCCGTCGGTGACGTGGGTGGGCTGGTCGTGGTCGTTCCACGGCGCGTCGGAGGCGCGGAACAGCGTCACGGGGTCGCCCGCGGGGGCGCGGAGGTCCTCCGTCAGCGGCAGCGCAGCCATCGTGCCGTCCTGGATCTGCACCCATTCGTGGCAGAACACGATGTAGGGCTTGCCGTTTTCGACGTAGAGCGTGCCGTCGAGGGACTCCCAGTCGCGCGGGGTGACGGGGCCGTCGCTCCACGGGCGGAAGGGCCCCAGCGGGCTTTCGGCGCGCAGGATCTGCGTGCCGCGGCAGACGCCCTCTGCCTTAAAGGACGCGAACAGGTAGTACGCGCCGTTGTAGACGTGCAGCTCGGGCGCCCAGAAGTTGCGGTCGGCCCAGAAGTCCGGCTCGGGGCGGAAGATGGGGTAGGGGCCGTCGAAGTGCTCGAGGTCGTCGCTGACGTAGGCGTCGAAGCCCTCGGCCGCGCCGTCCCAGCAGTTGGCGCCAGTGGTGCCGTAGAGGTAGTATTTGCCGTCCAGCAGGGCGACATAGGGGTCGCGGATGTTGATTTCGCTGCGCAGCATGAGTATCCCTCGCTTTTGCGTTTGTTGTTACAAAAAGTATAGCATGGCCGCCGGAAAAAGGGAACCGTCTGCACGAAAAATGCGGTGGAGGAGAGGGGCGGGGGCGCCGCACGGGTGTGTTGTGCGGAGCCGGGTGCGGTGAGTGCGGCGCGTCAGGGCGTTTGTGGGGAGGGGAACAGGAACGGGTTGCGGGTAAAGCGCGGGGTTGGCGGAGAGGGGGAACACCTCATCCGCCGCCTGCGGGCGGCATCTTCCCCTCAAGGGGAAGGCGGGGGCGCCGCACGGGTGTGTTGTGCGGAGCCGGGTGCGGTGAGTGCGGCGCGTCAGGGCGTTTGTGGGAAGGGGAACGGGAACGGCCCCGCCGCGGCGTTCTGCGTGAAAGGGGACTTGGGTGAACGACAAGCGCCCCCGCTCCGAAAGTGGAAGCGGGGGCGCATTTTGCGTTGCTTACAGGGTGAAGTAGTCGACGGCGCCGCGGAAGATGTCCTGGAACTTGTTGCCGGGGACGTTCTCGTAGAGGCCGTCGCCCATGCGCTCGGAGTGCGCCATCTTGCCCAGCACGCGGCCGTCGGGCGAGGTGATGCCCTCGATGGCGTCCACGGACAGGTTGGGGTTGAAGCGCACGTTCAGCGTGGGCTGATCCTGCAGGTCGACGTACTGCGTGGCGATCTGGCCGCCCAGCGCCAGTCGGCGCAGCATCTTCTCGTCCGCGACGAAGCGGCCCTCGCCGTGGGAGATGGCCACGGTGTGCACGTCGCCCACGTTCATGTGCATCAGCCAGGGGCTCTTGTTGGACGCGACGCGCGTGCGCACCAGCATGCTCTGGTGGCGGCCGATGGCGTTGAAGGTCAGCGTCGGGCAGGAGTGGTCGGTCTCCACGATGCGGCCAAAGGGCACCAGACCCAGCTTGATCAGCGCCTGGAAGCCGTTGCAGATGCCCAGCATCAGGCCGTCGCGCGCGTGCAGCAGCTCGTGGACGGCGTCGGTGCACTGCGGATTGCGCAGGAAGGAGGTGATGAACTTGGCGGAGCCTTCGGGCTCGTCGCCGCCGGAGAAGCCGCCAGGCAGCGCGATGATCTGCGAGGCATTGGCCTTCTCAACAAAGGCGGCGATGGATTCCTCGATGTCCTGCGCGGTGCGGTTGCGGATGACGAGAATGTCGGCCTGGGCGCCGGCGCGCTCAAAGGCTCTTGCGGTGTCGTACTCGCAGTTGGTGCCGGGGAACACGGGGATGAGCACGCGGGGCTTGGCGATGGGACGCGGCGCGCTCAGGCGCTCGCCGGTGGCGCGGTAGCTGGTGACGACGTCGTCACGGGAGGGCGTCAGGTAGGGGAACACGCCCTGCAGCTTGGCCTCCCAGCCGGCCTGCAGCGCAGCCATGTCGGCGCGCTCGCCGTCGTGGGTGAGGGCGTAATCCGCCGTGACCTCGCCGATGCAGGTCAGATCCGCGGGCACCTCGTCCATCTCCAACAGGAAGGAGGCTGCGGCGGGCGCATACAGCGTCTCGTCGTCCAGCTTCTCGGAGAACGCGAAGCCCAGTCGGTTGCCAAGACCCATCTTGAACACGCCCTCGGCCACGCCGCCGAAGCCCACGACCCACGCGGACTTGACCTTGCCCTCGTCGATCAGCTGCTCCACGCGCTCGTAGACCGCCTTGACGGACTCGAAGTCGGGCAGGCCGTTTTCCTTGACGGCGGCGCGCAGCAGCGCGACCTTGCTGCCGGCGGACTTGAACTCGGTGGACACGACGTGGTCGGTGTGGGTGGTGGACACCGCAAAGGACACCAGCGTCGGGGGCACGTCCAGATCCTCAAAGGAGCCGGACATGGAGTCCTTGCCGCCGATGGACGCGATGCCCAGCTGCAGCTGCGCCTCCAGCGCGCCCAGCAGCGCCTGGAAGGGCTTGCCCCAGCGCAGCGCCTGACCCTTGGTGCGCTCGAAGTACTCCTGGAAGGTCATCCAGCAGCGCTTGTAGGAGCCGCCGGCGGCCACGATCTTGGAGACGGACTCGATGACGGCGGTCATCGCGCCCTTGTAGGGGTCGGCCTTGGCGATGACGGGGTTGAAGCCCCAGCCCATCAGCGAGCAGGTGGTGGTCTCGCCGCCCAGCACGGGGATCTTGGCGGCCATCGCCTGCGAGGGGCTCAGCTGGCGCTCGCCGCCGAAGGGCATCAGCACGGTATTCGCGCCGATGGTGGAGTCAAAGCGCTCCACAAGGCCCTTCTGCGAGCAGACGTTGAGGTTGGAGACCAGCTGCTGCATGCGGGTGGGGAAGTCCAGCGCCTCCAGCGTTTTGGCGGGATGCGTGGGATTTTCGACCTTGACGGTGGTGTGCTTGGACGCGCCGTTGGAGTTCAGGAACTCGCGGCTGATGGAGACGATGGACACGCCGTTCCAGTTCATGGTCAGGCGCGGCTGCTTCTCGACAACGGCCACGACCACGGCGCTCAGGTTCTCCTTGTTGGCGGCGGCGATGAACTTGTCCACGTCCTCGGGGGCGATGACGCAGGCCATGCGCTCCTGGGACTCGGAGATGGCAAGCTCGGTGCCGTCCAGACCGTCGTACTTGCGGGGAACGGCGTTCAGGTCAATGGTCAGGCCGTCGGCCAGCTCGCCGATGGCAACCGACACGCCGCCCGCGCCGAAGTCGTTGCAGCGCAGGATCATGCGCGTGACCTCGGGGTCGCGGAACAGGCGCTGCAGCTTGCGCTCCTCGGGCGGGTTGCCCTTCTGCACCTCCGCGCCGCAGGTGGACAGGGATTCCACCGTGTGGGACTTGGAGGAGCCGGTGGCGCCGCCGCAGCCGTCGCGGCCCGTCGCGCCGCCCAGCAGCACGATCTTGTCGCCGGGGCGGGGCACGTCGCGGCGGATGTTTTCATAGGGAGCCGCGCCCAGCACCGCGCCGATCTCCAGACGCTTGGCGACGTAGCCCTCGTCGTAGACCTCTGCGACGTGGCCGGTGGCCAGGCCGATCTGGTTGCCGTAGGCCGAGTAGCCCGCGGCGGCGGTGGTGGTCAGCTTGCGCTGGGGCAGCTTGCCCTCGCGGGTCTGATCAAAGGGCACGGTGGGGTCGCCCGAGCCGGTGACGCGCATCGCCTGATAGACGTAGGAGCGGCCGGAGAGCGGGTCGCGGATGGCGCCGCCCAGGCAGGTCGCCGCGCCGCCGAAGGGCTCGATCTCGGTGGGATGGTTGTGCGTCTCGTTCTTGAACATCAGCACCCAGTCCTGCACTTCCCCATCCACGTCCACGGGGATGCGCACCGAGCAGGCGTTAATCTCCTCGGACTCGTCCAGGTCGCGCAGCATGCCGGCCTTCTTGAGCGCCTTGGCGCCGATGGTGGCGATGTCCATCAGCGTGATGGGCTTGTCCGTGCGGCCCGCGTACAGCGTCGAGCGGATGTCCAGATACTTGTTGTAGGTGTCCTGCACCGCCTCGTACTCGATGTCCGCGTCGTCGATCTCGGTCAGGAACGTGGTGTGGCGGCAGTGATCCGACCAGTAGGTGTCGATCATGCGGATCTCGGTGATGGTGGGATCGCGGTGCTCCTCATTTTTGAAGTAATTCTGGCAGAACGCGATGTCGTCCTCGTCCATCGCAAGGCCGTATTCCTTCACAAACGCTGCAAGACCCGCCGCGTCCAGCGCATTAAAGCCCGTAAGAACCTTGACGGTGGTGGGGATCTCGTAGTCCACCTTCAGCGTCTCGGGGCGGTCGAGCGACGCCTCGCGCGCCTCGACGGGGTTGATCAGCGTCTTTTTGATGACCGCCATCTGCTCGTCGGTGATCTCGCCGTCGAACATGTAGACGCGGGCGGAGCGCACGGTGGGGCGCTCGCCGCAGGTCTGGAACTGGATGCACTGCGCCGCGGAGTCCGCGCGCTGGTCGAACTGGCCGGGCAGGAACTCCACCGCCAGCGTCCGCTCGCCCTTGGTGCGGGGCGGCAGGTGCTCGTAGGTGAAGTCCAGCTGCGGCTCGGACAGCACGTTGCGCACCGCGGAGGCGAACTGCTCGTCCGTCAGCCCCTCCACGTCGTAGCGGTTGAAGATGCGCACGCCGCGCAGCGCGGCGATGCCCTGCACCTGACGCAGGTCGCTCAGCACCGCGCCCGCTTCCACCGCGTGCTCGGGGCGTTTTTCTACATAAATGCGGTTAATTGCCATATTTTCCGCCTGCCTTTCTGCCAATATCGTGGCGGTAAT
>JAXEXP010000123.1:0-6270 GCA_034113365.1 Candidatus Spyradocola sp.
TCTTGCACCTCTTACGACGCAAATATGTCCATCCATCCTTCACTTAAGTGCTTTTCTATGCCATTCTGCTTCCTCCAGTTTTCGTATGCCACCTTATCTTTCTTTTTCGCCTTTTGTTCAGTGTTTACTCAAGGGGAAGCCAAAGGATATGCCCGTTTGCTGTGTCTGTGATCTTCTGACGGAATCCCGGTGTATTCTAGCGGAGAAGCGATTGCATCCACTGGGAAAAGCTGGTATCATGGACCCATCGAACCGGAACAGGAGGTCTCCGAACATGACACTGCTTTCCGCCATCGGCGTTTCCGTCCCCGACATCCTGCTGCCCCAGGGCGTTGACGCGGCCAAATGGGCCTGCATCGCCTGCGACCAGTACACCTCCCAGCCCGAGGTCTGGCTGGAGACCGAGAAAATCGTGGGCGACGCGCCCTCCACGCTGCGCATCGTGCTGCCCGAGGTGTGGCTCGGCGAGGCCGACGCCCGCATCCCCGCCATCCACGCGCACATGCGGCAGTATCTGGACACCGTGCTCACGCGCACCGTCCACGGCTTCATCCTCACCGCGCGCACCACGCAGTCGGGCTGCCGCAAGGGCCTGATGCTCGCCATAGACCTGGAGCAGTACGACTTTTCGGTGGGCTCGCGCTCGCGCGTGCGCGCCACCGAGGGCACCATCCTCTCGCGCATCCCCCCGCGCCAGAAGGTCCGCCGCGGCGCGCCGCTGGAGTCTCCCCACGTGATGCTGCTCATCGACGACAAACACCGCACGCTCATCGAGCCGCTGTACGAAAAGCTGCACGGCACTTCGCCGCTCTACGACGCCGAGCTGCATCAGGACATGGGCCATCTGACGGGCTGGGCCGTGCAGGACGAGGCCGACCTTGCCGCCGTGGAGCACACGCTGCTCGCGCTGGACGCCGCCCGGGGCGACGCGCCGCTGTTCGCCGTGGGAGACGGCAACCACTCCCTGGCCACCGCCAAGGCCTGCTGGGAGGAGCTCAAGCCCACGCTCTCCCCGGCCGAGCGGGAGGATCACCCCGCGCGCTATGCGCTGGTGGAGGTCGTCAACCTCTACGACGACGCGCTGACGTTCGCGCCCATCCACCGCGTGCTCACCGGCGCCGACCCGGAGGAACTGCGCCCGCTGCTGCGCGAAGCCTCCGACGGCTCCTCCGCCTGTGCCACGCTCGTCACCCCGCAGGGCGAGGAAGCCTTCCCCGGCCTGCCCGTGCACGTGCTCCAGCCCCTGCTGGACGACTACCTCGCCGCCCACCCCGCCGCCTCCATCGACTACGTGCACGGCGACGAGGCCGCGCGCACGCTGGGCGGCCGTCCGGACAGCTGCGCGCTGCTGCTCACCACACTGGACAAGCTCTCGCTCTTCCCCGCGGTCGCCCGCGGCCCCCTGCCGCGCAAGGCCTTCTCCATGGGCCAGGCCAACGAGAAGCGCTGCTACTTCGAGTGCCGCGCGCTGTGACCCGCGCCGCCCTGTTAACGACGACGCCTCCGCGCGCGTTGCCCGTCCCCGCATTTTCCCCCCGGAGCCGCCACCTTTTTCGCGGCTCCAAATTTTTTCTCTAAAAAAATCAAAAAAGCCCTTGCATTTTTGCGCGGCATCGTATATAATCATATTCGTTCCTGCGACGCGGGAACGTCAAATGCGATGCTGATGTAGCTCAGCAGGTAGAGCGCGTCCTTGGTAAGGACGAGGTCACCGGTTCGAATCCGGTCATCAGCTCCATTGAAAACCATCCGTTTTCGGATGGTTTTTCTTCATCTTTCCAACGGAATCCATCAAAAAGATGCCGTCCGGCAGCAAAAAACTGCGTCGGACGGCTCTTTTTGTGCGGTTTTGTGCCTCAGCTTTCCCGGATGTGCTGGAAGGGAGCCTCCTCATACCGGCTCTGGCAGTAGGGCTTGACGCGCTCGATGATGTTCGCCTGCTCAAAGGGATGCTGCGTCGAGATGTTGATGGGGATGTCCTCGATGCCCTCCAGCGTCTTAAACAGCGGCAGCAAAAACTCGCCCGCATGGCGGCCCTTCAGCCCCTTGCGAAATATTCCCGCCTTGCCAGAGTGCTGATCGATCCGCCTCCCGTCCGTCGAAGCCGCTGCCGCAAGACATTCCAATTCGGTTTCCCGTCTCACCTCAGCCGTGCGAGAACATGGGCTGCTCCGCGCGCTCCCGCGCCCGCCGCCAACGCACGGATGCCGGTTGGCCACAGGCTCCAGCGTCACGCTCTCCTGCCGCGCGTCAAATGTAGTACTCCGGCTGCGGCTTTGCGCTGGCCAGATGGAACCGGTCGAGGATCTCGCGCCGAAGGCTGATGAACGCCACGCCGCCCCGCTCGCGCGGATGGGGCAGCTTGACCTCCAGCACCTCGCTGATGCGCCCCGGCCGCGGAGTCATGATCACGATGCGGTCGGACAGGTAGATGGCCTCGTCCACGTCGTGCGTCACCAGCACCATCGTCGCGTCGTTCTGCGCGCGGATCTCCAGCAGCTTGTCCTGCAGGTCTGCGCGGGTGAAGGAGTCCTGCGCGCCCATCGGCTCGTCCATCAGCAGCACCGCAGGATCGTTGATCAGCGCCCGCGCGATCGCCACGCGCTGCGCCATGCCGCCGCTGATCTGGTGCGGATAGGCCTTTTCAAACCCCTCCAGCCCGATGAGCCGGATGTATTGCCGCACCTTATCCCTCTGCTGGCGGTAGACGTGCCGCGCCCTGAGCCCCGCGGCGATGTTCTGCTGCACCGTCAGCCACGGAAACAGGCTGCCCTGCTGGAACACGTACCCCCGCTGCGGGTCGGGCCCGGTGATGGGCACGCCGCCCAGCAGCACCTGTCCGCCCTGCGGCCGGTCCAGCCCGCCGATCAGCCGCAGCAGCGTGGTCTTGCCGCAGCCCGACGCCCCGATGATGGACACGAACTCGCCGTGCCCGATCGTAAGATTGATGTCCTTGAGCGCCTCGACCACCGTTGCGGCCGCCGGGTCCTCCCCGTCGACATAGGTTCGGTTGATGTGCCTTAATTCCAGCGTCGCTTCACTCATTTGGACTGCCCCCTCTGCCAGCGCAGCACGTAGCCGCGCACCGCGCCCAGTATCGCCTGGATCAGGCTGAACAGCACCGCCATGATGAGGATCGCGGCGAAGATCTTGTAGTACGCCGCCCACACCTTGGCCACGTTGATGTAGTAGCCCAGTCCGCCCGGCTGCCCCATCATCTCGGCGATGACCAGGCAGGTGAACGAGCTTGCGCAGGCCGTGGTCACGCCGTTGAAGATCTGCGGCATCGCGTGCGGCACCGCCACGTGGAACACCAGATAGGGCGTGCTGCCGCCCAGCGTGCGCGCCGCCTCAAACTGCGAGCGCGGCGTGGTCTGGATGCCGAAGGAGGTCTGCGAGGCCACCGTGAACCACGAGCTGATCACGATCAGGAACACCGCCGCCGCAAACGGCGTGGGAAACAGCGTCAGCGCAAAGGGCATCCACGCCACCGCCGGGATCACGCCCGTGATCTTGCGCACCGGGTACACCCAGTAGTACACCTTGTGGAACCAGCCGATCATAACGCCCGTGCCCACGCCCAGCGCAAAGCCCGCGCCGAACAGGCGCAGCGAGTAGAGCACGTTGGTGCCGATGTACGCCCCCTCCATCAGGAAGGACTTCAGGATCTGCGCCAGGCCCGGGAAAAAGGGCTGGGGCGTTGCCTGCAGCTTGGTGCCCAGCAGGTCGAACAGCGCCAGCGCAATGCCCAGCGCGCAGCGGAACGCTGCCTGCTTGACGTAATGCGTCCGCTTGCGGGGCGTAAAGTACGCCTCCACGCCCTTGAGCGCGTAGATGATCATCAGCGCCAGCAGCACGAGGCGGTAAAACCCGTTGCGGTCCAGCGTCAGCGGCCCCAGCGCATACTGCGCGTCCTTGAGCCCCTGCGCGACCTGCGGGATCAGCCGATTCGACAGGATCGCGGCGGCAAAGCCGGCCAGCGTCACCACCCCGGCCAGCACAAGCCGCCGGACGGGCACCGCCTGCCCGCGCCGCAGGCTCGCCCGCTCGATGGCCTGCTCCGCGGTCTGCTCCTGTGCGCTCACATTTCCATTGCTCAAAACTCATTCCCTCGCTTTCCGGCCCTTACCGGGCCGCGGCCAGACAAAGCGGTACCGTCCGCAGCATGCCGAAGATGCCCTGGCCGCAACGGACGGTACGCATCGATCCGTCTTTTTGCCCTGTTTACTCGCCCAGCGTCAGATCCACTTCCGCATAGGCCTTCTGCACATATTCCGCAGGCCCGGTCGTCAGGAAGCCCACGTCGTAGAGCGCCTGTGCAAAGTACTCCACGTCGCCGCCGATGTCCCAGGCGCCGGAGGCGTAGCTGTCGGTGGACGGATAGCCGTAGGATTTGATGAGCTCCACCGCCAGGTCGTGATCCTCAATGGAGACGTACTGCTTTTCCGTCACCAGCTCCACGGCCTCCTCGGGGTTTTCGTGGATCCAGTTCTGCGCCTTGCGGTAGGCGCGCAGCTCCGCGGCGATCAGCTCCGGCTCCTCCTTAAGCACCTTGTTGGAGGCGTAGAGGAAGCAGCAGAAGTGTCCCGCAAAGGGCTCGTCCGTGGAGATGTCCAGGATCACGCGGGTGCTGCCGTCCACCTCAGCGGTCGTGGCCAGCGGATCCCACAGCGCCGCCACCTCCACCTGGCCGTTGCAGAGCGCCTCCAGCTCCAGCGCGCCGTCGTTGAAGGGCAGGAAGGTCACCTGGTCGGGCGAGATGCCGTTCTGGGCCAGCCACAGCAGCGCCACCTGATAGGGCGTGCCGCCGATCTCATCCACCGCGATGCGCGCGCCCACCAGGTCCTCTGCGCCCTGGATCGGCGAATCGGGCAGCACGTTGAGCTTGATGCAGCCCTGATGCAGGCCGCCCACGACGCTCATCTCCACGCCCGCCTCAACGGAGGGGAAGTACTGGAAGTCGCCATTTATGGTGGCGATGGAGCCGTTGGCAAGGCCCACCTTCTTGGCCTCAAAGTCCGCGGTGATCAGCTCCGCGTCGATGCCTTCCTCCGCAAAGAAGCCCTTTTCATAGGCGATGTAGGTCGGCGAGTTGCACAGCGAGCCGCTCTTGCCTGGGATCGTGATGCTCCATTTGATCTCCGGCTCCTCGGGCGCTTCCCCGGCCTTCTCCTGCGCCTCCTGTGCGGGGGCCTGAGTGGGCGCGGCCGTCTCCGCCGCAGGCTGTGCAGCCGGCGCAGCAGAGCAGCCCGCCAGCGCGGCCAATACCAGGATTGCAGTCAATATCGCGATGAGTTTTCTAATTTTCATGTTCTTTCTCTCCTTTTTCATGCTGTTTTTGGGAAAAATGGGTGCAAAAAAGACCGGAAGCCCGCAGCGGCAGCGCCGCTGCTTTGGTACCTCCGGTCTTTCCGGTCGATCCTATGGTTTCTGAATTCGGATTTTTTCACTTCTGTCGATCTGCACCAGCACGCCGTCCTGAAATACCAGCGTGATGGAGCCGTACCGCATGGTTCTGGCCAGTTCCCGGATCTGACGGAGCTGCGCCGGCGCGATGGCCTCCCTTCGGCCATCGTCCCTGACCTCCTGTCCCATACCTCACTCCCCGTCCGGTCGGTGCGCAATACGCAGCGAGGCGCTTTCAGCAAGCGGAGTTTTCTCCCCTGCCGTCCGCGCCTCTACTTTGTATAGTCAGCACATATTCGGTTGAATTGGGATCACTTGACCGCGTCGAAGGCCTGCTGCAGGTCCTCGATGATGTCGTCGACGTGCTCGGTGCCGATGGACAGGCGGATGGTGTTGGGCTTGATGCCCTGATCGGCCAGCTCCTCGGCCGTCAGCTGCGAGTGCGTGGTGGTCGCGGGATGGATGACCAGCGACTTTACGTCCGCCACGTTTGCCAGCAGCGAGAAGATCTTCAGGCTGTCGATGAACTTATGCGCCTCGGCCTGGCCGCCCTTGATCTCAAACGTGAAGATGGACGCGCCGCCGTTGGGGAAGTACCGCTCATACAGCGCATGGTCAGGATGGTCGGGCAGGGAGGGATGATTGACCTTCTCCACCTGCGGATGGTTCGCCAGGAACTCCACGACCTTCTTGGTGTTCTCGGCATGGCGGTCCAGGCGCAGCGACAGCGTCTCCACGCCCTGCAGCAGCAGGAACGCGTTGAACGGCGAGATGGTCGCGCCCGTGTCGCGCAGCAGGATGGCGCGGATGTAGGTCACAAACGCCGCGGGGCCCGCCGTGTCCACGAAGCTCACACCGTGGTAG
>JAXEXP010000124.1:0-11768 GCA_034113365.1 Candidatus Spyradocola sp.
TTGTTTGGATTCCCTTAATCGACAAAATCAGTAGCGGATGACGACGTTGAACGCCTCGTCCACGCGCGCGGCCTGCTCGATGGCCTCGGGCAGGCGCTCCCACGGGAACTCGTGGGTGATGATGGAGCCGATGTCCCACCGGCCGCTCTCCATCGCGGCCAGCACGTCGCGCACGTCCTCGGGGAAGTAGCCGCCAGAGCCGATGAGCGCGTGCTGCGAGTAGGTCATCTCCAGCACGTCCACGGGGCGCTTGCCCGCGCGCACCGCCACCACCACCATGCGGCTGCCGATGCGGCCGATGGACTGGTACTGCTCCAGTATGGAGTCCGCGCCGGCGGCGTCGATGTAGATGGCGGCGTCGGCGGTGGGGCCAAAGCGCGAGGGCGCGGCGTCAAAGCAGTCCATCGCGGTGCGCTGCACGTCCTGCTGCGCGACGTTGCACACGGCAAAGCCCAGATTTTTCGCCTTTTCCAGCCGCAGCGCGGAGCGGTCGCAGACCAGCACCTGCTCACAGCCAAAATACGTAAGCCCGATGGCCGCCGCGATGCCGATGGTGCCCGCGCCGAACACCACGGCCTTTTCGCCGCTCTTTGACTGGGCGCGGCGGGCGGCGCGGAAGCCCACGGTGAAGGGCTCGATGAGGCAGGCGGTGCGGGAGGGGATGGCGTCGGGCACGGCGTAGACCTGGCGGCCCAGCTGCGCGCCGGGGATGAGCAGGTACTCCGAAAAGCCGCCCAGCGTGCCGGCGCGGGAGGGGTCGCCGCGGGCGAGCATCGGGTGGGGATAGCCGCGGTTGCCCACGGAGATGCCGCGCACGTCCGCGCCCACCTGCACCACCTGCGAGACCACCTCGTGGCCGAACTCCTCCCCCACCGTGATGCGGTGGCCCGTGTCGGGGCCGTGCTGGTAGACCGCGACGTCGGTGCCGCAGATGCTGACGTAGAGGTTGCGCACCAGTATGTCCGCAGGGCCGGGCCGCGGGAGGGGGCGCTGGGTCAGCAGCACGCTGCCGCGGCCGTTGTAGATCGCCGTTTTCATGGGTAAAGTCCTCCTATTTGGGGGTAGATAGAGAAGCGCCGCTCCGGCGGGGCCGGAGCGGCGCGGTAAGGCGGGGTTCAGAGCAGCGCGCTGCCCTTTTCGCAGATCTCGTACAGCTCGTCCCGCTTGGCCTCGATCAGCGGCTGCACCTGCTGCTCCTTGCGGGCGGCGATGCGGCGGAACAGGGGCAGCGGCGCGACCCAGCCCGCAAAGCCCGGCAGCGCGAGCAGCACGCACAGCCACAAGATGGGCGGCTCGTGCGTCACGGCGAACACGGAGCCCGCCATGAACGCCGTGCCCAAGACGCCCACCCCGATGGCAAGCGCCGTGGCAAAGGTGGTGACAGAGCGCTCCAGCATCTCGATCTCGTGGGCGCAGGCCTCAAAATGGCGCTGCAGGCGCGTCAGCTCCATGCGGTTGAGTATCTTGCGGTCGCGCTTTAGGTAGAGCGTGACGGTGCGGCTCTCGTGCGGCACGGTCTGGCCGTCCGCCTCCCAGCCGAAGCACTCGTAGCAGTCCAGCGCCATGGACGCCTGCGCGCCGGGCACGGAGACCTGCTTGTATTCATAAGCGATAAACGTCTTTTTCTGCTGCATCATGCCTCATCCTCGCGGGACAGGGAGACGGGCAGCGACACGGTGAAGGCCGAGCCCTGCCCGGGCGCGCTGCGCACGGTGACGGCGTCCTCGGACAGCTGCAGGATGCGCTGCACCAGCGCAAGGCCCAGACCGTTGCCCTCGGTGGCGTGCGAGGTGTCTCCCTGATAAAATTTATCAAAAATGCGTTTTTGCGTGTTCTCGTCCATGCCGCAGCCGGTGTCGGACACCGTCACGACCACGCGGTCGCCCTGCGTGCGCTGGGTGACGGACACGCTGCCGCCCGGCGGCGTGAACTTGAATGCGTTGGACAGCAGGTTGGTCCACACCAGCTCCAGCAGCCCCTCGTCGGCGCGCACCACCGCGCGGTCCTCGATGTCTGCGGAAAACTCCACGCCCTTTTTCTCCCACAGATCCTCAAACTGCAGCGCGCAGGCACACAGCTGGGCGCACAGATCGTAGGGCTGCGGCGCGGGCTGGATGACCTGCTTTTCCAGCTTGTTGAGCTTGAGCATGTTCATCACCAGGGAGGAAAGGCGGCGGGTGGACAACAGGATGGCCTCGGTGCACTCGCGGCGCTGCTCCTCGGTGGTGTTTTCGCGGGCGAGCAGCTCGGCGTTGTTGTGGATGACGGCCAGCGGCGTCTTGATCTCGTGGGAGACGTTGGAGACGAAGTCGTTCTTCAGCGTCTCGATGCTGCCCAGCTCCTCCACCATCTTGTTGAAGTCCCCGATCATCACGTCGAGGTAGTCCAGCTTGTCGACGGTGTGCAGCGGGCGGACGTAGACGGAAAAATCGCCCTGGGCGACCTTGGCGGTGGCCTCGGCCAGCTCCTGCATGGGCTTTTCGTAGACCTGGCGGATGCGCCAGCGGGTGAACATGGTGAGGCTTGCGGCCACCAGCGCCCAGTAGACCATCGGAATGATCGTCTGTACCAGTTCGTTCCAGCCGCTGTCGTTGGCCAATAGAATCAGCCCGGCGTGGAGGCCCGACATCAGCAGCATCGTGCCCCAGTACACGGCGAACAGCGACACGGGAAAGCGCGTCTGCCGCACCGGATGGCCGTCCTTTTTCACGCGCTTTTTCATGTCAGCACCGCCTTGTAGCCCAGGCCGCGCACGGTCCTGATGACAAAGCCGTCGCAGCCGGAGAACTTGTCGCGCAGCTTGGTGATGTAGACGTCCACCGCGCGCAGGCTGGTCTCGGTCTCGATCCCCCAGAATTCGTCCATCAGCTGGGCGCGGGAGAAGGTCTTGTTGGGGTAGGAGCGCAGCTTATAGAGGATGTTGAACTCCCGCGTGGTGACGGGCACCTCCTCGCCGCCGACGGTGGCGCTAACCGCGTCGTCGTCCAGCACCAGGTTGCCCACGGTGACCTTGCGCTCCATCTCGATGTTGGCGCGGCGCAGCAGCGCGCGCACCCGCAGCAGCAGCTCGTCCAGCTCGATGGGCTTGACCATGTAGTCGTCGATGCCCAGCTGGAAGCCGCGCTGCTTGGAAGGCAGGTCGTCGCGCGCGGACATGAAGAGGATGGGGATGTGCCGGTTGACGCGGCGCACGTTCTCCGCAAACTCAAAGCCGTCGATGCCGGGCATCATGATGTCGGAGATGATCAGGTCGTAAAGGCTGTTGTACAGCTCGTCGTAGGCCGAGGTGGCGTCCAGGCAGCCCTTGGCCTGAAAGCCGCTGTCGTTGAGGTAGGTACAGACCGTGCGGTTGAGGCGCGCGTCGTCCTCCAGTACCAGTATGCGGATCATGCGCTTTCTTCTCCTTTCCCTTCCATATCGGAATCGTCCTGCGCCCGCGCGAGCGCCCGTAGACGGCAGGTGGCGCGGACGATCATCCACACCGCCATGACCAACACCGCAAAGCAAACGCAGGCGCCGGTGGCGGCGGTCATGCCGCGACCAAAGGCGGCCGAGTGGTGGCCGGAGCCGAACTGGGCCAGCATCGCGGTCTCCAGCGCCAGCATGGATACCAGCGCCGAGGCGAGATTGACGGCCTTTGCCGCCGAGATGGCGGGACTGCGGTGCCGCCGGCTCACCGCGACGGCGTACACGGCGGCAATGACGTTATAGAATGCGTACATCGCCATGACGTAGATCAGGTAGCCCGGGTAGACAAAGCCCTCGTCCAGGCGCACGGCCAGCACCACCACGCCCGCAAGCGCCGCGTTCATCGCCAGCAGCACCGCGCCCACGAGGCGGTAGAGGCGGTATTCCGCCGCCTCGTCCGCGCCAAAGCCCGTTCGGAAGGCGTGGCGCAGCAGCCCGAAGCGCATCACCGCCAGCGTCAGGTAGTAGACGGCCAGCGTGCCGAACCACACCGAGCGGTAGTGCGCGCCGCACCAGAGCTTGACCGCCGCGTAGCACAGGTTCAGCCCCAGCGACACGCCCAGCGAGACGTGCGTGCGGAAGGCCGCGTCGGTGCGATAGCGGTACAGCAGCGGAAAGCCGTCGGCCCAGCACAGCAGCCTACCAAACGCGCGCTTTCCGTCGCGGGCCAGCCTTGCGCACACGATGGTCAGCGCATAGGCGGACAGCGCGTAGGACGCATAGGCCAGCGCCCCCTCCTCGCGCTGCGTCAGGAACACGAACGCGAGCAGCCCGAAGGCGGGCAGGGGGAGCAGCAGCGTTACCGCCGCCGGGGGAAACAGCAGCGCATACAGCGCGCGCCGCAGCCGCTCCATCGCCCTCCCCCCTTTGCGCCGGTGACTTTGCCTGGGAGTATACCGCGGCTATGTTTGCGGTATTTTTCCGGATTGTTTGAGAATTGTTAATGCTCCTCCCGCTGCGCGGCGCACCAGTCGAGCACGGCGGCAAGATTCTCCGGGCGGACGCGGTCGCCGCTGTTCTGAAGCAGGGCGAGCATGTCGTCCTCCTCGGGCGTGCGGTCGGGCTTTTCGAGCAGGGATTTGGCGAGCATGGGGCCCATCCTGCTCATCAGCAGGCGGTAGGGGCCGCGCAGCTTTGTGATGTCGTAGGCGCCCTGCAGCGTGAACAGCGGCACGTCCTGCGGCACGGCGTTCTGGGCGCGCACCTCGTCCGTGCGGGCGCCGGTGACGCTCATGCCCACCGCGCAGACGGCGCGCACGGCGTACCGGCGGGCTGCGGATTTGTAGCCCTTGATGTCGCCCGCCATCAGCCAGCCTAAGTAGAGCACCTGAGCGCCCCTGGGCAGGGCCTTTGCGGCCTCCTTTGCGGAATAGACGGGCAGATCCAGCCTTTGACCGAGCATTTGGGCGTAGCGGGCGGTGGAGCCGGTGTTGCTGGTATAGAGTATGGCCTGCATGGGTTCATCCTCCTCAATATGGAAGGCCGGCGCGCAAAAGGCCGGCCGTTACCCGCAGTATAGGGAACGGCCGACTGTCTGTCAATTGTGGATTCAGGCGGACATCGCGGTGAGCAGGATGCGCGCGCAGGCGTCGGGGGACAGCGCGCTGGTGTTGAGCTCCAGGTCGTAGTTATTGCGATCCAGCCACTCCTTCTGTGTCCAGTATTTGAAGTAGCTGCGGCGCTGGCGGTCCTTTTTCTCCATCAGGCGCAGCGCCTCGCGTTCGCCCACGCCCTCGGTCAGCATGGTGCGGCGCAAGCGGTCGGCGGGGTCGGAGGCGTAGACGAACACGCGCAGCACGTTTTTCTCCTCGCGGAGGATCTCGGTGGTGCAGCGCCCGACGAACACCGACGGGCCGCTGCGGTGCAGCTGCTGCACGGTGTGCGTCAGGCCGTCGAACAGCTCGTAGACGGTGCGGTTGGCCGGGTACTGCGCGGCGTCGGTGTAGGCCACGATGTCGTAGAGCAGGCTGCCGGTGCGCTGCTCGTCGCAGGCCTCCAGCACGTCCACGGGCACGCCCTGGGCGCGCGCCGCGTGGCGCAGCAGCTCGCTGTCGTAATAGGGCAGGTTCGCTGTCTGCGAAACGATGCGCCCGATCTCCCGGCCGCCACTGCCGAACTGGCGCTCGATTGCGAGGGTTTTCATTGCGCGTCACTCCTTTCCGATGCGTTTTCAAACTGGCTGTTGTACAGCTCGGCGTAGAAGCCGCCCTGCGCAAGCAGCGTCTCGTGGTCGCCCTGCTCGATGATGTCGCCGTCCTTCATCACGAGGATCAGGTCGGCGTTCTTGATGGTGGACAGGCGGTGGGCGATGACGAAGCTGGTGCGCTGCTGCGTCAGGCGGTCCATCGCCTGCTGGGTGATGAGCTCAGTGCGGGTGTCGACCGAGGAGGTGGCCTCGTCCAGTATGAGCATGGGGCTGTTCTGGATCATGGCGCGCGCGATGGTGAACAGCTGCTTCTGCCCCGCGGAGATGGCCACGCTCTCGCCAAGCACGGTGTCGAAGCCCTGGGGCAGCGTCTCGACGAAGTGGTAGATGCCGCAGGCGCGGCAGGCCGCCTCCAGCTGCGCGTCGGTGACGCCGGTCTTGTTGTAGGTCAGGTTCTCGCGCACCGTGCCCTCAAACAGCCAGGTGTCCTGCAGCACCATGCCAAAGAGGCTGTGCACGTTCTCCCGCGTCAGCTCCGCCGTGGACACGCCGTCGATGCGGATGTCGCCGCCGTCGATGTCGTAAAAGCGCATCAGCAGGTTGACCATGGTGGTCTTGCCTGCGCCGGTGGGGCCGACGATGGCCACCTTCTGGCCGGGCTTTACGTGCGCGGAGAAGTCCTTGATGATGACCTTGTCGGGGGTGTCGGGGTAGCTGAAGCGCACGTGGTCGAACTCCACCTCGCCGCGCACCTGCGTCAGCACCCGGGTCTTGCCGGACTCGTCGGGCAGCTCCTCCTGCGAAAGGAAGTCAAACACGCGGTCGCCCGCGGCGGCTGCGGACTGCAGCTGCGTCATGCCCTGCGCAAGGGTGCTCAGCGGCGAGGTGAACAGTCGCACATAGAGTATGAACGCGGTGATGACGCCGAAGGTGATCTGGCCGTCCATCACCAGCGCCGCGCCCAGCACGCACACCACGACGTAGCCCAGATTGCCGATGACGTTCATCAGCGGCTGCATCACGCCCGAGAGGAACTGGCTCTTGCGGTTGGCGTCGTAGACGGCGCGGTTGAGCGCGGAGAACTCCTGCCGGATGTCCTGCCCGGCGCGGGAGAGGCGCACCACGTCGTGGCCGGAGTACATCTCCTCGATGTAGCCGTTGAGCTTGCCCAGGCTGCGCTGGCGCTCGACGAAGTAGCGCTGCGAGCGGCGCACGATGATGCCCATCGCCGCAAAGCCCAGCACCGTCACCGCAACGGCGGACAGCGCCATGCGCCACTCGGTAGCAAACATCATGATGAGGCACCCCACGAACTGCGCGGCCGCGGCGATCATGGAGGGCAGGCTGTTGGACAGCGTCTGCTGCAGCGTGCTCACGTCGTTGGTCACGCGGCTGAGAATGTCGCCGAAGGACAGCTCGCCAAAGCACTTCATGGGCACGCGGTTGATCTTGGCGGACAGGTCGCGGCGCATGCGCTTGGACAGGTCCAGCGTGACGGTGGCCATGATGTAGTGCTCCACGTAGGTGCACAGCGCGCCGGCCAGGTACAGGCACAGCAGCAGCACGCCCACCCTGGCAATGGCCGCAAGGTCGATGCCGGTGGTCAATCCGTCGGAGATGATGTCCGTGATGCGGGAGAGCTGATTGGGGCCGATGATGGTCAGCACCGCGCCCGCCACCGCAAGGCCCAGCGCGATGAACATGGGGACCTTGAGCGTATTTGCGTAGCCGAACAGCTCGCGCAGCACGCCCATCACGCCGCGCCTGCTCTTTTCGGGCGCGTTCATACCGGGATTCATTCGCATATCGCTTCGCCTCCTTTACGCGTTCAGCTCGTCAGCGGACAGCTGGGAGCCGGCGATCTCGCGGTAGACCGGGCAGTTGCGCAGCAGCTCCTCATGGGTGCCCACGCCCACGGCGCGGCCCTCGTCCAGCACCACGATGCGGTCGGCATGGCGGATGGTGCCGATGCGCTGGGCGACGATCATGCAGGTGGTGCCGCGCAGCTTCTGTGCAAGGCCCCGGCGCAGCGCGGCGTCGGTGCGGTAGTCCAGCGCGGAGAAGGAGTCGTCAAAGATCAGGATCTCGGGGCGGCGCGCCAGCGCGCGGGCGATGGACAGGCGCTGCTTCTGCCCGCCGGAGACGTTGCTGCCGCCCTGGGCGATGGGCGAATCGGCGCCCTCGGGCAGCTTGCCTACGAACTCCGACGCCTGCGCGAGCTCCAGCGCCTGCCGGACGTTTTCGTCGGTGGGCTGGGCGGCGCTGCGTCCAAAGAGCACGTTGTCCCGGATGCTGCCCGCGAACAGCACGGCCTTCTGCGTGACAAAGCCGATGCGGTCGTAGAGCGCGTCGAAGGTATAGTCGCGCACGTCGCGGCCGTCGACGAGGATCTGGCCCTCCGTGGCGTCGTAGAAGCGCGCCGCGAGGCTGACCAGCGTGGTCTTGCCGCTGCCGGTGGCGCCGATGAAGGCGATGGTCTCGCCCTTGTTCACCTTGAAGCTGACGTTTTCCAGCACGTTTTTGTCGGTGGAGGGGTAGTGGAAGGACACGCCGCGGAACTCCACGGTGCCCTGCTCGGGGGCGTCGGCGGCGTCGCCCTGACGCAGCGCGGCGTCGGTATCCAGCACCTCGTTGATGCGGTCGGCGGAGACCTGCGCGGCGGGCAGCAACATCACGATCATCACCATCATCATGATGGACATGATGACGTAGGTGGCGTAGGTGCCGAACACCACAACGTCGCCAAAGGTCGTGATGCGGGCGGCCAGGTCGCCCAGCGCGATGTTCTCCACGATGGACGCGCCCACCCAGTAGATGACCAGCGCCAGCGCGTTCATCGCCAGCGACACGGCGGGCATGAGCAGCGCCATCGCGCGCTGGTTGAACAGCTGCGTGCTCTTGAGCTCCTCGTTGGCGACTTCAAACTTATCCACCTGGTACTGCTCGGCGTTGTAGGCGTGCACCACGCTGATGCCGGTCAGGTTTTCGCGGGAGACGCGGTTGATGTTGTCGGTGAGGCGCTGCACGCGCTTGACGCGGGGCAGGATCACCACGATGACCACCGCCATCATCGCCAGCAGCGCCACGATGAACCCCGCCGTGATGGCAGAGAGCGTCCAGCTCTTGTTGATGATCTTGATGACGGCCCACACCGCCATCACGGGCGCTTTGATGAGCACCTGCAGACCCATGGCCACCAGCATCTGGATCTGGGTGATGTCGTTGGTGGTGCGGTTGATGAGGCTGGGCACGGAAAAGCGCAGCATCTCCTGCTGGCCAAAGTCCGTCACGATGTCGAACACGTCCTGGCGCACGGCGTAGCTGAAGCCCGCCGCCACCTGCGCGGCGAGGTAGCCGCACAGTATGCTCAGCGCGGCGCTGGCCAGCGTGCAGACCAGCATCTGCGCGCCGGTCTGCCACACCTGCGCGACCGTGCTGCCCGGCGTCTTGATGAGCACGGTCAGGTCGCTCATGTATTCGGGGAGGCGCAGGTCAAAATAGATCTGCCCCAGCACCAGCAGCGTACACAGCGCGGCCATGCCCCATTCCCTGCCACGCATTCTCTTGAGCAGCTTGATCAAAATAACATTCCTCCTGTCTGATTCATTCCTGCGGCGCACCGGCGGCAAGCTCCGCCTCCAGCGCGCACAGCAGCGCGCGGTCCGCCGCCTGCACGGCGAAATCCAGCGCGTATTCGGCCAACAGCACGCGATCCTGCACCGCCTGCCGCACGCAGGCGATTTCCTGCGCAATGCGGTCATAGCACTGCGCCATCTGCACAACGTCGCCCGCGCGGGAATGCTGCATCCGCTCGCGCAATGCCCGCTCCTGCCGGGCGCACGCGTCGCGCAGCAGCTCCGCTTCCTGCCGCAGCCGGTCGGGGTCCGCGCCTTCGCACCACGCGATGCCGCCGCGCAGACGCGCCAGCCTGCCGTCCAGTTCCAATAGTTTCACGTCCAGATTGCCGCACGCCATGGTGATCGCGCTCCCTTCCCAAATCGGCGTTGGGATGAGTATAGCGCGCGGGCGGCGGCGGCTCAACTGGTAGAATGCGCGCCGTGTATAGACAAAACCGCCGGAGTGTAAAAGAGACTTACACTCCGGCGATTTTGACAAAAGGCTGGCTTATTCTTTTCGGGAAAAGGGCGTGACGCCGCCCGTGAGCAGCAGGTAGATCTCGTGGACGATGGCGTCGATGTTGCGGCTGTCCTCCTCCGTCCAGTCGCGCAGCAGGCCGAGGATGGCCAGGCTGTGGTAGCGCAGGATCAGGTCCAGCTGGGTGCGGGTGCAGTCGCGGTAGAGGCCGTTTTCCTGCACGAGCCGCTCGAAGATGCGGTAGGTCTGCTGCTTGATGCAGCGCTCCATCTCCTGCTCGTAGCTGGGCGCGACCGCCTTTTTGAAGTAGGGCAAGGCGTTGAGCGACATCAGCAGGAAGTAGTGCAGCCCCGCCTCGGCGCCGTCCTGGCTGCGGATGCGCTCCAGGCTGTGATCCATGCCCTTTTCCAGCATCCAGTGCAGCAGGTCGGGGACGTCCTCAAAGTGGTAGTAGAAGGTCTGGCGGGTGATGTGGCACTCCTCCACGATGTCCTTGACCGTCAGCTTTTTGACGCGCTTTTCCATCAGCAGCGTGACCGTCGCCTTGGCGATGGTCTCCTTCATATCGACCGCCATGCGCCGCCTCCTCTCCCCCGCAAAATGCTTTCGTATCAAATGGATTTTACCACATCCGGGCGCTTTTGTCCATCGCGGCGATTGAAAGACGGCTTGTCCCATCAACCGCTTCCAGAGCGGCACAGCGCCGGGACGATCGGCGGCATGGCATCGGGCCTTGCAGCGTGCAGGAGGGGATGCAGGCTGCGGTGGTTCACGCTTCCGCCTGTCTTTTTTCCATTTTTCTCCAGCTCAAAAAGCCGTAGAGATCATTGACCAGAAAGACGGCGAAGCACGCCGCAACGGAAACGTAGGACAGGTCCTCAAGCGCTGCCAGCGTCCACAGTACGATCAGGATCATGTCGTTTGCGGCATATCCCAGCGCGAAATACGGGCTTCTTCTGAACGTGAGGTACACGGCCAGAAAGCTGGTCGTGACCGACAGGGTGCTGGGCAGCAGATTGGCGGTGCGGAAGTGCGCCAGAATGAAATAGAAGAGCACCGTCACGAGCGCCGTCAGGAGCCACATCAGGGCATGCTCTTTTCGGCTGATCTGGTTGACCTTCACCTCGGCCCGGTTTCCCCGATAGGGATTTTTCAGCCACGAGACCAGGGCGACAGCGGCCATGGGCGCTGTCATTCCAAGATAGGTCACCATTTCACCGAAATAGCAAAACGTGTATGAAATGTAGCCGTACAGCGCGCTGAAAGCGATCATCAGGAGCTGCCCGACGGGGTTGCCCTTCGCGTTGAATAGCAGCGACGTCACCCCGATCAGCGACGCGATGAGCGCAAGGCCATTCCCTCTGTCAAACAGTACAAAGACCGCGATGACGGCGGAGACGGAAAGCGCCCACAATATTCTCTCCGCTTTGGTAAAATAATGGATCAGTCTGTGCATTTTTTCCTCTTACCTCCAAAAAAAGCATCCGATTGCACATCTTCAAAGACCTAACGATGTGCAATCGAATGCTTACCATTCGCCACCCGGTGGCAGGAGTCGCAGATTCGGTTTTCGCCCCTGCGCACCGCTTTCCGCGCCGTTTGGCGCAGGTATGATGCAAAAAAGGGGGGTTCGGTTGATATAGTCCGGAAATATGTAGAAATTACGGACCTTGGATGGCTTTACTTGTCCATCGGCTTCATCGTCGGGATAAGATTCCTCACATGGAATAGCTGTGTAGAAGCCCTGTTAATACTGTGCTTTGCTTACAGGTCACATTTTCCCGTGTGTGATAACTCTGTACATTTCCCTGCTGAAAGCATACACCATAGTGGTGCTCCAAGTGGTGTATGTGGTGCAACTCCAACCTTTCGCACCTCCGAAAGATTGTAGTTAATATTATAACAGTAGAATCTCAGAATTTCAATGGGTTTCAGGTCGTCCCGTAAGGAATCCAGAAAAAACTTCAATACTCTGCTTACATTCACTCTTTATATTGTGCCCGTCTAAAGCGTGGTTATAAACGGATATGCAAAGTTCAATCCCGTACTACGCCACGCC
>JAXEXP010000125.1:0-32371 GCA_034113365.1 Candidatus Spyradocola sp.
CCGGGCGCGTGCTTCCCGCCGCAACGCCCGCCCCTGCCGCGCCCGACGCCGCACGCACCGTGACCGTGCGCTGCAAGCAGTACCTGACGCTGCGGCAGTCGCCCGATTCCGCCGCGCAGGCGCTGGACACCATCCCGGCGGGCGCGCAGGTGGGCTTTGACGGCGAATACGAGGGCGCGTTCGCGCGCGTGACCTACGGCGGCAGCACCGGCTGGGTGCTGTCGGGGTATCTGGAGACGGCGGCGCTGCCCGAGCTTGAGATCGTGGACATCGCAGCGGAATACACCTATGAGGATATGCTTTCCGACTGCGAGGCGCTGGCGGCGCGCTATCCGCAGGCGAAGCTGACCTCCATCGGCACGAGCAAGCAGGGGCGGGAGCTCGCCGCGCTGGTCATCGGCGACGAGGGAGCGAAGCACCACATCCTCATCCAGGCGGCGATGCACGGGCGCGAGTACATGACCTCGCTGCTGGTGATGGCGCAGGCCGAGGCGCTGCTGCAAAATGGCGAGCCGGACGGCGACGTCTGCCTGCACATCGTGCCCATGAGCAACCCCGACGGCGCGACCATCAGCCAGACGCAGCGCATGACCGACGACCTGCGCGCCATCTACGAGCGCGACGTGGCCAACGGCTACACCGATCTTTCGGAAGCCGACTACCTGCGGCTGTGGAAGGCCAACGCGGTGGGCGTGGATCTGAACCGCAACTTTGACGCGGACTTCCGGCTGGGCATGCAGCGCAGCGCGCCCTCTTCGCGCCTGTACCCCGGCAAGCGCACCGAAAACCAGCCCGAGAGCCGCGCGCTGGCCGACTACGTCCGCGCAAACGACTTCGACCTGACCGTCAGCTACCACGCCTACGGCTCGTGTATCTTCTGGCAGTACGGGGAGGATGCGAAGGCCAACGCGGCCTCCAAGGCGCTGGCGAAAGAGCTGCGGGCGATCACCGGATACACGCTGCGTGGCGACAGCGGCACCGAGGGCGGCGGCTTCAAGGACTGGGCGCTGGCCGAAATGGGCATCCCGTCGGTGACCATCGAGATCGGCACGCGCGCCTGCCCCCTGCCGCTGGACGAGTTTTCCGACATCTGGGCGCGCAATCGTGACGTGCTGCCCGCGCTGTGCCGGTACGTCACGGAATAGTCTCATAACACAGCGTTTCTGACGGCATGTTGCGTTCCCCGGTTATGCAGCTCCCCTCAAGGGGCGCCTTACCCATCCCCCGCCATCTCACCCTCAGACGAATCCTATCTTCCCCACGGAATTCAAGTTAAGCTTGAGCAAAACCGCGCGCGTTCAAGCCCGGCCTGCTTGTGCGCGGGCGCGCGGCGTGCTATGCTGGTGTCGAAAGGAAGGGGATGCACATGATGCTGGGTGAGCACATCGCGGCGCGCAGGCGGGCGCTGGGGCTGACGCAGGGACAGCTGGCCGAGCGGCTGGACGTGAGCTTTCAGGCGGTGAGCCAATGGGAGCGGAGCGAGACGGCGCCGGAGCTGGCGCGCCTGTACGACATCGCATCGGCGCTGGAGACCACGCCTGGCGCGCTGCTGGACGGCCGGGAGTCTCCCGCGCCCCGCCCCGAGCTGGAGCGCATATTCGACGAGGGCCGCATGGTGACCTACCTAAAGGCCCGCGCCGAGAGCCTGCATCTTCCGCAGACGCTGCGGGCGCTGGCGTTTGCGCGGACGGCGCACGCGGGACAAAAACGCAAGGGCGCGGCGGGCGTGCCCTACATCGCGCACCCGCTGACGGTGGCCTGTCACGCGCTGGCGCTGGGGCTTGTGGAGGACGATCTGCTGGCTGCGGCGCTGCTGCACGACGTGGTGGAGGACTGCGGCGCAGAGCTTAACGACCTGCCCGTGTCGCAGACGGCGCGCGACGCGGTGGACGCGCTGACCTACCGTCCCGACCCCGCGCTGCCCCGCGAGGAAAACAAACGCGCCTACTTTGCGGCATTGTCCAGCAACCGCATCGCGTGCGTGGTAAAGCTGCTCGACCGCATCAACAACCTCTCGCTGAGCGCGGCGTCGCTGCCGCAGGACAAACTGCGCCAGTCCGTGATGGAAACGCGCCGCGACGTGCTGCCGCTGCTGCGCACGCTCAAATCCCGCTGGCCGGAGCTGTCCGACGCGGCCTTCCTCATCAAATACCAGCTGTGCGCGCTGCTGTCCACGCTGGACGCGCTGGCTGGGGAGACTGCGTCATGACGCAATACTACCGCGACGTGGACTCAGGAGCCTATGTCCGCCATCAAATCGGTGCACACAAGCTCGAACTCCGCGAGCCCGGGCGAACCGAATGGCGCCCCGCGCCGCCCGACAGCGCCTACGAGCGCGAGCTGTACCTGGGCGAGGGCTGCTGCCTTTTCCCCGCGTCCCGCGAGGAGGCCGAGGGCAGCGCGCCGGCTGGATAACTGCATTTTTACAAATCAATTTGCATAAATCTGCATTTTTCTGTTGACAACCCCCTGTTTTGGGCGTATCATGTTACCAAAATGAATACTGGCCATTGGAAGTGCGCAGGAAAAGGCCGCGTTGCGGCCGCCGAAGGAGCAACACTCTCAGGTAGCGAAGGTCATTTCGCTGGGACTGTGCGCGGATGGCGTTCCGGAGAATCCGCAGAGAAACTGCGGTGCCGAAGGTGCAACAGCGGCCTGCCCGCTGAAATCTCTCAGGCAAAAGGACGGAAAAATGCTGACCCCTGCCCTGCGCGCGCACGCGCCCCGGCAAAGGCTTTCGTTTTTTTGAAAGGGATAGAGGATGCACCCGGACGACCCGGTGCATTCTCCTTTTTTTACGCCCGGCCGTGTTCGCAAACCAACATTCGGGGAGGAAACCACATGGAGTCATTCATCAGCTGGATCACTAAGGTAAACGACGCGGTCAACGGCGTCGTCTGGGGCGTGCCTGCGCTGACGCTGCTCATCGGCACGGGCATCGTGATGACGATCCTGACCAAGGGTTTCCAGTTCACGCGCTTCGGGCTGTGGATGCGCGAGACCATCGGCAAGCTGTTCACACGCGACAAAAACAAGAAGATCACCAAGTCCAAGGACAAGAACTCCATCTCGCAGTTTCAGGCGCTGTGCACGGCGCTGTCCGCCACCATCGGCACGGGCAACATCGCTGGCATCGCCTACGCCATCACCATGGGCGGCCCCGGCGCGGTGTTCTGGATGTGGATCGCGGCCATCGTGGGCATGATGACCAACTTCTCGGAAAACGTGCTGGGCATCTTCTACCGCCGCCGCAATGAAAAGGGCGAGTGGTGCGGCGGCGCGATGTACTACCTGCGCGACGGCCTGGGCGGCAAGAAGCACTGCAAGGTCATCGGCCAGGTGCTGGCGGTGCTGTTCTCCATCTTCGCGCTGCTGGCGTCGTTTGGCATCGGCAACATGGGACAGATCGCCTCCATCAAGGAGTCCGTGCTGTCCATCGGCTCCATCACGGGCAACGCCACCTGGGATTCGCTGCTCATCGGCATCGTGCTGCTGGTGGTGGCCGCGCTGGTCATCTTGGGCGGCATCAAGCGCATCGCGCAGACCAACGAGCGCATCGTGCCCTTCATGGCCATCTTCTACATCATCGGCTCGCTGGTCATCATCGGCATGAACTACCAGCAGATCCTGCCCGCCTTCGCCTCCATCTTCAAGGGCGCGTTCTCCATGAAGGCGGCGGCCGGCGGCGTGGGCGGCTATGTGATCATGCAGGCCATCACCTGGGGCTTCAAGCGCGGCGTGTTCTCCAACGAGGCGGGCCTCGGCTCCTCGGTCATGGTGCACTCGGCCTCCGACGTCAAGGAGCCCGTGGTGCAGGGCATGTGGGGCATCTTTGAGGTGTTTGTGGACACCATCATCGTCTGCACGCTGACCGCGCTGGTCGTGCTCACCTCCGGCGTCGTGGACCTGACCACCGGCGCGTCCTTCTCCGGCGCGACCAAGCTGGGCCTTGCCACCGAGGCCTTCACGATGCACCTGGGCACCGCCGGCGGCATCTTCCTTGCCATCGCGGTGACGCTGTTCGCGTTCTCCACCGTCCTTGGCTGGAGCTACTACGGCACCAAGGCCTGGGAATTCCTGTTCGGCACCAAGTCGCTGATCGTCTACAAGATCATATTCGTCGCGGCCATCCTGATGAGCTGCCTGATGGACGCCAGCCTCGCCATCGACCTGTCCGACACCTTCAACGGCCTGATGGCCATCCCCAACCTCATCGGCGTGCTGGCGCTGTGCGGCACCGTCATGGCCATCACCAACAACTACATCCAGCGCAAGGTGCGCCATCGCCTCGACGTGCGCCCCATGCTCTCCTTCTCCGAGACCATCCAAAAGGAGCAGGAAAAGGATCTGGACGCCTGATCGCAGAATACAAGGAAAGCCACCCCGCAAAACAGGGTGGCTTTTTGCTATGCCCTGGGCTTTGGCGCGGGGATCTTCTGCATCCAGCCGATGATCTGGCCGGAGAGGATCACCGTCAGCAGCGAATAGGCCAGGCGGGAAAGCGGGATGTAGCTCATGGACATCGCCAGCACCACCAGGTCGGAGATCAGGTAGATCCACTGGATGTCGATGTGCGTCAGGCGGGTCAAGGACATGGCCAACGCATCATCGCCGCCGGGCGCGCCGCCCGCGCGCACGCAGACGCCCACGCCCACGCCCACGAAGATCGCGCCCACCACCGCCGCGATCAGCGGATGCGACGCGATGTCGGGCCAGACGGGCGGGAACTGCTCGCAGATGGCGTAGAACAGCGAGAACCCGCCGCCGCCGATGGCGGAGTACAGTATGAACTCCACGCCCAGCACCTTAAAGCCGATCAGGTAGCAGATGGCGTTGAGCACAAAGCCCGAGATCGCGGGCGACAGGCCGAGCCAGTGGTGCAGCAGCAGCGTCAGCCCCAGCACTCCGCCCTCGGTCACGCCGGCAAAGGCGTGGATGTTGTACAGCCCGAAGGCCTGGATCGCGCTGCCCGTCAGCGCCAGCGCGCACCTGCGCGGCTCGATGTGGAACCGGAAAGACACAATAACAAATCCTTTCTGCGTATAGTCTATCCATTATACCACAGCCCGCACTGCTTGGCAAACACCGTCCAAAAAGAGCCGGAACGCCATGAGCGGTGTCCCAGCTCTCCGTATGCTTTACAGTGCCTCGGCATCGGCCAGCCACAGCGCCGCGCAGGCGTCGGAGGGCATGCGCCAGTCGCCGCGGGGCGAGAGAGTGACGGTGCCCACCTTGGGGCCGTCGGGCAGGCAGGAGCGCTTAAACTGCTGCGAGAAGAACCGCCGCAGGAAGGTCACCAGCCAGCGCTTGATGGTCGCGTCGTCGTACCGCCCCTGCATCGCGATGCGGCACAGGCGGTAGATCTTGCGCGGCGGGAAGCCGAAGCGCAGCAGATAGTAAAGGAAGAAGTCGTGCAGCTCGTAGGGGCCCACGATGTCCTCGGTGCGCTGGGCGATCTCGCCGTCCTTGGGCGGCAGCAGCTCGGGGCTGACGGGCGTGTCCAGCACGTCGAGCAGCACTTTTTTCAGCACGCCCTCGCTGCGGGAGGCCTCAAACGCCGTCAGGTGCCGCACCAGCGTCTTGGGGATGGACGCGTTGACCGCGTACATGGACATGTGGTCGCCGTTGTAGGTCGCCCAGCCCAGCGCAAGCTCCGACAGGTCGCCCGTGCCCACCACCAGCCCGCCGCACTGGTTGGCGATGTCCATCAGCACCTGCGTGCGCTCGCGCGCCTGGCTGTTCTCATAGGTCACGTCGTGGTTGTCCGGGTCCTGACCGATGTCGGCAAAGTGCTGCGTCACCGCCGCGCCGATGTTCACCTGCCGCAGCGTCGCGCCGTAGGCCTCGGCTAGCAGCATCGCGTTGTTTTTGGTGCGGCTGGTGGTGCCGAAGCACGGCATCGTCACCGCGATGATGCCGCTGCGGTCCAGCCCCATCATGTCGAACGCGTGCACCATCACGATCAGCGCCAGCGTCGAGTCCAGCCCGCCCGACAGCCCCACCACCGCGCGGGTGGCGCGCGTGTGGCGCAGGCGCGTGCACAGGCCGGACGCCTGCAGCGTCAGGATCTCCTCGCAGCGCTCCGACAGCCCGCGCTCGTCCTGCGGCACAAAGGGCGTGGGCGAGATCGACCTGCACAGGTCAAGCTCGCGCAGCGGCAGCGCAAAGTGCGTCACGGGCAGTTCCTCGCCCGCCTTCGGATAGGTGCTCATGCGCCTGCGGTCGGCCATCAGGCGCGACACGTCCACGTCCGCCAGCGTAAGGCCCGTGCCGAACCGTTCGGACTCCGCCAGCAGCGCGCCGTTTTCCGCGATCAGGTTGTGGCCTGCAAACACCATGTCCTGGCTGGACTCGCCCGCGCCCGCATCGGCGTAGAGGTAGGCGCACACCAGCCGCCCCGACTGCCCCGTCACCAGATTCCGGCGGTAGGCGGCCTTGCCCACCACCTCGTCGCTGGCCGACAGGTTGACGATCACCGTCGCGCCCGCCGCGGCCAGACGCTGCGACGGCGGCGCCGTCACCCACAGGTCCTCGCAGATCTCCGCGCCCAGCACAAAATCGGGCAGCGTGTCGCACCGGAAGAGCTGCGCGGCGCACAGCAGCGCCGTCTGGCCGCACAGCGTCACCTCATCGCGCACCTCCCCCGCTGGGGTGAAGTGCCGCGCCTCGTAGAATTCCGCGTAGTTGGGCAGGCTGCTCTTGGGCACCAAACCCAGCAGCTTGCCAGCGCACAGCACCGCCGCGCAGTTGTACAGCGCCGCGCCGTGCCGCACGGGCAGACCCACCGCCACCACGCAGTCCAGCTGCTTCGTGCCCTCCAGCACGGCTATGAGGGCTTTTTCCGCGCCCTCCAGCAGCGTCTGCGACAGGAACAGGTCGCCGCAGGTGTAGCCCGTAAGGCCCAATTCGGGGAACACGACCAGCCCCGCGCCCTGTTGCGCGGCCTGTACAGCAAGTTCTATCGTGCGCTCCGCGTTGAACGCGCAGTCCGCCACCTTAAGCCTCGGCGTGGCGGCGCAAACGCGCAAAAATCCGTCCTTCATACCGGCATAACTCCTTTGCAAGGGGTATTTTTTCGTCTGATGCTAGTATAACCCAAACGCCCCGCTCTGGCAAGGCGTATGAAACGCGGTTCCATATCGCGGACTTTTTTACAAAATTCAGCCGGAAACGGTTGCCAGCGGGCGGAAGATGCGATACTATTATAGTAGCACAGGAATGGCTTGCCCGTTCCCGACCGATTCTCACACAGATGAAAGGAGATTCGTTTCATGGACATCAACAAGAAAATTGAAGCGCTGGGCATCGTGCCTGTCGTCGTGCTCAACGACGCCAACGACGCCGTGCCGCTGTGCAAGGCTCTGGCCGAAGGCGGCCTGCCCGTGGCGGAGATCACCTTCCGCACCGCCGCTGCCGAGGAATCCATCCGCCGCGTCACCGCCGAGCTGCCCGACGTGCTGGTGGGCGCCGGCACCGTGCTGACCACCGAGCAGGTGGACCGCGCGATCGGCGCGGGTGCCAAGTTCATCGTCTCCCCCGGCTTCAATCCCGAGGTCGTCGGCTACTGCGTGGAGAAGGGCTACCCCATCTTCCCCGGCTGCCCCACCACCTCCGACATCGAGAAGGCCATGAGCTTCGGCCTGAAGGTCGTCAAGTTCTTCCCCGCCGAGGCCATGGGCGGCCTGAAGGTCATCAAGGCCGTTGCCGCGCCCTACGGTGCGATGCGCTTCATGCCCACCGGCGGCGTCAACGAAAAGAACCTGCTCGACTACCTCGCCTTTGACAAGATCATCGCCTGCGGCGGCTCCTGGATGTGCGACAAGAAGGCCATCGAGGAAAAGGACTGGGCCAAGATCACCGAGCTGACCCGCTCCGCCGTGCAGAAGATGCTGGGCTTCGAGCTCAAGCACGTGGGCGTCAACTGCGCCGACGCCGACGAGGCCATGAAGGTCGCCAAGCGCTTTGCCGCCATCTTTGGCTGGCCCGTCAAGGACGGCAACTCCTCCACCTTCTCCGGCACCGCCGTCGAGGCCATGAAGGCCCCCTACCTGGGCAAGAACGGCCACATCGCCATCGGCACCACCTCCGTGCTGCGCGCCAAGGCGTACCTGGAGTCCATGGGCTTCGAGTTTGCCGAGGATACCGCCAAGTACAAGGGCGACAAGCTCAACGCCATCTACCTCAAGGAGGAGATCGGCGGCTTCGCGATCCATCTGGTCAACAAGTAAACAAATAACGACGGTTCAGACGGATAGAGTGCGGTTTTCGCACCCTATCCGTTGTCTTTTTGGCGAAAAATGGTATCCTTAAGGCATAAAGGAGGTGGGAAACACCATGATCTGGGATATTCTCGTATTCCCCTTCAAGCTGGTGGGTCAGGTGACCGGCTGGGCGCTGGATCTGACCGGGCATGTGCTGGGCTTTGTCGTGGGTCTGGTGCTGCTCATCCTGGGCATCGCGCTGAGCATCACCGTCATCGGCCTCATCCTCGGCATCCCGCTGATCGTGCTGGGCGGCTGGATGATGTTCAAATCCCTGTTCTGCTGCAACCGCAAGTGACAAAAAGCGGAGTCTCCCCGAATGACCGGGAAGGCTCCGCTTCACTTTTTTTGTGTGCGTCACTTCCAGAGCTGCACCTTTTTCATCTCAAAATTCCCCGCGCGCAGCGCCGCGGCGGTGTCCTGCACGATGGTGTTCAGCCGCGCGATGATGGTGTCCAGCGTCTCGTCGTAGATGATCTGGATGGTGCCGTCCGCCACCAGCTGATGCGCCAGCGGCACCAGCAGCCACTGCTTGTAGTTCTCCACCTGCTCGTCCGTCCAGAACTCCTTGAGCGGCGCGTAGATCTCGTCGCCGGCAAAGCAGTCGCGCAGCATGTAGAGCAGGTTGGAGTAGTCCTCCAGATTGTTGCCCGGCTCCAGTGTGAACAGCATCCGGAAGAACAGGTTCCAGTCGTAGTCGGCGTTCATCTGCTCGACCAGGTGGTCGGAGAGTATGTTCAGGAAAGGCTCATTGCTTCGGAAGGGCTCCTCCAGCAGCAGCGGCGACTCGAAGTCGATGTCCGCCATCGCGATGCGGTTGATGCGCTGGAACACGTCCATCATGCTCTGGGCGGGCTGCTGGGTCAGCGGGTTGCGGCGCTGAAGGATGTAGCGGCTGAGGATGTCGCAGGAGCGCTTGAAGTTCAGCGTAAAGCCCAGCGAGCTCTTCATCTTGTAGAAGAACAGGTCGGAGATGGACTTGGCGAACAGCGAGCGCACGGAGGCCTCCTTGAGCATGCTGTCCTTGGGCTCCTTCTGCGACTGGATCTGGTTGTAGATCAGGTAGAGCTGCTTGTCCACCGAGCGCAGGTTGTCGTAGACCAGCGACAGCATCTCCTTCATGAAGCTGTCCATCAGCACATAGCTGTTGTTCTTGTAGATGATCTCGTGCTCCACCTCACCCCAGAACACGTGTACCAGCGCCTTGATCTGCAGCTCAAAGCGCACCGATTGGCCGATGGTGCCGCACAGCCCGTCGATGCGGTAGATGGCGTAGCCGTTGTTCTGCTGCTGCGGCTGTGGGCCGGAAAGGTCCAGCCGGATGTTGGGCTGGTCGGGCGCGCAGTAGAGCCCGTCGGCGCACACCTGCGTAAACTTTCCCCGCAGCGTCTCAAACAGCAGCTGCTCCTCCTCCAGGAAGCGGCACTGGATGCGCACGCCGATCAGGTCGGACAGGTTCTGGATGATGCCCTCGGGGTAGGCGTAGCGCTTGTAGAGGTTCTTGCGCAGAATTTTCTCGCGCAGGCTGCTCTCGCCCTTGACGCGCGTGGAGATGTTGACCAAGCTTTCGCCGTGCTCTGACAGCGCGTCCTGAAAATACCCCTGCATGACGTCTGCATAGGTCTCCAGCATCTTGCGGTTGTCGTTGAGTATTTCCACTGTCTTGTCGATCAGTTCAAAAACGGGTAATCTATCCATAGCCATTGCTCCGTCTGGTTTACTGTACCTTCATTTTACCATGAATCCCCTGCTTTGTGTGAAAAAACAATCAAAATTCAAAAAATAGAAACAAATGAATTTTACGCGGCGCGTTCTTGCATTTTTATGCAGAATGGAGTATCCTATATGGGTAAGATACGCAGCGCTGCATATCCGGATCATGCGCGCATGCACCTGTTAAACGACGCAACCGGGAGGAACGATTCGATGCAGAAAATCGCCATGAAAACGCCGCTGATCGAGATGGACGGCGACGAAATGACGCGCGTGCTCTGGAAGTGGATCAAGGAGATGCTGCTGGAGCCGTATATCGACTTAAAGACCGAATACTATGACCTGGGCCTGCCCCACCGCGACGAGACGAACGATCAGGCGACGGTGGACGCGGCGCTTGCCACCGAGAAGTACGGCGTGGCGGTCAAGTGCGCCACCATCACCCCCAACGCCCAGCGCGTGGAGGAGTACCACCTCAAGCAGATGTGGAAGTCGCCCAACGGCACCATCCGCGCGATGCTGGACGGCACCGTGTTCCGCGCGCCCATCATCGTCGACGGCGTGGAGCCCACCGTGCGCACCTGGAAGGCGCCCATCACCATCGCCCGCCACGCCTACGGCGACATCTACAAGAATACCGAGCTTAAGATCCCCGGCCCGGGCAAGGCTGAGCTGGTCTACACCGCCGAGGACGGCACCGTCACCCGCGCACTGATCCACGACTTCAAGGGCCCCGGCATCGTGCAGGGCGTGCACAACCTGGACAGCTCCATCTCCTCCTTCGCGCGCGCCTGCTTCGACTACGCGCTGGACACCAAGCAGGATCTGTGGTTCTCCACCAAGGACACCATCTCCAAGCAGTACGACCACAACTTCAAGGACATCTTCGCCGACATCTACGAGGCCGAGTACAAGCAGCGCTTCGAGGAAGCGGGCATCGAATACTTCTACACGCTCATCGACGACGCGGTCGCGCGCGTCATCCGCTCCAAGGGCGGCTTCATCTGGGCGTGCAAGAACTACGACGGCGACGTGATGAGCGACATGCTGGCCACCGCGTTCGGCTCGCTGTCCATGATGACCTCCGTGCTCGTCTCCCCCACCGGCAAGTACGAGTACGAGGCCGCCCACGGCACCGTCACCCGCCACTACTACCGCTACCTAAAGGGCGAGGAGACCGGCACCAACCCCGTCGCCACCATCTTCGCCTGGACGGGCGCGCTGCGCAAGCGCGGCCAGCTGGACGAACTGCCCGACCTGTGTGCCTTTGCCGACAAGCTGGAAAAGGCCACGCTGGACACCATCGAGTCGGGCGTGATGACGGGCGACCTCGCGGCCATCTTCAACCGCCCGGCGACCTCCGTCACCAGCCGCGTGTTCCTGCAGGCCATCGCCGACCGCCTGTAAAATCCACGAAAACCCCGGCGTTTGCGCCCGGTTTCGCCGTTGACGGAAGCGCTGCGGCGTGCTATAATACAACGTAACATTCCCCGGGATGCGGGAGGAGTACAGGGTTTGGGCGCGGCACAGAGAGGCGGTTCACCGGCTGCAAGGCCGCTCAGTGCGTTCATCCTGGAAGGTCGCCTGCGGAGGGACGTGCGCGAGGGTCGGTTTCCGGCCGTTAGTGCGCGGCGGGAGCGCCCGTTACAGCGCGTCAAAGGCTGCGGTCATCCGCGGCGAATAAAGGTGGTACCACGGTGCGCCCGTCCTTTAGGCAGGACGGGCGCATTTTTTGTGGCCGAAAGGAGGCGCATCCCCATGCTCAGCAGGCTGATGAGCACGAACCCGGTCGGCATCGTGCTGCTGCTGCTCGGCGTCGCCGTCATGCTGTGCGGTAAGCTGATCCCGCAGCGCGCAAAGCTGCCGGGCAAGCTTATTGCGCTGGCGCTGGCGGTCGCAGGCGCCGTACTCTGTTTCGTGTAACGACTCTTTTCATAATCAATCTGGAGGAAGGATACCATGTCTGAACACAAGCTCGATATGCCCAAGACCTACGAGCCGCGGTCGGTGGAGAGCCGGCTGTATCAAAAGTGGGAGTCCGAGGGGCTGTTCAAGCCCGCGGAGCACAAGCCCGAGGGCAGCAAGCCCTTCTGCATCGTGATGCCCCCGCCCAACATCACCGGCCAGCTGCACATGGGCCACGCGATGGACAACACCATGCCCGACATCCTCGTGCGCTACCACCGCATGCTGGGCGACGACACGCTGTGGCTGCCCGGCACCGACCACGCCTCCATCGCCACCGAGGTCAAGATCATCGAGGCGATGGCAAAGGAGGGCCTGACCAAGAACGACCTGGGCCGCGAGAAGTTCCTTGAGCGCGCCTGGGCGTGGAAGGCAGAGTACGGCGGACGCATCGAGCGCCAGCTGCGCCGCCTGGGCTCCTCCTGCGACTGGAGCCGCGAGCGCTTCACGATGGACAAGGGCTGCTCCGACGCGGTGCTTGAGGTGTTCGTCAAGCTCTACAACGAGGGCCTGATCTACCGCGGCAACCGCATCATCAACTGGTGCCCGCAGTGCAAGACCGCGCTGTCCGACGCCGAGGTGGAGTTTGAGGAGCAGGCGTCCAACCTGTGGTACATCCGCTATCCCGCCGAGGATGGCGGCGAAGGCGTGATCGTGGCCACCACCCGCCCCGAGACCATGCTGGGCGACACCGGCGTCGCCGTCAACCCCGAGGACGAGCGCTACACCGATCTGATCGGCAAGAACGTGATGCTGCCCATCCGCAACCGCCCCATTCCCGTGGTGGGCGATGAGTACGTCGAGAAGGAGTTCGGCACCGGCGCGGTCAAGATGACCCCCGCCCACGATCCCAACGACTTCGAGGTGGCCATGCGCCATAACCTCGCCGTCGAGCGCGTGATGAACGACGACGGCACCATGAACGAGCTGTGCGGAAAGTACGCCGGCATGACCGCGATGGACTGCCGCAAGGCCATCGTCGAGGAGCTGAAGGAGCTCGGCCTGCTCGTCAAGATCGAGCCCTACACCCACAACGTCGGCACCTGCTACCGCTGCCACCACACCGTCGAGCCGCTGGTTTCGACCCAGTGGTTCGTGCGCATGAAGCCTCTGGCTGAGCCCGCCATCGAGGCCGTCCGCTCCGGTCAGACGCAGTTCGTGCCCGAGCGCTTCGACAAGACCTACTATAACTGGATGGAGAACATCCGCGACTGGTGCATCAGCCGCCAGCTGTGGTGGGGCCACCGCATCCCCGCCTACTACTGCACCAACAAGCAGTGCAACCACATGGTGGTGGCCAAGGAAGCCCCCGCCGTCTGCCCTGAGTGCGGCGCGCCCATGGTGCAGGACGAGGACGTGCTGGACACCTGGTTCTCCTCCGCGCTGTGGCCCTTCTCCACGCTGGGCTGGCCCGAAAAGACCGAGGATCTGGAGCGCTTCTACCCCAACACCCTGCTGGTGACGGGCTATGACATCATCTTCTTCTGGGTGGCGCGCATGATCTTCTCGGGCTGCAAGCACATGGGGCAGACGCCCTTCAAGCACGTGCTCATCCATGGCCTGGTGCGCGACGCGCAGGGCCGCAAGATGTCCAAGTCGCTGGGCAACGGCATCGACCCCATCGAGATGATCGACAAGTACGGCGCGGACGCGCTGCGCTTCTCGCTGATCCAGTCCGTCGCGCCCGGCAACGACGTGCGCTTCTCCGACGAAAAGGTGACCGCCGCGCGCAACTTCGCCAACAAGGTGTGGAACGCGTCCCGCTTCGCGCTGATGAACCTGGACGGCTCCGCGGACGACATGCTGCCCAAGAACATCGCCGACAAGTGGATCCTGACGCGCCTGAACGACGCCATCGAAACCGTTTCCATGCACCTTGACCAGTTTGACCTGGCGATGGCCGCACAGAAGCTGTACGACTTCATCTGGAGCGAGCTGTGCGACTGGTACCTCGAGCTTGCCAAAGCGCCCCTCTACGGCGACGACGAGCAGGCCGCCTCCGCCACCCGTGCGACGCTCAAATACGTGCTCACCAACACGCTCAAGCTGCTGCACCCCTTCATGCCCTTCCTCACCGAGGAGATCTACTCCTTCCTGCCCGACACCACTGGCAGCATCATGGTCTCCTCCTGGCCCAAGGTCACGGAGAGCTTCCCCGAGGAAGCCGCCGCGATGCAGCACATCATGGACGTCATCGGCGCGGTGCGCAACCTGCGCGCGGGCATGAACGTGCCCCCGTCCAAGAAGGCGCACCTGTACATCGTGCCCGCCGCGGGCATCGACGGCGCCATCTTCACCGCCAACGAGACCTACTTCCAGCGCCTGGCCTCCGCTTCTGCCGTGTCCGCCGTGGCGCGCGAGGAGCTGCCCCGCAACGTGGTCTCCGCAGTGTGCCCCTGCGGCGAGGCCTTCCTGCCGATGGGAGAGCTGGTCGACGCTGAAAAGGAGATCGCCCGCCTGAACAAGGAGATCGCCGCGATGGAGAACGAGATCAAGCGCGCCGAGGGCAAGCTGAACAACCCCGGCTTCGTGAACAAGGCCCCCGCCAACGTCGTCGAAGCCGAACGCGCCAAGCTCGCCACCAACAAGACCATGCTCGAAGCCCTGCACAAGCGCCTCGACGACATGAAGAACCTCTAAAAAACGAACGCCCGGAGTACGCTTGCCCCAACAAACGCGCTCCGGGTGGTTTATTATGTGAATCGAAGGCGGAATGAGGTGTATTTCAGCACGTCCGGGGTAAGGCAGTGCTGGGCTGACACCTCATCAGTCGCTGCGTGCGTCACCTTATTGCGCACCGAACCAGCCTTTCAGGCTGTTCCGGTCGGCTTATTTTCCAGAAACAGTCCACAGGACTGTTTCTTCCAAAACGCTCGACCTCCAGGGCTTCGCCCCTCCAGCTTCCCCTCAAGGGGAAGCCAAGGGATTGTATTCCCGGTCTTTGCTTTCTGGAGAGAGAGTTCCTGTACTCTTTTCTTCAGCGAAAAACAGCGCCCCTTCTGTCCTCACGACGGAAAGGGCGCTGTTATCATTTCTTACTTCTTGTTGCGGCGCAGGAAGGCGGGCACGTCGTTGTTGTAGCTGCGGCGTGCGGGCTGTGCGGGCGCCTCGGGGATGTCGTCCTCGTCGCCGAACACGCGCTGGCCGCGCATGGGGCGCACGGGCTGGGGCGCTGCGGGGTACTCGTCAAACGCGGAGGGCTTCTGCTCAGCCTGCTCGGGCTGGGCCTCCTCGGCGGGCTGCTGGGGCTGCTCGGCCTCGGCGGCATTCAGGTCGCGCAGGCGGCTCTGACGGGGCTGCTGCGCGCTGCGCTCGTCGCGCACCCACACGGGGATGCGCTCGGTCACGCCGTCGTTCTGCTGCACGGGCGCGGCGGGACGGGCGGGCTGCGCGCTGCTCTTGGGCAGGTTGTAATCCGCGCCCTCAAAGCCGGTGGCGATGACGGTGATGCGCACCTCGTCGTCAAAGGTCTCGTCGATGCCGGCGCCGAAGATGATGTTGGCCTCGGGGTCAGCGGCCTGCGCGATGAGCGACGCGGCCTCGTTGACCTCCAGGATGCCGATGGCGCTGCCGCCGGTGATGTTGATCAGCACGGCCTTGGCGCCGTCGATGCTGGTTTCGAGCATGGGGCTGGAGATGGCCTGCTTGGCCGCCTCCACCATGCGGTTCTCGCCCTTGCCCAGGCCAATGCCCATGTGGGCCATGCCGCGGGACTGCATGATGGTCTTGACGTCCGCAAAGTCCAGGTTGATCAGCGCGGGCACCGCGATCAGGTCGGAAATGCCCTGAATGCCCTGGCGCAGCACGTCGTCCGCCATGCGGAAGGCGTCGGGCAGCGAGGTGTTCTTGCCCACGATCTGCAGCAGCTTGTCGTTGGGGATGACCACGAGGGTATCCACCTGCGCCTTGAGCTCCATGATGCCCTTTTCGGCGTTGAGCATGCGCTGACGGCCCTCAAAGAGGAAGGGCTTGGTGACCACGCCGATGGTGAGGATCCCCATCTCGCGCGCCAGCTGCGCCACCACGGGGGCCGCGCCGGTGCCGGTGCCGCCGCCCATGCCTGCGGTGATGAATACGAGATCGCTGCCCTTGAGCATCTTGGAGATCTCGTCCTTGGTCTCATCCGCGGCGGCCTTGCCGATCTCGGGCTTGGCGCCCGCGCCGAGGCCCTTGGTCAGCTTCTCGCCGATCTGGATCTTGTTCTCCGCCTTGGACTGCGAGAGCGCCTGGCGGTCGGTGTTGATGGCGACGAATTCCACGCCGCGCAGGCCATACTCCACCATGCGGTTGACGGCGTTGTTGCCCGCGCCGCCGCAGCCGACGACCTTGATGCACGCGCCGGGTACGATTTCCTGTTCAAATTCCAGCACTGAAAGTCCCCCTATCCGTTAACGTAAAATGAAAATGAATTACTTGGTAAAGAACGCCTTGAAGAAGTTGCCGATCTTGCTGCCCGACTCGGAGGGCTTGACCTCCATCTGGCTGACCGACTCATACACCAGCTCCAGCAGGCCGATGGCCGAGGAATACGCCGGCGAATTGAGCTTGACGGCTGGCGGCGTGGGCGCCTTGAACGTGCGCTCGACGACGGAGGAGATGGTCTCCCGGCCGCCGCGCATCAGGATCAGGCCGCCGCCCGTGATGTAGAACGTGGAACGCGAGGAGATGCGGCTCTCCTGCTCCTCGATGGCCTCGCGCACCCTGTCGGACAGCTCGGCCACGCGCGGCTCGATGACGGCCAGCACGGTCTCGCGCGGGAAGGAGACGGTCTGCCCGTCGGGGTCCTGCACGGAGAGCTGATCCTGGCCGATGCCGAAGGTGTACTTGCGCTTGAGCTCCTCGGCCATGTCCATGGTGATCTCCAGCTCCATCGCAAGATCCGCCGTCAGGTCGCCGCCGCCCATGGGCAGCACCTTGTGGCTGACCAGCGCGTCGCCCTCGACGAACATGACCTCGGTGGACAGGTAGCCGATGTCCACCAGCACCGCGACCTTGTCGCGCTCCTCGGGCGGCACCAGCAGCAGCGCCTCGCCCAGCGCGGGCGACAGGTAGCCGTTGATGTGGATGTCCTGCTGCTCCATGCGCGCCTGCATGTCCTCAAGGAAGGTGGGGTCGGCCACCACGAAGGACGCCATGCACCTGACCTGACTGCCCTTGAGGCCCGCGGGCTCCATGGTCCTGCGGTCGTCCACCGTAAACCACGCCGGGCTCCTGTGGATGATGACGCCGTCCTGCTTCGGCTGATAGTCCAGCGCCAGGTTCATCACGTCGTCCACGTCCTCGGCGGTGACGCGGCGCTCGTTGTCCAGGTCGAGCGTGACCTCGTTCTGCTCCAGATGGATGAAATCGCCGGGCACGCCGACGTAGATCTCCTTGATCTCCTTGCCCGAGGAGAGCTCCGCCTCGCGCACGGACTTGAGGATCGCCTGCTCGACGTCCTCGTCCGAGGCGTTCCAGTGCCCCTCGGAATACCCATCGTAGGGGACGACGCCGAAGCCCAGCAGCTGCGCGGGGCCGTCGCCGTTGCCTTCTCCCACCAGGGTCACGATCTTGGAGGTTCCAAATTCAATGGCTGCGGCCATACTCTTCACGTTATCTAATACCTCCCAACGGGTCTGGGATTATTGTCTGCACAACTAACCCATTCTATTTCTATATTATACTTCAAATTTTCATCATTGAAAAGGCCTGCTTCGGACAATCCGGGTAAAAAAAGCGCGCAAATTTTCAGGTTTTACGGATTGGAAACATTTCCCTCCGGCCTCTGCTACGGCTCGTCCGCGGGCTGCGGCGAGTCCTCGGGCGCATCCTCCGGCACGTCGGGCTCGTCTCCGCCGCCCGTTTGGGGCTCGTCCCCCTCCGGGCCGCCGGCCGCCTCGGGTGTCAGCGGGATGCCCTCGCCGTCCACGTCCAGGAAGGACGCGCTCTCGCCGGTGGACACCGTGATGATGCCGCCCGTGTACCCCTCCGATACCAGGATGGGCTCCACCGCGCGCAGCCAGCGGATCTTGTTCTCCATGTCCTCAAAATTGCCCAGGCGCACCTCAAACCCGGACACCGTGGTCATCCAAAGGTCGGACACGGCGTCCAGGTTGATCTCGGAGATGAGCTGGATGGCGTTCTGCTCGCGCAGCTGCGTCAGGATGGCGTGCATCGCGTCCAGCTGGCTGGCCTGCGAGGAGACCAGCGTCTCCCCCACCTGATAGCCCTCGGTGATGCGCAGTCCCGTCACCACGGGCACGCGCAGATCGCCCAGCTGCTGGCGGATCTCCAGCACAAAGCCCGTCTCATCCACCACCAGCACGCTGCCCAGGTGCGACACCGCTGCGCTGGTCTTGCGCTCGGACACCTGGATGCGCAGCTTGTCGGGGAAGATGTAGCGGATGGATTCCACGTCAAAGTACGGGTCCGCGTCGATGCTCTGCTCCACCTGGCTGAACTTGATGCGGAAGATGCTCTCCTCGTTCTGGATGCCCGCCAGATCCACCACCTGCGCCGGGTCGCGCTCCTCGCAGCCCAGCACCACCACCTCGCGCACGCGCATGGCCTCCGAGCAGGCGTATCCGCTGCCCGCCAGCACCACCAGCAGCAAAAACAGCACCAAATAGATCCGCGCGCGCACCGCAAGGTCACTTCCTTTCTCATTTCATTCGTCTATGTGGATCCTTTGAACGTCCCCACCCATTCGCATCGAATCGGCATCGTCACATTCTTTGATGTGAATCCTGTGCAACCCACGCCTGGCAGCGTTTCATTCGTCAACGGTAATCCTCCGAATATCCCCGCCCAGCGCGCACAGCGCATCCTCCAGCCGCTCGTGGCCTCGGTCGATCAGCGCGATGTTCTCCACCACGCTCTGCCCCTGCGCCGCCAGCGCCGCAATGCACAGCGCTGCGCCGCCGCGCAGATCCCGCGCCGTCACGCGCGCGCCCGTCAGCTGCTCCACGCCCCGCACCACCGCGACGCGCCCGCTGACCTGGATGTCCGCGCCCATGCGCATCAGCTCGGCGGCGTGCTGCATGCGGTTTTCAAACACGTTCTCCGCCACCACCGACGTGCCCCGGCTCAGCGCCAGCAGCGCCATCATCTGCGCCTGCATGTCGGTGGGAAAGCCGGGGAAGGGCGCCGTCTCCACGCGCCGCACCGCCCGCGGCCGCCCGCGCAAGGCCGCCCGCACGCCGTCCTCGTACACGCGCACGTCGCAGCCCGCCTCGTACAGCTTGGCCAGCAGCGCCTGCATATCCTGCGCCCGCGCGCCGCGCACGAACACGTCGCCCTGCGTCGCCGCGCCCGCCAGCAGCAGCGTGCCGGCGGTGATGCGGTCGGCCACCGGCGCGTATTGAACGCCGTGCAGCTCCGCTCCGCCGCGGATCATTACGGTGTCCGTGCCCGCGCCGCGCACGCACCCGCCGCAGGCGTTGAGAAATCCCGCCAGATCCACGATCTCGGGCTCGCGCGCCGCATTGTGGATCACGCTGTCTCCCGCAGCGCCCACCGCGGCCATCATCACGTTCTCCGTCGCGCCCACGGACGGGTAGTCCAGGTGGACGCTGCCGCCCCGGAGCTTGCCCGAGCACAGGATGTGCCCGTGCGCCTCCTCGATGTGCGCGCCCAGCGCCCGCAGCCCCTGCAGGTGCAGGTCGATGGGCCTAAGGCCGATCTCGCAGCCGCCCGGGTAGGTGAAATCCGCCCGCCCAAAGCGCGCCAGCACCGGCCCCAGCATGAAAATGGAGGAGCGCATGAGCTTGGAGATGGCCTCCGGCATCACGTGCTCCTGCGCGCCCGACGCGTCTATGTACAGCTCTGCGCCCTCCCGCCGCGTGCTGCACCCAAGGCTTTCCAGCAGCCTTAACATGTTCCGCACGTCGGACAGATCCGGGCAGCCCGAAAAAACCACGGGCTGGCGCACGAGCACGCAGGCTGCCAGCAGCGGCAGCACCGCGTTTTTTGCGCCCATTGCATTGACCTCGCCCCGCAGGGGCGATCCTCCCCGTATGGCGTACGCCTCCATCGCGACCCCTCCTGTTCACTGGCAGGATATGCCGCCGGAGGCAAATGGGTGCGCCTAGCGCTCCCTGCCGCGCAGCCGATCCACCAGCTTCTGCACGCGGGGCGGGGCGACGCGCTCCTTGATGGCGGCCGGCCGGCGCGATACCGACACCAGCAGCCCCATCGTGCCCAGGAATATGGTCATCGTGGTGCCGCCCGCGGTGAAGAAGGGCAGCGGGATGCCCGTTGTGGGCATGAAGCCCGTGACCACGAATATGTTCAGGATCACCTGCAGCGCCAGGATCGAGGTCAGCCCCAGCGCCAGGTAGCAGCCGAAGCTGTCGCTGGCGTTGACCGCGATGCGGTAGCCGCACCAGATCAGCACCAGGAACACCAGCAGCACGCCCACGCCGCGCACAAAGCCCAGTTCCTCGCCCACGATGGCGTAGATGAAGTCGGAGTAGGCGTAGGGCAGGAACAGGTGCTTCTGCTTGGAAAGCCCCAGCCCCGTGCCGAACCAGCCGCCGTTGCCCAGCGCGTAGTAGCTCTGCACCAGCTGGTAGCCCTCGTCGTTGTACACGCCCTCGGCCCAGGGGTTCATAAACGTGGTGATGCGCTCCCAGCGCCCGGGGGTGATGTAGGCCAGCGCCACCAGTCCCGCCACGCCCGCCAGCATCAGCAGAAACAGCGTGCGCTTGCGCATGCCGCCCGCAACCAGCATGAACATCGTGACGAAAACGATCAGGCTTGTTGTGGACAGGTTGGGCTGCAACACCACCAGCAGCGCGTTGACGCCCACCACGCACAGTGCGGGGAAGTTGTTGCGCCAGAACAGGTGCATGGTCTTTTGGTTGTGGGTGATGTAGTAGGACAGGTACAGGATCACCGCGACCTTCAGGATCTCCGAGGGCTGGATGGAGATGCTGGCGCTCTTGATGCCGATGCGCAGCCAGCGGTAGGCGTTGTTGAGGTAGGGCGACCACACGCCGATCTTGAGCGAGTTGATCGCGGGCACCTTGGGCAGCAGCCAGACCAGCAGCAGCATCACAAAGGAGACCAGGATGAGCAGCATCACGATCCTGCGGTTGTTGAGGAAGCGGTAGTCCAGGTTGGCGGCCAGCACAAAGGCCACGCCGCCCAGCGCGATGCTGAACACCTGCGTGATGAAGGTGCTCATCGCGTTGCCGTCGCCGGTGACGCCCATCTCGTAGGACGAGGCGGACAGCACCATCAGCGAACCCATCAGCGTCAGGAACACCGTGCAGAGGATCACGCCCCAGTCCACCGGCAGGTGCTGGCCGAACACCCAGATGTTGCGCAGGTTCCATTTTTTCGGCGGCGGGTCGTTGAGGTGGGAGCGGCGCTTCTCCGCCTGCCTGCGCTGCCGCGCCTCTTCCCGCTGAGTGTTGCTCATGCCGCTCCCTCCTTCCTGTCCCCCGGCCCGCACGCTACATGCGGTTTACGATGTCCTTGAATACCCTGCCGCGCTGCTCGTAGTCGGCAAACATGTCAAACGACGCGCACGCGGGTGAGAGCAGCACGTTTTCGCCCGGCTTGGCGAGCGACCGCGCCTTCATCACCGCGTCCTCAAACGTCCCCGCGCGCACAAAGCTGTCGTACCCCACGGACTTCAGCGCGTCCTCGATCTGCCCGGCGGTGTCGCCCAGCGTCACCACCGTGTGGATCTTGCTCTCTTTGATTTCCCGGGCAAAGGGCGTAAAGTCGGTGTGCTTGTCGTAGCCGCCAGCCAGCAGCACCGTGCCCACGCGCATCGTGCGCACCGCCTTGATGGAGGCGTCCACATTGGTGCCCTTGCTGTCGTTGATGTAGGTCACGCCGTCCACTGTGCGCACCGTCTCGATGCGGTGCTCCACGCCCTTGAAGGTCTTGAGCGTGTGGCGCACCACGTGCGCCGGCACGCCCGCCAGCAGCGTCAGCGCCGCCGCGGCCAGCGCGTTCTCCAGGTTGTGCTCGCCGGGGATGTAGATCTCGTCGACCTTGATGATCCTCTTCTTTTTGCCGTCCTTGACGAAGATCATCTCGCCGTCCTCGACGTAGGTGCCCAGCTGCACCTCCGCCCTGTGCGAGAAGAACGCCGCCCGGCAGTGCAGCCGCGCCGCCATGCCGCGCACGATCTCGTCGTCGTAATTTAGCACCGCGAAGTCGTTTTCATCCATCTTCTCAAAGATACGCTCCTTGATGCGGATGTATTCCTCCATGGTGCCGTGGCGGTTGAGGTGATCCTCGGTGATGTTGCACATCACCGCCACGTGGGGATGGAAGGTCGTGGTGGTCTCCAGCTGGAAGGAGGACACCTCCGCAACCGCCACGTCCTCCGGCCCCGCGTTCAGCGCGCACGCCGTGAACGGATAGCCGATGTTGCCCACCACATAGGCGGTCTTGCCATAGTTTTTGAAGATCTCGCCAACCAGCGTCGTGGTCGTGGTCTTGCCGTTGGTGCCGGTGATGGCGTACAGCGGCGCGCGGGACACCTGAGCGCCCGCCTCCAGCTCGCCGATGATGGGCACGCCCGCGGCCGCCGCGCTCTTCAGCACCGGCGCGGTCAGCGGGATGCCCGGGCTGGTCACCACCAGGTCATAGGCGGGGAAGTCGGGCTGCTCGCCGCCCAGGCACCGGCGGATGTCCATGCCCGCAAGGGGCGCAAGCGCCTCGCTCAGCTGCTGCTCGGTCTTGTTGTCACAGATGGTCACCTTCGCGCCGCACTCGTAGAGGCACTGCGCCGCCGCAACGCCGGAGCGCGCCATGCCGCAAACCAGCACTTTTTTGCCTTCAAAACCCATTTTTCGGTCACTTCTCCTTTATCTCGGGACCCCGCCGCGTCACAGCGACAGGGACAGCAGCGCCACCACGCAGGCGATCGCCGTCACCAGCGTGTACATGGCCACGATGCGCGTCTCGGGCACGCCGCCCAGCTCAAAGTGATGGTGCAGCGGCGCCATGCGGAACACCTTCTTGTGCCGCAGCTTGATGGAGCCGATCTGTATGATGTCGGACAGCGAGGTGAGCACGTACATGATGCCCATGATCACGATGAGCAGCGGCTGGCGCAGCACCAGCGACGCCATCACATACGCGCCGCCCAGCGCAAAGGAGCCGGAATCTCCCATGAACACCTTCGCAGGATAGGTATTGAACCGCAGGAAGCCCATGCACGCGCCCGCGGTGGCCAGGCACAGCACCATCACATTGGAGGAGGCCGCTTCGTCCAGCCCCGCCTGATTCATGAACAGCGCGATCAGCCCCAGCACCAGCATCACCACCGTCGTCACCGACGAGCACAGCCCGTCCACGCCGTCGAGCAGGTTGACGGAGTTGACCACCGCGATGATGACGAACATCGCAAAGGGGATGTACAGCCAGCCCATGTCCCACTGAATGGAGGTAAACGGAATGTAGATGGCGTGGCCGATGTACGGGCTGAAGTAGCAGAAGCACGCCGCGCCGCCGCTGAGCAGCAGCTGCACCACGATCTTCTGCCAGGGCATCAGCCCCTCGGGGCGCTTGAGCACCGCCTTGATCACGTCGTCGGCCAGCCCCAGCAGCGAGAAGCCCAGCGTAAAGAGCACCATGGGCAGCATCACCGTCCAGCGCGTTTCCGCGGGTGCGAACACGATGGAGGCCACGCCCAGCGCGATCAGCATCATCACGCCGCCCATGATGGGCGTGCCCGCTTTCTTCTTGTGGGAATCCAGCCCGTAGTCGCGCTCCGTCGCGCCGAAGGAGAGCCTGCGCAGCAGCGGGATCACGAACGGCCCCATCGCCAGCACCGCAAGGAAGGCGATCAGCAGTGCAAAGAGCATGCTTTTCATAGGTAGATCATCCTTTGTATATAGTTTTTATATCAGCGCACAGCGCCGCGCTCACTCGGGCGATCCGCCCATTTCGCGCAGCAGCTCGCGCACCACGACCTTCTCGTCAAAGGGCAGCTTCTGCCCGCCGATGTCCTGATACGTCTCGTGTCCCTTGCCCGCCAGCACGATCACGTCGCCGGGCTGACCCATCTGCATCGCGTAGCGGATGGCCTCGCGCCGGTTTTCGATGACCACATAGGGCGCGCCGGTGGGCTTGATGCCCGCCTCGATGGCGCTGAGGATGTCCATGGGCTGCTCAAGGCGCGGGTTGTCGCTGGTCAGGATGGAGAAATCCGCCAGCCTGCCGCTGATCTCGCCCATGATGGGGCGCTTTTCCTTGTCTCTGCCGCCGCCGCAGCCGAACAGGCAGATCAGCCTGCCGCGCGTGAACTCGCGGATGGTCTTGAGTATGCTCTCCAGCGACGCAGGGCTGTGCGCGTAGTCCAGGATCACGCGATACGGCGTGTGCGTGGGCAGCGGCTCGATGCGACCCGGCACCACCGTCACCGCCTCCAGCCCCTCCTTGACCTTTTCGGGGTCCATGCCCATCTCCAGGCACGCGACCGCCGCTGCCATGGAGTTGTATACATTAAAGATGCCCGAGATGTGCAGGTGCAGCGGGATCCGCACGTCCTTCCAGCTGAGCACAAAGCTCACGCCGCTCTCGTGGATCTCAATATCGTTGGCATAGGCGTCGGCGGGCTTGGAGACGCCAAAGGTCGTGGTCTCCACCTTGCCCAGCATGTGCGGCGCGGCCTCGTCGTCGGCGTTGACCACCGCGTGCTTGAGGTAGAAGGGCGTAAAGAACTTCTCCTTGGCCTTGCGGTAGGTCTCCATCGTGCCGAAGTAGTCCAGATGATCCTGCGAGAAATTGGTGAACACGCCCTGATCGAACTGCATGCCCACCAGCTTGCGCAGATCCAGCGCGTGCGCCGAGACCTCCATCACGTAGAAGTCGCAGCCCGCGTCGCGCATCCTGGCCAGCAGTGACTGCACGTCGATGGGGTCGGGCGTGGTCAGGCTGGCGGGCTCCTCCTTGTCGCCGATGGAGGTGCACACCGTGCCCATCAGGCCCACCTTGTAGCCCGCGTGCCGCGCGATCTCGCGCACGAGGAAGGACGTAGTGGTCTTGCCCTTGGTGCCCGTGATGCCCACGCCGCGCATGCCGCGCGCCGGGTAGCCGTAGAAGCACTGCGCCATGTAGCTCATGGCGGCCCTGGCGTCCTCCACCAGCACCTGCGGCAGCTCCACCGGCAGTTTGCGCTCCACCACCAACGCCGCGGCGCCCTTGTCCGCCGCCTGCTGGGCAAAGCTGTGTCCGTCCACGCGCAGTCCGGGCAGGCAGAAGTACAGGTCGCCCGGCGATACCTTTCTCGAGTCGCAGGTTAGGCCCGTAACCTCGGCCTGGCCGTACACCTGTGCCGGGGTGGGAAGGCTATTGGCAAGCTCTGTCAGTTTCAAACTGGATCCGCTCCTTTTTGTTCATGGATTTGCGGGCCGGCGAAAAGGCTGCCCGCAGCGCCCGTATTCAGTCAAATGTCACGCGCACCTCGGTGCCGGGCGATACGCGCTCGCCGGCCTTGGGGCTCTGGTCCACGCACACGCCGCTGCCGCTGATCTTCATCACCAGCCCCACGCTGCGCAGCGTGCGGTTGGCGGGCACCATACTCATGCCCGTAAGGTCGGGCACCTCCACCAGGCCGTCGTCCTGGGGTTCGACGTACTCGGTGTACAGCACCACCAGCGACCCTTCGGGCACCTGCGCGCCCGCCGCCGGCAGCTGGTCCGCGATGGTGTCGCCGATGCCGTCCACCATCACGCGCAGGCCCGCGCTGCTCATAGTGCTGCTGGCCTCCTCCACCGAGTAGCCCATCACATTGGGCACCGACGCGGTGCTGCCCACCAGCGCCTCCTCGCCCTCCTCGTACTCCGGCTCCACGCCCATGTACTTGAGCGTCTCCTCCAGGATCTGCCGGGCAAAGGGCGCGGCCACCGTCGAGCCGTAGTCGGGCCGCACGCTGGGCTCATCCACGATGAGCAGCAGCCCGATCTCCGGGTCGTCCATGGGCGCAAAGCCCAGGAATGAGCAGACGTGCACGTCCGAGGACACCTTGCCGTTGACGTACTTCTGCGCGGTGCCCGTCTTGCCGCCCACGCGGTAGCCGGGGATGTAGGCGTTGCGGCCGCCGCCGTTTTCCACGGCGTTTTCCAGCAGCTGCCGCATGATGGCGGAGGTCTCCTCGGAAATGGGGTTGCCGCGCACCTGCTTGCCGTAGCTCTCCACCACCTCGCCGTCGGCGGTGAGGATCTCCTTGACGATGTGGGGCGTGAGCAGCTCGCCGCCGTTGACCGCCGCGGCGCAGGCCGTCAGCAGCTGCACGGGCGACACCGACACGCTCTGGCCGAAGCCCACGCGCGCGATGTCTACGTTTTTGACGTATTTATAGGCGATCATCTGCCCCGAGGTGGCCCCGGGCAGGTCGATGGGCACCTCCTGCCCGATGCCGAAGCTGTGCAGCCCGTCATAGAAGGTGTCGATGCCCATGCGCAGCGCGAGGTTGACGAACACCGGGTTGCAGGAGTTGCACACCGCGTCGGCCAGCGTCTGCGAGCCGTGCGGATTACCGCTGCGCCAGCAGCTGATCTTGTCGCCGTCCACCATCTCATAGCCCTTGCAGTAGAAGGTGTCGTCCAGGTCGGTCACGCCCGTCTCCAGCGCCAGCGCCGTGGTCAGGATCTTGAAGGTGGAGCCGGGCTCGTAGGCGTCCTGCACGCAGCGGTTGCGCATCAGGCTGGCAAGCTCGGTCAAATCGTCGCGCGGCGGGCTGTTCAGGTCAAAGTCCGGCACGTTTACCATGCCCAGGATCTCACCCGTCTTTACGTTCATCATCACGGCCTGCACGGCCTTGGCGCCGTTGTCCTCCAGCGCCTGCTGGCACACCTTTTCCATGATGGCCTGGATCACGTAGTCCACCGTGAGCCGGACCGTGTAGCCGTCCTCCGGCTCGATGTATTCCTCCTGGCCCGTCTCCATCTTGCGGTTGCGGGCGTCGATCTCGGATACGATGCGGCCGTCGGTGCCGCTCAGGTATTTGTCAAGGCTCTTTTCCAGCCCCTCCTGGCCCTCACCGGACACCGTGCAAAAGCCGATCACCTGCGTCAGGAAGTCTCCCATCGGGTAGGCGCGCACCGTGTCCTCCGTCACGGAGATGCCCGTCAGGTTCGCCGCGCGGATGGCGTCGCCCACCTCCAGCTTGACCTGGCGCGCCAGCCGCACGCTGCTCTTGGAGGTGTCGGTGATCTTTTCATAGACCTCCTGATAGTCCATCTCCAGCACGTCGGCCAGCTTCTGGGCGGTGGCGCGGATGCGCTCGGCCTTGTCCTCGGCGTCCTCCGTCTCCTTGCCCACCACCTCGCCCGGGCTTGCCGTGATGGTCACGGCGCTTGCCGACTGCGCCAACACCTTGCCGTTGACGTCCACGATCTGCCCGCGCTTTGCCGTGACGGTAAAGGAGCGCGTCCACTGGGACAGCGCCCGGTTCTGCAGGTTGGCCCCGTCGATGATCTGGATATAGAACAACCTGCCCACCATCACCGCAAAACAAACAACAACAAGACAAAAGAGCCAGCCAATGCGGTTCTTCGTCTTGTCGGATGGGGCGTTATTGGGCATGGGGCGTATCTCCTTTCGACGGAATGCTCGCACCTCTTTCTGTATCTGTCATGGGCGAATGAGTGCCGCGCCGCGCGGCCCTAGGGCAGCTGCACGACGCGGGTGTTTTCCTTCTGTGCATAATCCATATTCAGGTTGTCGCGCGCATAGTCCTGCACGTTGCTTATGTTGCTCTGCCGGTTGATCTCCACCTGCAGCTCCTCCAGGCGCTTGCTCTGATCCTCGATCTGCGCCTGCAGCTGCCGCTGCTCCACCGTCATCTGCTCGATGCGCACATAGCGCGTCAGCAGCGAGTACACGCCCGCTGCCACCGCCACCACCGCCACGATGGCCATCAGCGCAAAGAGCGTGTGCACGCGCTGCTGGTGGCGGCGGCGCTGCTCGGCGGCCTCCTCGGCGGCGATGTGCGCCTCTTCCTCCCGGCGGCGGCGCTCCTGCTCGGCGCGCTGCCACGCGTGCTGCTGCACGGTGCGGTGGTTGACCTGCTCGCGGGTGAGGCGCTGAGTCTCTGGTTCGGGCGCGTAGTAGGCCCGCGCCGGCTCCGCCCTGCGCCGCTCCTGGCGGGTGCGGGTGTCCCGAAGGGGCTCGCCCTGCCGCTGCGCGGGCCTGCGCTGCGTCTGCGGGCTGCGGCGGGAGGGGAACAGCTCCTCGCGGTTGTTGGGCACGCGCCGCGTCGGCTGCTCCGTTTCCCTGCGGACATTGCGCCGCACGGTCGTACCGCTGACGTAGTAGTCCGCGTCCAGATTGGGGTCGCGCTTGTACACCGGCATGGCAATGTCCTCCTTTCTCAAACGAGCGCTCGCCTGTTTTGTTGCAAGGGGCCGCTACGGCTCCATCTCTCTCTTTTCAAAGGCCCTTACCTTGGCCGAGTGCGAGCGCAGGTTGCGCTCACATTCCTCCTGGGTGGGCAGCACGGGCTTGCGCGTCACCACGCGGCCCAGCGGCTTCTTGCCGCAGATGCACACCGGCGCCTTGGGCGGGCAGGTGCAGGGGTTCTGCAGGCTCTGGAAGGTCTGCTTGACAATGCGGTCCTCCAGCGAGTGGAAGGTGATGACCACCAGCCGCCCGCCAGGCTTCAGGCAATCCACCGCGTCGCGCAGCGCGGGCTCCAGCAGCGACAGCTCCGAATTGACCTCGATGCGGATGGCCTGAAAGGTCCTGCGCGCCGGGTGCGACACCTTGCGCCGCTCGGCCGCGGGCACCGCCGCGTCGATGACGCGCACCAGATCCATCGTCGTGTGCAGCGGCCGCGCCGCCACGATGAACTTTGCGATGCGCACCGCCCATTTCTCCTCGCCGTACTGCGAGATGATGCGCACGAGCTCCTTCTCCGGGTAGGTGTTGAGCACCTTTTCCGCGGTCAGCTCCGCCGTCTGGTCCATGCGCATGTCCAGCGGCGCGTCGTTGTGGAAGGAAAACCCCCGCTCGGGATTGTCCAGCTGATAGGAGGACACGCCCAGATCCATCAGCATGCCGTCCATGCCGTCAAAGCCCGCCCGTTGTAAAAGCGTCTTTATGTTCGCATAATTCCCGTGGAGCGGAACGAATCGATCCCCAAAGGGCGAAAGCCGCGCACCGGCGGCGCGCAGAGCGTCCCAGTCGCGGTCGATGCCGATGACCTTGCCCGTGGTGCGTTCGAGGATCTGCTCGGTGTGCCCGCCGCCGCCCAGCGTGCCGTCGACAAACACGCCTGTCGGCCGCTGTGCAAGGTTCAGAAGCTCCATGCACTCCTCCAGCATCACGGGGATATGTTTGAATTCCATTTAGCTCTCCTCAATAAAGCGGAAGAAATCCTCCCGGTTCCAGACCTCCACGTGGCGGCCGGCGCCGGAGATGATGACGTCCTTTTCCAGCTTTGCGAACTGGCGCATGGACGTGGGCATCAGCAGCCTGCCCTGCTTGTCCATTTCGTTATCGTCGACGGAGGTGGCCAGCAGCTTGCGCATGCGATTGTAGGCGACCTCGTCGTCCTCATCTATTTTTTCGAATTTCTCGTAAACGGCGTTCCACTCGGTGAGGGAATACAGCTCAATGCAGCCGCCCTTGCCGCGCATCATGGCCACAGTCTTGCCCAGCTGGTCGCGGAACTTGGAGGGGATGGTGATGCGCCCCTTTGGATCGAGGCTGTGCTCATAGTAGCCCGAATACCTGTCCGCCACGGCGTCTCCCTCCTTCCACTTTTGCGTCGCCTTTGCCCCACTTTGCAGGGCTGGCTTGCCACGTCTTGCCACAACGCGCCACTTGACACTATATATTCTCCACTCGGGCGCGTTTTCCTGCCTTCCCTGTAAAGTTGCACAAATTTTTTTGCATATTTTTTCGACAAAAAAAGAACAGTTGAGCGGTTTATCTCAACTGTTCTGACAAAAATATGTTCGGTTTTTCAAAAAGTGCTGCGTTTCACTTCATGCAGGCGGAAGCAGGATTCCCCACTTTGCACCCTTTTTCTCCCCAAGGGGAGGAAAGTGGAGCCTTTCCAACCCGTTTATCTAACGACGCTATACTTCCACCTCGTGCAGGCGGAAGCCCAGGCTGTCGCAGGAGACCAGCTTGTAGCGCACGCCGCCGCGCTCGCCCTCAAAGGCCGAGCGGATTCCCTCGCCGTGCAGATGGCCGTAGACGCAGGTGTACACGCCGTACGCTTCCAGCAGCTGCGTAAAGCCGCTGACCTCTCTTTTCTCCCCAAAGGGAGGAAAGTGGAGCATGCACACGATGGGTCGCCCCTGTGCCTTCGCCGCCGCGTCCTTGAGCGACAGCTCCAGCCGCATCAGCTCGCGGCGGTAGATCTTGAGATTCTGCGCGTCGGTGGAATTGTCCGCGACGACGTTCCAGCCGCGCGTGCCGCAGACCACCGCATCCCCAATGTCCCGGGCGTCGTTCTGCAGCGCCCAGTTTCCCTCGGGCAGCAGCGCCCGCACACGCGTCAGCGAGGACCACCAGTAGTCGTGGTTGCCTCGCAGCAGCAGTTTCCGCCCCGGCAGCGCACAGATGCGCGCAAGGTCGGGTGCGGCCTCCTCCAGCGTCATGGCCCAGCTCAGGTCGCCGGGCACCAGCACGGTGTCGTCGGGCTGCACGCGGCTGCGCCAGTCCTGTTCGATCTTTTCAAAATGCCCCTCCCAATGCGCGCCAAAGACATCCATCGGCTTGCTCTGCGCGCCCGGCAGGTGTAGGTCGCCGATTGCGTAAATGCGCATGGTCACAGGCTCCTTTGACTACTTGCCGTCCTCGTCCTCGTCTTCGTCCTCTTCCTCTTCCTCGTCGTCCATGCCGCCCAGCTCCTTGTGGATCTCGCTGTACTCCGAGGTGGGGATGTCCTCATCGACGTCCAGCTCGATCTCCTCCAGCTCGCTGGTGGCGTCCAGCGCCGCCACGTCGGAATCCTCAGGCACCACGGCGTCCTCCTCGACGTCGGTGACGACGCCCTCCTGCTGGCGCATCTCCTTGAGGCACGCCTGGCACAGCTCCTCGCCGGGCACCACCGGGTGCTCTCCGCACGCGGAGCAGAGCTCCAGCTCCTCGTGCTCGTCCTCGCCGCGCATCTCGCGCTTGCACACCTGGCAATAGCGCTCGGTATCCGGCATATAGTTCAGCTCGCAGCGCGGGCATTTGATGTAACCCATAGACTTCCCTCCAGCTTCGTTTGCTCTGACCTGTCTTTTTCAGCTTATGCGGCCCGCAGCGCGTCTGCGCGCAAAAAAGGCATCCTTTTTCGGCCAAAACCCGCTGTACTGCCGCATGCTTACTTTTTCGCCACCCACTATATCACGAACTGCATCTATATGCAAGGCATAGTTTTCCATTTTTCAAAAATTGTATATTTGCACCGCGCAGGGCCTCCGCCGGAGTTTATTAACTTCTTTTCATATATTCCAGTGGAATTTACAATTTCTTTATTGACGTATGCCCACGGCCATGTTATATTGTAAACAAGTTGGGGGCTTTCTTCAAAATCATCTCATTACAGGCATTTCATCATTGCCTATTTGGCTGATTCGTCAGCCTGCATTTCGTTTTTTCATTTCACCCAAGCACCCGGCCTCACGGCGGTCAATTACTAGAATTGACCGCATTTTCTATGTCTATACGTCCAATCACGCGAAAGTGAGGCGTTTGAATATGTATGAAACGACGCTGTGGGGCGTTCCCCTGTCCATTGAAACGCAGCCCGGGCTGTTTTCGCCCTCGGGCGCGGACGCGGGCACGCGGGCGATGGTCTCCTGCGTCCCCCTCGAGCCGGGTCAGCGGCTGCTGGACCTGGGCTGCGGCGCGGGGCTGGTGGGCATCGCGGCGGCGCGGCGCCTGGGCGCGGAAAACGTCTGGCTGACGGACGTCGATCCGCAGGCCGTGCGCTGCGCCCGGGAAAACGCCGCCCGCAACGGCGTGCCCGGGGTGCACATCGTCTGCGGCGACGCGCTTGACGCGGTGGATGCGGCGGATTTCGACTGGATCCTGTCCAACCCGCCCTACCACGCGGACTTTTCCGTCGCCAAAAAGTTCATTGAAAAGGGCTTTAATCGCCTCAAGGTGGGCGGAAAGCTGGTGCTGGTGGTCAAGCGCGAGCTGTGGTACCGCAACAAGCTGACCGCCATCTTCGGCGGCGTGCGCGCCGAGCAGGTGGACGGCTACTTCGTGTTCACCGCGCAGAAGCGCAGCGCGAGCTACGCCCCCAAAAAGCCCAAGCCCCCCAAGACCCCGCCCCAGGAACACAAAAGGAAAAGAAAGCCCTAAAGGACTTTCCCAGCCCGTCAAAAAACAGTCATGTGCTCCCCGGGGATGCATGAAGGGGCCGCAGCCCCTTCATCTTCAATCCGCAGGCGGGGGCGTGTACCCCGCCGAGGAGCGATTTTCTGTAAGTTAGGAAGAATATAGATGGATGGCTTCTCTTTTCCATCCGTTCC
>JAXEXP010000126.1:0-3214 GCA_034113365.1 Candidatus Spyradocola sp.
GCCATCATGGATGCGGACGTGTTCATTTCGCTGACGCACTTCAAGGGCCATGAGATGACGGGCTTTGGCGGCGCGCTCAAGAACATCGGCATGGGCTGCGGCAGCCGCGCCGGCAAGATGGAGCAGCACGCAGACGGCAAGCCCCAGGTGGACACCGACGCCTGCCGCGGATGCCGCCGCTGCGCCAAGGAGTGCGGCAGCGACGCCATCTCCTATGTGAACAAGAAGGCCGTGATCGATTACGACAAGTGCAAGGGCTGCGGCCGCTGCATCGGCGCCTGCTCCTTTGACGCCATCTACAGCCCGGACGACGCCGCCGTGGAGACCCTCGACCGCAAGATGGCCGAGTACGCGCACGCCGTCTGCTACGGCCGTCCCTGCTTCCACGTCAGCCTCGTGCAGGACATCAGCCCCAACTGCGACTGCCACGGCGAGAACGACGCGCCCATACTGCCCGACATCGGCATGTTCGCGTCCTTTGATCCCGTCGCGCTGGATCAGGCCTGCGCCGACGCCTGCCTTGCCGCGCAGGCGCTGCCCCACAGCCAGCTGTCCGACAACCTCGAGAGCGAGGGCTGGGAGCACCATCACGACAACTTCAAGGACTCCAACCCCAACATCGAATGGAAGGCCACGCTCGAGCAGGCCGAAAAGGTGGGCATGGGCACGCGCCAGTACGAGCTCAAGCGGGTGTAAGCCATGAACGAACAGGTCATTTCCGCCGCGCTGCGCCTCATCGGCCAGCTGCTGGAGCGCAAGGACAGCGTGCTCATCGCCATCGACGGCCGCTGCGGCTCGGGTAAGACCACGCTGGCAAGAGAGCTGCAAACCCGCCTGACCTGTACCGTGGTGCATATGGACGACTTCTTCCTGCGCCCCTGCCAGCGCAAGCCGGAGCGCTTCGCGGAGCCCGGCGGCAATGTGGATCGCGAGCGCTTTCTGGAGGAGGTGCTGAAGCCTCTGGCCGCTGGTAAGCCCTTCGCGTTCCGCCCCTACGACTGCGCGACGCAGACGCTGACCGACCCCGTCGAGGTGACGCCCGCCGCCGTGCGCATCGTGGAGGGCTCCTATGCCTGCCATCCGCTGCTCACGCCGTGGTACGACGCGCGCATCTTCCTCACGCTCAGCCCGGAGGAGCAGCAGCGCCGCATCCTGCTGCGCAACGGCCCCGAAAAGCTGGAGATGTTCAAATCCCGCTGGATCCCCTTTGAGGAAAAATACTTTAGCGCCTTTGACGTCGAAAACAAGGCGGACCTCGTGCTCACCACCGATTGATTGCCGTCCCCGCTCCGTGCTCTGCCGCGGCGCGGGGATTTTTATGCGTTTTTTGGGCGGGCTCATCTGCCGCAAAGCACTTGATTCGTCATTTACCCTGTGGTATGATAGGGTTATTGGAGGGATTGCTATGAAGATTTCAACCAAGGGCCGCTATGCGCTGCGCGTGATGATCGATCTGGCGGAGCATGACTGCGGCAAATACATCCCGCTGCGGGACATCGCGCAGCGGCAGGAGATCTCGGAGAAGTATCTGGAGAGCATCATCGTGGTGCTGTCCAAGTCCGGGTTTGTAGACGGCCTGCGCGGCAAGGGCGGCGGCTACCGCCTGACGCGCCCCGCGGAGAACTACACCGTGGGCAGCATACTAAAGCTCACCGAGGGGTCGCTGGCGCCCGTGGCCTGCCTGGAGTGCAAGCCCGTGCAGTGCCCCCGCGCCGCGGAATGCCGCACGCTGCCCATGTGGGAGAAGCTGGACAAGCTCATCGACGACTATCTGGAGGGCATCACGCTCAAGGAGCTGACGCACGTCCCTGACGGCGGCGACTTCGTCATCTGAGAGGAGAAAACGCATGATGCACACGCTGCTGGTGCAGGGCGCGGTGGACACCGAGCTGGACCGCATACAGGCAGGACTGCCCGCGGGGCGTGAGGCCGAGCACAACGGCTGCTGGTTCTATGAGACCACTTGCGGCCCGCTGCGCGTGGTACTCTCGCGCACGGGCGTGGGCACGCTCAACGCCGTGCTCGCCACCTGCGCAGGGCTTTCCGCCTATCGGCCGGACGCCGTGCTCAACCAGGGCAGCGCAGGCGGTCACACGCGGGACATGGCCGTGGGCGATCTGGTGCTGGGCCAGTCCGCCATCCCCATCAACGAGCTGACGATGCCCATCCGCGCCGCCGGGCAGGGCAGCGACGCGCTGACCTGGCAGCCCGGCCCCCGCGCGGTGCCGATAGAGGGCGACGCGCAGCTGCTGGAGCTCGTGCAGCGCGTACCCTGTGCCGGAGGGAAGGTTCATATCGGTCGGCTGGGCACGGGCGACCTGTTCTCCCGCGAGAGCGACCGCATCGACTGGCTGCACAAAACCTTCGGCAACCTGTGCGAGGACATGGAGTCCGCGGCGGTGTACAAGGCCTGCCATGCCGCGGGCGTGCCCGTGCTGGGCGTGCGCGTCATCGCCAACAACGAGCTGACGGGAATGCATGACGCACCCGACTGCGGCTTTTTCGAGCGCGCAAAGGACATGCTGCAGGATCACATGCTGAACGTCATCTGCGCCCTTGCGCAAACTGCGCCGCAGCCGTAGTTCCTGCCCCTGACGGACGAAAACCGCCCCGATGCCGCCCGCTATATCCAGGATCGCTGGGGCGGCGTCGACATGGTCATCCACGGCAAGATGGCGGACGTCTCCGCAGGGGAGGGCATACTGGCCTATCTGGACGGTGCGCTGTGCGCCGTCTGCTGCTATGCGGTCGACGGCGACCTTGCCCAGATCACGCTGCTGGACAGCTCCGTGGAGAACCGGGGCATTGGCAGCGCGCTCATCGAGCGGGTCAGGGCCATCGCCGCTGCGCGGGGCTGCCGCGCGCTGCGGCTCATTACCACCAACGACAACCTGCGCGCGATCGGCTTCTATCAAAAGCGCGGCTTTGTGCTGACACGCGTGAACGTGGATGCGCTTGAGCAGTCGCGGAAACTAAAGCCGGGCATTCCGCTCGTCGGGGAGCACGGCATCCCGCTTTTGCACGAAATCGAGTTTTCCATGGCGCTGTGATGTTGAGGTATAATACATAGGTAACAGAAGATAAAGAAAAAACAGAGAGCAAGTGGTAGAATAGAGTTACCACACACCATCCACCACAAAGGAGCTCTCTGCAATGGATAAGATAACACAAGAAGCATACTTTCGTCAACGAGTAATCGGATATGCGGAACAAC
>JAXEXP010000127.1:0-14361 GCA_034113365.1 Candidatus Spyradocola sp.
GAAGTTCATCTGCTTTTCCATCTTTCTCACCTCGGTTCTATTATACTACTTCCTTTTCTTTTGATAAATCAGTGTTTACTCAAGGGGAAGGCTTTTGGGTGGTCTGGGGTGGTTTTGGGTGCGATGGGGGACACCTCATCCGCTGACTGCGCACCGCGCTTCCCTTTCAGGAAGGCCCAGTGTTCCAGTCGGCTATTCTGCGCAGGCGCTCCGCAGGAGCCCCTGCTCCGAAATGCTCGACCTTCAGGGCTTCGCCCCTCCGAGGGTCAGTCCACAGGACTGTTTCTTCCAAAACGCTCGACCTCCAGGGCTTCGCCCCTCCGGGTAAACTCTCAAGGGGAAGCCAAGGACTTCCGGGGCAGGTTATGCGGATTTGGTGGTTTTGGCGATGGCGCGATTCAGGACGGGGGAGATGGCCAGGGCGGCGGCGAGCTTGACGGCGTCGACGGGGAGGTAGACGAGGCACCAGTTCCAGACGATGAACCAGAGCGTGACCTCCTTGGTGAGCACCAGGCGCATCACGAAGTAGCCGTAGACCGCGCCCAGCAGGTAGGTCACGGCAAGGCCCGCAAGGCCGGCGATGAGCGCGGCGGGGACGTAGGGCATTTTGCCCTTGAGGGTGCGCAGCAGCAGCGAGGTCAGCGGGGCGCAGGCGATCATGCCGATCAGGAAGCCGAAGGTGGGCGAGGCGAGGCTGGAGGGGCCGCCGGTAAAGCCCGCGAAGATGGGTGCGCCGACCAGGCCCAGAACCACGTAGCAGACCATGGACAGCAGCGCCTGCCTGGGCGTGAGCACGAAGCCCGCCAGCACCACGAAGAACCACTGCAGCGTCACCGCGCCGTAGGGCAGGGGGATGGAGATGAACGCGCCCACCGCCGTCAGCGCGCAGAACAGCGCGCACAGCGTGATGTCGCGGATGGTGATGTGTTTCATGGATGGGTTCCTCCTTTGGAATGATTGTAAACCAGAATTATTTTAACCGTTTACAATATAACACGCGGGGGAGGGGCTGTCAATACGGGGCGGAACGTGCAGGATAAAGATACAATATAAGAAATACTTCCATGGAAAAGGAATGAAAAATAACTGTTAATCCTCCGAATCGCCCTTTACAAACGGGAAAATGGGGGGTATGCTGTTTGGAGACAAAGCGGGAAGGAGGGATGCGGCGATGGAGGCACTCGGGGTATTCCGGCTGTTTCCGGACGCGCTGGGGCTGCTGTGGGGGCTGCTGGGCGGCACATTCAACCTGTGGATGACCAAAAAGCTGTTTGGCAACGACATGAGCAACGGGCGCATCTTCGCGCTGGTGTTCCTCAAGCCCCTGACGCACCTGGTGATCCTGGTGTGCGGCATGTTTGTCTCTGCGTGGTTCATGCTGCTGGCGGCGGCGGGCGATCTGCTGATGCTGGCGGTGATGTTCCTAAAGAACTACTTCGATGGCAGGAGATGATGGAATGGAAATCGAAGTCACGCCGAAAGCCTTTTACATTGGCGGCGTCAATGTAGGGGAATCGGTGGTGATCGCCTGGTGTGTCACCGCGGTGCTCATTGTGCTGGCAATCGTGGTCAAGATCAGGTCCAGAAACTTCACCGAGGTTCCCAAGGGGCTGCAAAACCTGCTGGAATTCGGCATTGAAGCGATCCAGAATTACGCCAAGACCGAGGTCGGCGGCGTGTGGGAGGAGATCGCGCCCTACTGCGCGACGATCGCCTGCTACATCTTCGGCTGCTGCATGGTGGAGATCATCGGCGTCCGCGCGCCGACGACGGATCTTTCCATGACGCTGGCGATGGGCCTGGGCACCTTCTTCTGGATCAACTACATGGGCATCAGGCACAAGGGCCTGGGGGGCCGCCTGATGCACTACGTCAAGCCCATCCCCCTCATCCCGCTGGTGACGGACATCGCCATCCCCATCTCGATGGCGTGCCGACTCTACGGCAACCTGCTGGCGGGCATGATCGTCATGGAGCTGATCTACGGCGCGATGAAGTACTTTGCCGTGGCCATTCCCGCGGCGCTGTCGCTGTACTTCAACTTCTTCGACTCGGCCATACAGGCCTACATCTTCGTCACGCTGACGCTCTGCTACGTTTCGGAGGCCATTGAGTGACGCGGGGTCGCCCCACAAATACGCACAATACAACAGAATTTCGGAGGTAACAAGTATGGGTACTGGTTTGCTCGCCATCGGCGCAGGTATTGCAGTGTTCACCGGCATCGGCGCCGGCATTTCCATGGGTATTGCCACCGGCAAGTCCGTCGAGGCCGTCGCGCGTCAGCCCGAGGCCGCGGGTTCCATCCGCTCCACCATGATGCTGGGCCTGGTCCTGGCCGAATCCACCGCCATTTACGGCTTCGTCGTGGCGCTGATGATCATGTTCCTGCTCAAATAAGCATCAAGGAGTGGATTCGACATGGAAGGTATTTTCGAGATCGTCTCTCCGCTCAGCCTGGTGCTGCACCTGGTCAACCTGATCATACTCTACATCGCGTTCCGCATCTTCCTCTACAAGCCCGTGGCCAAGTTCATGAAGCAGCGCCGCGAGCGCATCGCGGCCGAGCGCGAGCAGCTGGATAAGGACAAGGCCGAGGTGGCCACCATCCGCGCGCAGGGCGACGAGATCCTGAAACAGGCGCGCGCCGACGCGGAGGACCAGGTGGCGCAGATGCTGGTGCAGGCCGACAACGACGCCAAGGCCATCCGCAGCGCCGCCGAAAAGCAGGCCGGGGAGATCCTGGACAACGCCCGCGCGGAGGCCGAGCAGGAGAAGAAGCGCCAGCTCGACGCGCTGCACGAGCAGGTGATGGCGCTCTCCGTGCAGCTGGCCAGCCGCATACTGGAGCGCGAGATCAAGCCCGAGGACCATCAGAAGCTGATGGAGGAATTCCTGGCCGAGGTGAAGTGATATGCTGAAAGGAAAGCTATATACCCCCGCCGCGCCGAAAGATGGGCAGCTGGAGCTGATCCGCAGCTCCTTTGCCCAAAGGCTCGGAGGCGAGGTGCAGCTGGAGGTCATTGTCGATCCGTCGCTCATCGGCGGCGTGCGCGTGGAGATCGACGGCCGCGTCTACGACGGCACGATCCAGAACCGGCTGACCATCAAGCAGGACATCCAGCCCGAGGCCGAGGACGACGTGCCCGACACGCTGGAGGCGCGCCTGGAGCGCATGCACGGCTTCAAGAACCGCGCCGAGGTGCTGCCGGTGGGCTACGTCATCAGCGTGGGCGACGGCATCGCGCACGTCAACGGCCTCAACGGCTGCCGCAACAACGAGCTGCTGCGCTTTGAGGGCGGCAGGTTCGGCATCGCGTTCAACCTGGAGCGCGACAGCGTGGGCGTCATCATGCTGGACAAGACCGCCGGCATCCAGGAGGGCAGCCGCGTGGAGGGCACGGGCCGCATCGTGTCGGTGCCCGTGGGCGAGCGCCTGCTGGGCCGCGTGGTGGACCCGCTGGGCCGCGCCATCGACGGCAAGGAGCCCATCCGCGCCAAGACCTTCCGCCCCATCGAGACGGAAGCCCCGCCCATCATCGAGCGCGGCGCGGTCAAGCAGCCCCTGCAGACGGGCTACATGGCCATCGACTCCATGGTGCCCGTTGGAAGAGGTCAGCGCGAGCTCATCATCGGCGACAGGCAGACGGGCAAGACCGCCATCGCCGTGGACACCATCATCAACCAGAAGCACACGGGCGTGGTGTGCATCTACGTGGCCATCGGCCAGAAGGCGTCCACCATCGCGTCGGTCAAAAAGACGCTGGAGGACAACGGCGCGATGGAGTACACCACCATCGTGGCGGCGACCGCGTCGGACTCCGCGCCCATGCAGTACATCGCGCCCTACGCGGGCTGCGCGATGGCCGAGGAGTTCATGTACGCCGGCCGCGACGCGCTGATCATCTACGACGACCTATCCAAGCACGCGGTGGCCTATCGCGCCATTTCGCTGCTGCTGCGCCGTCCGCCGGGACGTGAGGCCTACCCCGGCGACGTGTTCTACCTGCACTCCCGACTGCTCGAGCGCGCCGCGAAGCTCTCCGACGCGCTGGGCGGCGGCTCCATGACCGCCCTGCCCATCATCGAGACCATGGCGGGCGACATTTCGGCCTACATCCCCACCAACGTCATCTCCATCACCGACGGGCAGATCTTCCTGGAGAGCGAGCTGTTCAACGCGGGCGTGCGCCCGGCCGTCAACGGCGGCCTGTCGGTGTCGCGCGTGGGCGGCAACGCGCAGACCAAGGCCATGCGCAAGGTGTCCGGCCAGCTGAGGCTGGATCTGGCGCAGTACCGCGAGCTGTCGGTGTTCGCGCAGTTCGGCTCCGATCTGGACACCGCCACGCGCGACCTGCTGACCCAGGGCGAGAAGCTGACAGAGCTGCTCAAGCAGGACCAGTACGCGCCCATGCCCATGGAGGAGCAGGCGGTGCTGCTCTACGTGATGACGCGCGGCCTGGCCACCGACGTGGACGTCAAGGGCATCGCGCAGTTCAAGGTGGATTTCATTGACTTTGTGCGCAGGGAATACCCGCAGATCCTGCTGCGCATCGCGGGCAGCGGCGAGCTGGACACCGACGACGAGGACAGCCTGACGGCCGCGGCTGCGGAATACTTTAAGAGGTGAGGAGCACATGGCGAGCATAGCCGACATTCGCCACCACATGCGCGTGGTGTCGCAGACGCGGCAGATCACCCGCGCCATGCACATGATCTCCACCGCCAAGATGAAAAAGGGCCTGGCGCGCTATGAGGCGAACCTGACGTACCTGACCGAGGTGCGCCAGACCATCAAGGACGTGCTGACCCACGTAGAGGGCCGCAAGCAGGGCTACCTGCGCCGCCCCAAGGGCAACCGCGCCGCGCACATCATCATCGCGGCGGACAAGGGCCTGGCCGGCGGCTACAACAGCGGCGTGCTGCAGCTGGCCGAGGAGCACATGAAGGCCTATGAGGAGAGCAACATCTTCTGCATCGGCCAGATGGCAAGGGAGTACCTCGAGCGCAGAGGGTATGTCATCGACATCGAGTTTGCGCACGTGATCCAGGACCCCACGCTCTACCACGCGCGGCAGATCGCGGAGACGGTGCTGGAGCTCTACAACCAGAACATGCTCGACGAGGTCTACATCGTCTACACCCGGCGCATCTCCACCATGGTGCAGAAGCCCGAGGTGATCCGTCTGCTGCCGGTTCGCGTGGAGGACTTTGACGACGTGGAGGCCTCGGTCAGCAGCCAGGAGGAGATCCTCTACGAGCCGTCGGTGACCCGGCTGATGGAGCTGCTCATTCCCCAGTATCTGATCGGCGTGATCTACAGCGCGCTGGTGCAGTCCTTCGCAAGCGAGCAGTGCGCGCGCATGAACGCGATGGACGCGGCCACGCGCAATGCCAATGAGATGATGGACCGGCTGGGGCACGAGCTCAACCGCGCGCGCCAGAGCCAGATCACCAACGAGATCGCCGAAATCATCGCGGGCGCGGACGCGCTGGAAGGGTAGGATAACATGGAACGCAAACAGGGACAGGTCACGCAGGTCATCGGCGCTGTGGTGGACGTGCAGTTCGACGCCGGCGCCATGCCCGAGATCCGCGACCTGATTTATGTAATCGACGGCGAGACGCGCACGCCGCTGGAGGTGGCCAAGCACATGGGCGGCGGCGTGGTGCGCTGCATCTCGCTCAAGGCCACCGAGGGCCTGGCGCGCGGCATGAAGGTGGAAAACACCGGCGCGCCCATCACCGTGCCCGTGGGGCAGGAGATGCTGGGCCGCGCCGTCAACGTGCTGGGCGAGCCCATCGACGGCCTGGGCGACATCACCGCAAAGGAGAGCCGCCCCATCCACCGCGAGGCGCCGGTGTTCATGCACCAGAAGCCCGCAAACCGCGTCTTTGAGACGGGCATCAAGGTCATCGACCTGCTCGCGCCCTATCCCAAGGGCGGCAAGATCGGCCTGTTCGGCGGCGCGGGCGTGGGCAAGACGGTGCTCATCATGGAAATGATCCGCAACATCGCCACCGAGCACGGCGGCTACTCCATCTTTACCGGCGTTGGCGAGCGCTCCCGCGAGGGCAACGAGCTGATGCACGACATGAAGGAGTCCGGCGTGCTGGAAAAGACCGTCATGGCCTTTGGGCAGATGAACGAGCCGCCGGGAAGCCGCATGCGCGTGGCGCTGACGGGCCTTACGCAGGCGGAATACTTCCGCGACGAGAAGCACACCGACGTGCTGCTGTTCATCGACAATATCTTCCGCTATGTGCAGGCGGGCTCGGAAGTCTCGGCGCTGCTGGGACGCATGCCGTCCGCGGTGGGCTATCAGCCCACGCTTGCGCAGGAGGTCGGCGAGCTGCAGGAGCGCATCACCTCCACCGACCGCGGCTCCATCACCTCGGTGCAGGCCATCTACGTCCCCGCAGACGACCTGACCGACCCGGCCCCCGCCACCACCTTTACGCACCTGGACGCAACCACCGTGCTGTCGCGCCAGGTGTCCGAGAGCGGCATCTACCCGGCGGTGGATCCGCTGGCTTCCAACAGCCGCATCCTCGACCCGCGCATCGTGGGCGAGGAGCACTACCACATCGCCCGGCGCGTGCAGGAGGTGCTGCAGCGCTACAAGGAGCTGTCCGACATCATCGCGATCCTGGGCATGGACGAGCTGTCCGAGGAGGATCGCCTGACGGTGCACAGGGCGCGCCGCATCCAGCGCTTCCTGTCGCAGCCCATGTTCGTGGCCGAGGTGTTCACCAACAACCCGGGCCGCTACGTGCCCGTGGAAAAGACCATCGAGGGCTTCCGCGCCATCGTCGACGGCGAGGTGGACGACCTGCCCGAGGCGGCGTTCTTCATGGTGGGCGACATCGACGAGGCCAAGGCCAAGGCCGAGGCCATGAGAAAGGGTTAAGCGTATGGCGGCGACGTTTGAACTGGAGATCACCACACCCGAGCGCGGCTTCTTCAAGGAGCCGGTGGAGATGGTGGTGCTGCCCGGCGAGGACGGCGAGCAGGGCATACTGGCCAACCACGCCAGAATGGTGCTCGTGGTCAAGGCGGGCACGGTGCGCATCCAGCGCGAGGGCAAGTGGGACGAGTGCGTCATCGCCGACGGCTACGCGATGGTGGATAAGCAACGCGTGCTGCTGCTCTGCCAGCGCGCCGAATGGCCCGACGAGATCGACGAGCGCCTCGCCCGCGAGGAGGAGCAGCTGGAGAAGGAAAAGCTGCGCCAGGCCCAGAGCATGCGCGAGTACGCGCTGGCCAAGGCGGGGCTGGCACAGGCCATGGCGAGGCTCTCGGCCGTGCAGCACAGAAATGTCAACAATAATTGAGGTATGTTGAAAAAAGACGGCTTCGGCTGTCTTTTTTTCTGCCTTTCTGCCCCCTGGGGGGATGACCCTGACGCCCCTCCCCGTGAAGGGGAAGGGCGTCAGGGTCTATGGTTTCCTCGACGGAAACCGGGTGTTCTGGGGGCGGGTGGTGCGCGGGGGGCGCCGCACAGGTGTTTGGTACGGGGCCGGGTGCGGTGTGTGCGGCGCGTAGGGGCTGCGTGCGAAGGGGGCCTACTGGGGTGAGTTGGGGTGCGCGCGGGGTGCGCGCTGGGTTTGACAAACGGGCGAGATGGGAATAGAATACAAGTATAACGAAAACTTTGCGATGCAAGGAGGACAAAGACATGTTTGCACAGAGCAACGGTGTGGTGGTTACCCGCAGCGGCAAGCTGCAGGGCAAGAAGTGCGAGCGCAACCCCGGCGTGTGGGCGTTCCTGGGCATCCCGTACGCGGATGCGCCGGTGGGCGAGTATCGCTGGCGCGCGCCCCGGCCCGTGACGCCCTGGGACGGCGTGCGCGACGCGACGAAGTACGCGCCCGACTTCCCGCAGGTCTCGCTGCCCAAGGGCTCCTTCTACCAGGTGGAGTTCTATCCCAACGAGAAGGTGATGGACGAGGCGCAGGGGCTGGCGCTCAACGTCTGGACGCCCGCAAGGCCCGGCGAAAAGCTGCCCGTGTACGTGTGGATCCACGGCGGCGGCTTCCGCGAGGGCTCGGGCGGCGCGCTGCAGTTCATCGGCGACACGCTGGCGGCCAAGGGCATCGTGGTGGTGACCATCAACTACCGCCTGGGCGCGCTGGGCTTCATGGCGCACCCCGAGCTGACGCGCGAGCAGGGCGGCGCCTCGGGCAACTACGCGTTCATGGATCAGGCGGCGGCGCTTAGGTGGGTGCACGACAACATCGAGGCCTTCGGCGGCGACCCGGACAAGGTCACCATCGACGGGCAGAGCGCGGGCTCCATGTCGGTGATGGCGATGCTGAGCACCGAGCGCACGCGCGGGCTGTTCCGCGGGGCCATCTGCCAGAGCGGCTCGGCGTTCGGGCGCGTGGGCGCGGCGGGCGTGGGCACGAGCCTGCGCGCGGCGGAGGAGAACGGCCTGCGGCTGCAAAAGGCGCTGGGCTGCGCAAATCTCGAGGAGATGCGCCGCTGCACGCCCGAGCAGATCATCGAGGCCAGCGAGAAGAACGGCATCCCCTTTAGGCCCATACTGGACGGCTGCGTCATCACGGAGCCCTACGCCGAGCGCTTTGCGGCGGGGCGGCAGAACGTGGTCAACGTCATCATGGGCTGCACCTGCGACGAGGACTGCATCCACGAGACCGAGCCGGACGATTACGAAAAGTACCTCAAAAACGCCGAGAATTACGGTGACAAGGCGGAGGAATACCGCAGGCTGTTCCCGGCTGAGAACAACGAGGAGGCGGGCCGCGTGGTCAGCTTCGAGCGCACCGCGCGCACCTTTGCGGGCATGCGCACTGCGGCCGAGTACCAGATGAAGCACGGCGCAAACGCCTACCTGTACTCCTTTACCCAGACGCTGCCCAACGCCGACGGCACCGTGGTGGGGCCCTTCCACTCCTCGGAGCTGGTCTACCAGTTCGGCACGCTGTACACCGGCTGGCGGCCGTGGCGCGAGCAGGACTACAAGGCCTCCGAGGCCATGATGACCTACTGGGCCAACTTCGTAAAGACCGGCGACCCCAACGGCGAGGGCGCGCCCGTGTGGGAAAAGCACGAGATGGGCGACGAGCGGTGCATGCTGCTGGGCGCGGAGCCGCACATGGGCGACGTGCCGCGGAAAGAACAGGCCGCGTTCATCCAGAAAACGATCTGATACTTCAAAACGAAAGGATGCTGTAACATGCCCGATGTGCGCACCGTGATCCTGCTGCGGCACGGCGAGGCCGACACCCCCGCGCCCGACGCATTCCTGGGCCGCACCGACACCGCGCTGACCGAAAACGGCCGTCTCGCAGCGCAGAACGCGGCCAAACGCCTGTCGCGCATGCGGCTGGACGCCATTGTGACCAGCCCCCTGGTGCGCTGCGTGCAGACCGCGCGCCTGCTGCGCCTGCCGCCCGAGATCAAAACCGAGCCCGGCCTTGCCGAGCGCGACTTTGGCGACTGGAACGGCAAGAGCCGCGCCGCCTGCCGTGCGGACGAGGCCGCGTGGGCGCAGTTTGCGCTGCCCGACGGCGCGCCGCCGAACGGCGAGAGCGTGTCCGCCTTCCACGAGCGCGTAGCGGAGGCCTACGAGCGCGTGCTGGACGAGACCGAGGGCGCGCCTGCGATCCTGATCGTGGCGCACCACTCGGTGCTGTGCTCCATCGCGTCGCACGCGCTGGGGCTGGGCGCGGCGGGGGCCTATCGCTTCGCCTGCGCGCCGGGCAGCCTGTCCGCCATCGACTACGTGGACGGCTTTGCCCAGCTGACGCGCTGGAACGCCTAGCGCGCATCAAGGCATCCGGAGAGGATGTCGCTTTCCGGGAGGAATTTTGTACATGTCCATCAGACATACGCAGTTGGAGATCGATCTGGACGCCATCCGGCACAACGTCGGCTGCTTCCGCGCGGCGGCGGGCGGCGCAAAGGTGCTGGCGGTGGTCAAGGCGGACGCCTACGGCCACGGCGCGGTGCCCTGCGCCAAGGCGGCGCTGGAGGCAGGGGCCTCTGCCTTTGCGGTGGCGCTGATCGAGGAGGGCATGGCGCTGCGCGAGGCAGGCATCGACGCGCCCATCCTGATGCTCGGGCCCACCGACGGCCCGGGCGCGTTTGCGGCGGTGGAAAACGGCATCACGCAGGTGGTGTTCGAGCCGGACACGCTGCTGGCGCTGCAGGGCGCGGCAAAATCGCTGGGCGTCACGGCGCACGCGCACCTCAAGCTGGACACCGGCATGAACCGCATCGGCGTGCGAACCGAGGCGGAGCTGCGCGCGCTGCTGGACGCCGCCGCCGGGTGCCCCGACGTGCGCATCACCGGCGCGATGACGCACTTTGCCACCGCAGACGTGCCGGGTAGCGACTTCGGGCTGGAGCAGATCGCGCGATACGAGGCGTTTCTCAAGGTCATCGGGGAGTACGGGCTGAACGTGACGCGGCACGCGGCGGCGTCGGCTGCGGCGCTGCGCTATCCCCAGGCGCGCTACGACATGGTGCGCGCCGGCATCGTGATGTACGGCGTGGACGCGCTGGAGCAGCTGCCCGTGCGGCCCGCGATGCGCTGGGTCACGCGCGTCACCTACGTCAAGACCATCGAGGCGGGGGAGACCGTCAGCTACGGCAGGCGCTTTACCGCGCAGCGGCCCACCCGCATCGCGACCATCCCCGTGGGCTACGCCGACGGCTACCGGCGCGCCTTCTCCAATAAAGCCTGCGCGCTGGTGCACGGCGCGCGCGTGCCCGTGGTGGGCTCGGTGTGCATGGACCAGGTGATGCTGGACGTCACAGGCATGGACGTTGCCGAGGGCGACGAGGTGGTGCTGCTGGGCGCACAGGGCGGGCAGCAGATCACCGCCTGCGAGCTGGCGGACATCGCGGACACCATACCGTATGAAATCATGACGGGCGTCTCGCAGCGCGTGCCGCGGGTGTGGCTCCATGGATAAGCCGCAGCTGCGGGCGCGCATGAAGCGCGTGCGCGCCGCCATCCCCGACCGCGCGCAGCAGGGCGCGGCCATCTGCGGGCACATCCTGGCCCTGCCGGAGTACGCCCGCGCGGGCTGCATGCTGCTCTACATACCCATCGGCAGCGAAGTGGACGTGCGGCCCGTGCTGGAGCACGCCCTTGCGCAGGGCAGGACGGTCTGTCTGCCCGTCTGCCGGGAAAACGGGGAGATGGACGCGGTGCGCTGCACGGGCGAAAACTGCCTGTGCCCCGGCGCGTTTGGCATATTGGAACCCGCCGGGGACGTCGTTTTGCCGGAGGAGATCGACCTCGTGCTCTGCCCGGGGCTGGCCTTTGACGAAAAGGGCGGCAGGCTGGGCTACGGCAAGGGCTATTACGACAGATATTTAACGAAAGTTCACGCATTCTGCGCCGGAGTGTGCTATACTGAGTGTGTGATAGAATCCGTGCCCGTTGGGCGCTGCGATGTGCCCATGGCGGCGCTGGTCAGCCCGCAGGGGGTCACGCGCATGGGAGGATCGACATGAAGGATACGCTCAAGTTCGCCGGCGCCTCGTTTCTGATGCTGGCGACGCTGATTCTGGTCAACATGGTGTTCGTGCAGTCGCTGATGGGCGATTACGACTGGCTCAACCTGCTGCTGACGGCGGTCTACACCGCGCTCGTGCTCGCCGCGGCCATCTACGATGGGCTGGGCCGCGGAGCCAAGGACTGCAAGTTCACCGCGCTGATGGAAAAGCAGAAGGCCGAGCGCGGCTACCAGATCAAGCCCGAAGAGGCGCAGCGCATGTACCGTCCCGCAAAGGGCATCACCGCCGCGCTCATCGCGTCGGCGCCCGCCATCGTGCTGTCGGTGGTGTCGCTGTTCTTTGCGGACAACGCCCCCGTGATGCTCACCTTCCTCACCCGCCTGTGCCTGGGCGAGTTCCTGGGGCTGTTCCAGTACGTCTCCGGCGCGCTGCCGTGGCTGTACCTGCCGCTGGCGCTGATCTACCCCGCGTGCATCGGCGTCGCCTACCTGTTCGGCCCGAAGCTGTGGGCCCGGCAGGTCGTGCAGATGGAGAGGGCCAAGCGCGAAAAGCGCCGCAAGGTCAACCGCCGCCGCAAAAAGAAGCAGCCCGCCGCCTGACATCCGCACAATAAGCGCCGCGTTTTGCACAAAAACGCGGCGCTTTGCATCTCACCCAAACCACCCCCCCCAGACCGCCCCTTCGCACTGCCGCTCCGACGCGCCGCACAACGTGCACCCGGCCGCGCACAGCACACCCGTGCGGCGCCCCCGCGGCGCACCCCAAATACCCCCAGAAATCCCCTTCGCATCACCGCTCCGATGCGCCGCACAACGTGCACCCGGCCGCGCACAGCATACCCGTGCGGCGCCCCCCGCGTCCCCCTCACGCCGCCCAAAAACAAAAAAAGAGAGGCTTTCGCCCCAAGTGTAGAGTAGGAGGAGTGACCAACGATACTGCCGAATCGCTTTCGGCACCGTTAGGTTGCCCCGCGCCGCGCAGGCTATGCGCGAATTTTTTATTTTCTGAACGGTTTTTTTATTGTGGCCGTGCGCATTTTGTGGTATGATGATAAAACCAAAGGTTTGATTCGGAGGAGGATGGGCCATGAGGATCATATCCGGGCAGGCCAGAGGGCGAAAATTGACCACGCTGCCGGGCGACAACACCCGCCCCACGCTCGACCGCACGCGCGAGGCGCTGTTCAACATCCTGCAGACGCGGGTATTCGACGCGCAGGTGCTGGACCTGTTCGCGGGCTCGGGCGCGCTGGCGCTGGAGGCGCTGTCGCGGGGCGCGGCTTCCGCCGTGCTGTGCGACCATTCCCCCGAGGCGTGCGCGGTCATCGAGCAAAACATCGACGCGGTTCGCGCGCGCGACAGGGCGCAGCTGCTGCGCTACGAGGCACAGGACGCGCTGGTCCGCCTCAAGGGCCGGCAGTTCGACTTGATCTTCCTGGACCCGCCCTATCACAAGGGCCTGGTGGACGAGGCGCTGCGCGGCATCGCTGCGGGCGGCCTGCTGGCGGACGGCGGACGCATCTGCGCCGAGACCGCCGCCGATGAGGGCTTCGACGTGCCTGCGGGCCTTGCGCTGACCGATCAGCGCCGCTACGGCAAGTCGCTGCTGCATTTTATAGAAAGGGCATAGTGCATGAAACGCATCGCGCTGTTTCCCGGTTCCTTTGACCCGCTCACGCTGGGTCATCTGGACCTCATCGAGCGGCTCTCCCGCCTCTACGACCAGGTGGTGGTGGGCGTGCTGCACAACCCGGACAAAAAGCCGTTCCTGTCGGTGGAGGCGCGCCTGCGCGGCATCCGCGAGGCCACGGCGCATCTTCCAAACGTGACCGTGTGCGCGCACGACGGCGCGACGGTGGAGCTGGCGCTGCAGGTGGGCGCGCAGGTGATCGCGCGCGGCCTGCGCTCCGTCACGGATTTTGAATACGAGTCCACGTACGCGGCAGGCTACTACTATATGGCGCCGCAGATCGAGACGCTGTTTCTTCCGGCGCGGCCGGAGCGTGGCAGCATCAGCTCGTCGCTGGTGCGCAGCATATTCGCGCTGGGCGGCGACGTCTCGGCGCTCGTGCCGCCCGCTGTGGCGCGCACGCTGAAGGAATCGGCAACCCCGAAAGGAGAGGTAAACGCATGAATCTGATGGCTCTTTTGGAATATCTGGATGAGGAACTGAGCAAATCCGCCTCCGTGCCGCTGACCGGTAAGAGGCTCGTGGACGTGGAAAAGTGCCTGGACATCGTCAGCGAGCTGCGCGTCTCGCTCCCCGACGACGTCAAGGACGCCGAGGTCATCGTGCGCGACCGCGAGCAGATCCTGGCCGACGCGCAGAACCAGGCCGAGCAGATCCTGGCCGACGCGCGCCAGCAGTTCGAGCAGATGGTCAGCACCCACGCCATCGTGCAGGAGGCCCAGCGCCGCGCCAACGCCATCGTCAATGAGGCCATCGCGCAGGCCGACGAGGAGGCCGACAGCTGCACCCGCTACCTCAACGACGTGCTGGGCAATGTCGAGCAGCACCTCTCCCGCGTGCTGGACGACGTCCATAAGAACCGCGTCGAGGTCAACCGCGCCGCCGGTGCAGGCAACCCGCCGCTCCAGCAGAACAACCCCCGCTGACCCGCCCAAAGCCTTTCCCTTGCGTAAAAAGGGAAGGGCGGCGCCTTGGACCCCCTCCCCCAAAAAGGAGGGGGTCACAGCCTGTCGACAGGCTCGAAAAAGATGAAACCTCATCTTTTCCGAATTGCAGAAAAATTCGCGCACGGCCTTGCCGCACACGAATTTTTCTGTATCGGAAGCGATTTTCCATCTGCAAATAGTTAGGGAACGGATGGAAAAGAGAAGCCATCCATCTATATTCTTCCTAACTTA
>JAXEXP010000128.1:0-27055 GCA_034113365.1 Candidatus Spyradocola sp.
GATCACGCACTTCATGGAGGAAGCGCTGCGCGGCGACCGCGTGATCGTGATGGAAAAGGGGCAGACCGTGCTGGAGGGAAAGCCTGAGCAGGTGTTCAGCCAGGTGGAGCGGCTCAAGGACATCGGCCTTGACGTGCCGCCCATGACGGAGCTTGCGCACAGGCTGCGCGCCCACGGCATCGACGTGCACGGCGCGCCCATGAACGTAGAGGAGATGGTGGAGGAGCTATGCCGGTTGAAGCAAGAGAATTGACCCATACCTACAACGCCGACAGCCCGTTTGAGTCCACCGCGCTGGACAAGGTGAGCTTCACCATCCACGACGGCGAATTCATCGGCATCATCGGCCACACGGGCAGCGGCAAGTCCACGCTGATCCAGCACCTCAACGGCCTGCTCAAGCCCACGGGCGGCACGGTCATCGTCAACGGCATGGATCTGACCGCCAAAGGCACCAACATGAAGGAGGTGCGCCGCACCATCGGGCTGGTGTTCCAGTACCCGGAGTATCAGCTGTTCGAGGAGACGGTGGAAAAGGACATCGCGTTCGGCCCGAAGAACCTGGGCCTAGACGAGAAGAAGATCGCCACCCGCGTGCGCGACGCGATGCGGCTGGTGGATCTGGACTACGCGCAGTTCGCGAACAAGTCGCCCTTTGAGCTGTCGGGCGGGCAGAAGCGGCGCGTCGCCATCGCAGGCGTGCTTGCGATGGAGCCGGACATACTGATCCTGGACGAGCCCACCGCGGGCCTTGACCCGTACGGGCGCGATTATATCCTTGGCCTCGTGGAAAACTGGCACAAGCTGGGCCGCACCATCCTGATGGTGTCGCACTCCATGGACGACGTGGCTCGGTTTGCCGACCGCATTTTCGTGATGAACCACGGCAAGCTGGAGATGCAGGGCACGCCGGACGAGGTGTTTGCGCAGGAAGAGCGCCTGCGCGCGATGGGGCTGGACGTGCCTGCGGTCACGACGCTGGCGGGCGAGCTGAGCCGCAGAGGCTTTGACCTGCCCCGGCACATCCACACCATGGACGAGATGGAGCGGGCGCTGGTGGGCCTGCTGGGAGGGGAAAAGCATGCTTAAGGACATCACGCTGGGGCAGTTCTTCCCCGGAAACTCCGCGGTGCACCGCATGGACCCGCGCGTCAAGCTGGTGCTGATGGTGGCCTACATCGCGCTGGTGTTTCTCGTCAAGGGATTCATCGGCTACGCGATACTGGCGCTGTTCGTCGCGGGGACGACGTTTTTGTCTCAGATCAAGCCCAAGTTTTTGCTGCGCTCGGTCAAGCCCGTGCTGTTCATCGTGGCGATGACCTTTGTGCTGAACATATTCTTCTACCGCGGCGAGGAGCTGCTGTTCCACTGGTGGATCATCAGCATCTATAAGGAAGGCATCCGCTTTGCGGTGTTCATGGCGCTGCGGCTGGTGTTCCTGCTGGTGGGCACGTCGCTGCTGACGCTGACCACCTCGCCCATGGCGCTGACCGACGCGCTGGAACGGCTGCTCAAGCCGCTGAACGCCATCCACTTCCCCGTGCACGAGATGGCCATGATGATGACCATCGCGCTGCGCTTCATCCCCACGCTGCTGGAGGAGACCGACAAGATCATGAAGGCGCAGACCGCAAGGGGCGCCGACTTTGACACGGGCAACCTGCTGCAGCGCGCAAAGGCCATGGTGCCGCTGCTGGTGCCGCTGTTCGTCAGCGCCTTCCGCCGCGCGGACGAGCTGGCCATGGCGATGGAGGCGCGCTGCTACCACGGCGGCACCAACCGCACGCGCATGAAGCAGCTGCACGTGACGGGCATCGACTACGCGGGCATCACCGTCGTGCTGGTGACGACGGGACTGGTGCTGCTGGAGCGTCTGCTGTGACGCGCCGCATCGCGCTGCGCATCGCCTACGACGGCACGAATTACGCGGGCTGGCAGAACCAGGACAACGCGCTGGCCGTGCAGCAGGTGATCGAGGAAGCCCTTTCGCGTCTCTCGGGCGGCGGACGCGTGCCCATCACCGGCGCGTCGCGCACAGACGCCGGCGTGCACGCGATGGGGCAGGTGGCGCACTTTGACACCGAGACGCGCATCCCGGCCGAGAAGTTCAGCTTTGCGCTCAACACCATGCTGCCGCCCGACGTACGCATTCAGCAGTCGTGGGAGGCGGAACCCGACTTCCACGCGCGCTTTTCCACCGCGGGCAAGGTCTACGCCTACACCATCGTCAACGCGCCGCACGCCTCGGCCATGCTGGGGCGCTATTCCGCGCACTGCCCCGTGCCGCTGGACGTGGAGAAGATGCACGCCGCGGCGCAGGACATCGTGGGCGCGCACGATTTTTCCGCGTTCATGGCCTCGGGCGGCACGTCGAAAACCTTCGTGCGCGAGATGAAGGCCGCGCAGGTCGAGCGGGCGGGCGATCAGATCTGCTTCATGGTGTGGGGGACGGGGTTCCTATACAACATGGTGCGCATCATCGCGGGCACGCTGGTGCTCATCGGGCAGGGCAAGCTGCCGCCCGACGCGCTTTCGCGGGCCATCGCGTCGCACGACCGGCTGGACCTGGGCTTTACCGCCCCCGCGCAGGGGCTGACGCTGATGCGTGTGCTCTACCCCGGTCAGGACGACGTCGCGCGGGCGATTCTGCGCCAAAAACTGTTATTTAACGCGGAAAATGCTTGACGCACGGACGCGTTTCCAGTATAATATACTTTGCGTTGAACTGTGACCATTAGCCCCGGTTGCTGGAACGACATGTCTGTGGCGACTGACCAACGCGCACAGGCGACAGAAATTTACTTCAATAATTTGGAGGGAAACCCTGTGAAATCGTATATGGCTAAGGCTGAAACCGTACAGAGAAAGTGGTACGTTGTGGACGCTGAGGGCATGGTGCTCGGACGCCTGGCGTCTCAGGTAGCGGCCATCCTCCGCGGCAAGAACAAGCCCACCTACACTCCTCATGTCGATACCGGCGATCACGTGATCATCCTCAACGCGGACAAGGTGATTCTCACCGGCAAGAAGCTCGATCAGAAGTTCTACCGCCGCCACTCCGGTTACCCGGGCGGCCTGAAGGAAACCTCTTACAAGACGCTGATGGAGACCAAGGCTGACCTGGCGGTCACCGAGGCCATCCGCGGCATGCTCCCCAAGAACGCGCTGGGCCGTCAGATGATCAAGAAGCTGCGCGTCTACAAGGGCGCCGAGCACGACCATCAGGCGCAGAACCCCGAAGTTCTGAACCTGAAGTAAGAGGAAAGGAGAATAACACATGGCAGCATTAGCATATCAGGCCACTGGCCGCCGCAAGAAGTCCGTCGCCCGTGTTCGTCTCGTTCCCGGCGAGGGCAAGATCCTCATCAACAACCGCGACATCGAAAACTACTTCGGTCTGGAGACCCTGAAGATGACCGTTCGTCAGCCCCTGGCGCTGACCGACACCGGCGCCCGCTTCGACGTTCTCGTCAACGTCTACGGCGGCGGCACCACCGGCCAGGCGGGCGCGATCCGTCACGGCATCTCCCGCGCCCTGTGCAAGGCCGACGCCGACCTGCGTCCCGCGCTGAAGAAGGCCGGTTTCCTCACCCGCGATCCTCGCATGAAGGAGCGCAAGAAGTACGGCCTGAAGGCCGCCCGCCGCGCGCCCCAGTTCTCCAAGAGATAATCGAATCTGCGAAATGCAAAAACCTCGGAAGCTCATGGCTTTCCGGGGTTTTTCTCTGTCCGGATTTTGAAGGGGTACGACGATATTTAACACAGTTATCTGGTTCTTTTGGAAGATGATGGAAAAGTACCCTATTGAGTTAAGAAGGAGTCAGTTAAAGGAGCGAAAAAGCCCTGAATCGAGATATTTTTGGGCCGCTCGTTCATTTTGTGAGGTAAAGGTCAGAGGAAAATTGGAAAGGATCCAAAACTATTTTTTGTACATCATGTGGTGGTTATCTTGTCAGACCAAATTCATGATGGTATAATTAACATATGTATGAATTGCTGCGGGAAAAGCAGCAGCTCATAGCATGGTCTTGCGGGCGTTCAGGCGGATATTTGGTGACCGGAGTGTCTGCGATTTGCGCTTATCCACTTCCGTCGCTTGTGTCAAGGCCCATAGGAGGTCCGAATCGAAGCGCAAAGCACACCATACGGCCGGGCAGAGAAACGAGGATTATCAAACGTGAGACTGATCTGCTGAGCCAGAAGCTTCCGGGATGCGCACATCGGGTTGCGAGAGTTGACGTACTTGGCTACACAGTTTGGAAAACAGGAAGATCCTTATGAAGCAGAAAACGACAAAAGAGATTCCTTCCATAGAAGAGCTTCAATCGGAGCTGGATCGGGTGCGATACAAGAGGCGATACCGTTCCGTTTTTCGCAGTACGGTTTATACCCTGATCACTGTGGCGGCTGTTGCGATTCTTGTGGCCACGCTTTGGCTCCCGGTTTTGCAGATTTACGGCAACTCCATGTTTCCCACCCTGAACGAAGGGGACGTGGTCGTATCGCTCAAGAGATCGGAGTTTCAGCAGGGGGACGTGCTGGCATTTTATTACAACAACAAGATCCTGGTCAAGCGGCTCATCGCTTTGCCGGGAAGCTGGGTGGATATTGACGAAGAAGGCAATGTGACCGTTGACGGGATCCGGCTGGAAGAACCCTATCTGACGGAAAAGGCATTGGGCGACACGAATATTGAATTGCCCTACCAGGTGCCGGACGGACGGTATTTTGTCATGGGCGATCATCGGGCGACATCGGTGGATTCCCGGAATACGGCGGTGGGCTGCGTATCCGAAGAACAAGTCGTGGGAAAGATCGTATTCCGCGTTTGGCCTTTGAATGAGTTGGGATTGGTGGGAAGGAGGGGAGCTTATGCAGAATGAACTGCTGACGCGCGCAGAGCAGTATCAGAAGAAGCACAAACGCCGCAAAGTTTGGCAGAGAATTGTCGGCGGTTTGGCGTGCGTGGTCGTGTTCTGCACAAGTTATGCGCTGATCCTCCCCGCCATCACAATGGAACAGGCTGCGTATTGCGGGATGGAAGAGCATGAACATACCGAAGCCTGTTATGAAAAACAGCTGATTTGCGGATATGACGAAGCAGCGGAAGCGGGCTCCGACCTGACAACGGTCGGGCATGTTCACGAGGATTCCTGCTATGAAGAGCAGCAGATCCTCATCTGTGGCCTGGAGGAGCCGGCCGGGCACGTCCATAACGAAAGCTGTATCCAATCGGAGCGGAGCCTCAGCTGCACAGAGGCCCATGAGCATACCGACGCTTGCTATGAAACCGTTGAAACATACGGTTGCGGCATGGCGGAGGGACAAGGCGGCCACATGCACGGGCCGGAATGCTATGAGACCCGGATGGCGCTGATCTGTGAGCTCCCGGAAAGTGGTCTTTCCAAGTTTGGATCTGCCGAAGAACTCCATGTCCATACTGAGGACTGCTATGAGGATGTTCTCGTCTGTCAGGAGGAGGAGCATACCCACATATTGGCCTGCTACTCCAACCCCAAGGCGGACCTGGAGTCGGCATCCGTTTGGGAGAAGAGCGTTTCGGGCGTGGAGCTGACCGGCGTCTGGGCAGACGATGTGATCGCGGTTGCCGAAAGCCAGCTGGGGTATCGGGAGAGCACTGCGAACTACATCGTGATGGAGGACGGGGAGACCACAAAGGGCATCACCCGTTATGGCCAGTGGTACGGCGATCCCTACGGGGACTGGTGCGCCATGTTCGTCTCCTTCTGCCTGAACTATGCGGCGATCCCGGAGACGGCCATTCCCTATGATGAGGGCTGCCAACGCTGGATCGAGACGCTTGCCAAGCCGGAATGGGCGCTTTATCGGGAAGCGGGAACCTACGTCCCGGTGAAGGGCGATATTGTATTTTTTGACAATGACGACGACGGCAGCTCTGACCATGTCGGACTGGTCCAAAATGTGGAAGAAGAGATGCTGACCGTCGTGGAAGGCAACAGTGCCAACCGCGTGCGCGTCAAGGAATATCAGTGGAATGATGCCTGCATCATGGGGTACGGCACCCTGCCGGAGAACCCCGATTTCCTTGCGCCGGAAGAAAATCCGGATGCGCAGGTTCGGTCGCTGACCGCCGCGGTCTATCGTGACGACACCTGTCAGGAGCCTTTGGATGACGCCGCAGCGATTACAGTGACGGGCGCATTCCCGGAGGGCGCAGAGGCGCTGGCGTTCCCCGTGACGGTCGAAACCGACATGCAGGTGCTCTGTGCCTATGACATTTCCGTCCGGCTGCCGGACGGCTCGCCGTTTGTGTTGTCGGCAGATGCGCCGGTAACCGTCTCGATCCGGGCTCCTGAATTTGCTGCAATGGAGGAAGGCTTTGGTATCGCGGTCTACCGCGCCGCAATGGCCGGAGAGCCGGAATATATCGAATCGGAACAAACCAGCGACGAAGTGCGATTTAATGCGGACCGTCTCTGCGCCTATATGGTGGCTGCAGTTCCGACTGACGACATTCCGGAGAAGCCGGCAACAATCACAATGTCGGACGACTTTGTCTATGAAAACGACCGGTTCTCGCTCGTGCTCCATGTCGAGGGCAGCGCTTACCTGCAGGACGCGACGGCGGAAACGACGGATGAACCTGCCGCGGTCGCGGAAGCGGAGCAGGAAACCGAGGCTGCGCCGCAGGATGTGATGGCCGACCCGGATCAGCCGCAGGACGCGGCGGAGACGGCTGCGGAGGAAGCGGTTCCGGAGCCCGGAGATGGCTCCGGTTCGGAGGAGCCGGCAGAGACGGAGGCGCCCGTCCTCGTCGTCAATGAGCTGAACGAACAGCAAACGGAGTATCAGCAGGTCGCTTCCGCCTTTGAGGAAGGATATTCGGACGGACTTCTGGATCTTTCGGTGCTTTCCCTGGAGTTCAGCTATCAGGGCGCTGCGCTGGACGTCTCCTCGTGCAGCATCACCGCCCAGGTCACGCCGCTGGCCCGGATGATGGAAACCGCCCGGGCTGCGTGTGCCGAGCTGGAGACCGACGCCGCGCCGGAGGCGGAAACGGGCGTGGTGTTTGCAATCGCCGAGGCCACGGAGAATGGCACGGAGGAACTGGACAGCGCCGTGGTGGATGCGTCTACCCAGGAAGCGCCGGTACTCACGGCATCCGTTGGCAGCAACGCCATGCTGGCGGTGGCGGCGGCGCAGACTGCGAACCCGAAGTTTACCGTGCAGTACTATGCCTGGCTGGATGTGGCTGCGGACAGCGGCAATGCGGAGAACAGTCTCCCCGTGATCGATACCAGCGGCGGAAAGCTCCCGCAGAACGGGACAACTCCTTCAACAAAAACACTGTACTTGGAAGAGACGTCCTCCGGAGTTTATGGCATCAAGACCACCCCCACGCTGACCCAGGTATACAGCGACCATCCATACGAGTACATCACAGCCCCCAACCTGACGTATTTCAACCGGCTCTACGAGAATGGGCACTATGCCATAAAGGAGATATGGATTCTGCAGGCGGGGAAAGATGCCAATAGCGTGAATCAGGCGGACTGGAATGTATATCCAAGTACTATCCACTTCACCAACCGCAGTCAATCGGTGAACGCCAACACGGTGCTCATCACCGATGGAACGGTCATACGTCTCGTCTTTGACACTACGTATAGTATATATACCAATGCCGTCAGTTTCTATGACTATGACATCACCAATGATGGCATTCATACGGCGGCTCAGGGCATCAACAGCGCCTCCAACTACAGCGGCAGCGGGGCGAAGCTGGCCTTTGGCAACAAAAACACCGATACCGGTTTGTCTGGAGAGACATGGAATGGAAACACACTGAATAAGGCCAATAAAAACGGATACAGCGACTGTACCTTTGAATTAGCCACCGGTTTGAGCGATGGGAAGATTCAGTATGCAAGCGGCGTTGATGCGCCCAACCTGTTCAATGATGGACCTGCCACCGGCAAAATTTCCTATGATAGTGGTCAGTATACCCTTTCCTTTGCGCGCGATGGCGATACTTACACGCTTTCGTCCGTAGGCGGAACTTCCTACGCGACCAGTCTGCAGACCTTTACAAGCAGATTGAACTGGGATAAAAGTCGAAAAATCTGGTCGAATCACTTCTGGCCCATGGACAATGTTACCAATAAGGATCCGCATACAGGTGCTACGGGAAATACCGGCACTTACATAGGCGTATCTGGGGAAGAGATGGCTTACCCGCCAAGCGATAACGGCATTGCGCACAACAACATGTTCGGCATGAACTATCAGGTGCAGTTCACCCTGACGGAGGACTACATCGGGCCGTTGGAATACTACTTCTTCGGCGATGACGACATGTGGGTGTTCCTGGACGGCCGGCTGGTGTGCGACATCGGCGGCGTCCACAGCTCCGTGGGCGAATATGTGAACCTGTGGGACTATATTACCAAAGGTAGTGCCGGAACACATACGCTGAGCTTCTTCTACACGGAACGGGGACTGTCCGGCTCCACGTGCTATATGCAGTTCACACTGCCCTCGGTATCTTCCATCACGCCTGAGCAGAATACCGGCATGCTGACGGTTCAAAAGAAGGTTGTGGGTGCGGTGGACAGCGAGGAAGAGTTCCATTTTGACATCATGTTTACCGACGCAAGCGGCAAGCCCCTGCCGGATGACTACTCCTACACCCGCTATACGGCGGAAGGCACGGTGGTCAAGCAGGACGTCATCATCTATGACGGCGGCTCGTTTGAACTGAAGGCCGGGGAATATGTCATCATCAACTACCTGCCATACGGCACGCAATATGCCATCACCGAGACGAATGTGCCCTACTACACGGTGTCCTATCAGATAGACGGCGGGACGTCGACCGAAGGATATACCGCCACGGGACAGATAGAGCAAGGCAAAAATGGATCTGTGGTGTACACGAACACCGCGATGCCCGTGCTTCCCTCTACGGGAGGATCCGGAACGAAACCGTATGCCATTGGGGGTCTCCTGCTGACGACAGCAGCGCTGCTCCTGTTGTATATCAACAAAAAGCGGAGAAAGGAGGATCACACACCCTCCTGATGCGCAGCAGCAAACAGTTCCCCATCAATACAGAAAGGAAATGACAGGATGAAACACATCAAAAAGCTCGCCAGCCTCCTGCTGGCAATGGTCATGATCTTTGCTATGGCTACCACCGCGTACGCTGAGGGCGAAACCGGCAGCATCACGATCAACGACGCCGTTGTAGGCCAGACCTATACCATCTATCAGATCCTCGATCTGGAAAGCTACAATGCCTCTGTGAACGCCTACGCCTACAAAGCGACCACGGCCTGGAACACCTTCATCAACAGCGATGCCATCAAGGGCACCTATGTTGAGGTGGATGCCCAGGGCTATGTGACCTGGAAAGGCAGCGCCGACGCAGCCGCTTTTGCCAAGGCCGCCCAGAAATACGCCAAGGACAACAGCATCGCCAACCAGGGCAGCGTGACCGCCACCACCACCACCGTGTCCTTCACCGGTCTGGATCTGGGCTACTACCTGGTGGACACCACGCTGGGTACCCTGTGCGCTCTGGACACCACCAACCCCAACGTCGTGATGGAGGAGAAGAACGAGGTCCCCACCAACGTCAAGACCGTTGAGGAGGATTCTACCGGCAATTACGGCGAAAAGAACGACGCCGACATCGGCCAGACCGTCAACTTCAAGAGCACCGTCACCGCCCAGGCCGGTGCGGAGAACTATGTGTTCCACGACACCATGTCCGCCGGTCTGACCTACACCGGCGTGACCGGCATCACCCTGAACGGTACTGCTGTCGATGCCGGCAACTACACCGTCGTGACCGAGGGTCTGACGGACGGCTGCACCTTCGAGGTCCGCTTCGCTCAGGCCTTCTGCGACACTCTGAAGGCCAACGATCAGATCGTCATCAGCTACACCGCCACGCTGAATGAGAACGCCGTCATCGCCGGTGAGGGCAACCCGAACACCAGCAAAGTCAGCTACGGCGACAGCAGCAACACCAAGTATACCCCCGACAGCCAGACCAAGACCTACACTTGGGACGTCGATGTGTTCAAGTACACCAATAAAACAACGGGCGAAGGAGAAAATGCAAAAACCGAAGAAGTTGCGCTGGCCGGTGCGACCTTTACGCTGAGCAAGAACGCCGACGGCTCCAATCCCATCGCGCTGGTCAGCAAGGGCAATAACGTCTATCGCGTGGCCAAGACCGGTGAGACCGGCACCGTCACCGAGGTCACCACCGACGCCACCGGCAAGTTCACCATCAAGGGCCTGGACGCCGACACCTACTATCTGACCGAAACCGCGGCTCCCGCCGGCTACAACAAGCTGGCCGGACCTGTTACCGTCGTCATCGGTGAGAACGGCGTGGTCAACGGCACCACCGAGGCGCCCCAGGGCGTGGATGAGGTCAAAGTTCTGAACCAGTCCGGCACCGAGCTGCCCTCCACCGGCGGCATGGGCACCAATGTGTTCTATGTGCTGGGCGGCGTTCTGGTTCTGGCGGCCGTGGTTCTGCTGGTCACCAGGAAGCGCATGAGCTCCAGAGGCTGATGCTCTGAGCCCGATTTGAAATGTCAGCATCCGCTGTGAAAGCCGGGGAGGGTTCTCCTCCCCGGCCTGCAGCGGCAAGGAGAACCCTCCATGAGGAAGAAAAAAGGAAATCTCATAACGATCGTGCTGGTCCTGATCCTTCTTGTAGGGCTGTCCTTGCTGCTGTACCCCACGGTGAGCGATTATTGGAATTCCTTTCATCAATCCCGGGCCATTGCCACCTATGCTGAGCAGGTGGCCGGGATCGACGACGACGCCTACGAGCAGCTGTGGGAGGACGCCACGGCCTATAACCGGACGCTGGTGGGCAACTCCGATCGTTATGTTCTGACGGATGAGGAGCGGGAAACCTATGAAAGCCTGTTGAATGTTTCCGGGAACGGGGTCATCGGCTATATCGAGATCCCGGAAATCAACTGCTCGCTGCCCATCTATCACGGCACCGATGAGGCCGTTTTGCAGATCGCGGTAGGCCACATCGAGGGTACTTCCCTTCCCGTGGGCGGGGAAAGCACGCACAGCGTACTCTCCGGCCACCGCGGGCTGCCCTCCGCAAGGCTGTTTACCGATCTGGACAAGCTGGAAAATGGCGATATTTTCATGATCCGGGTTCTGGATGAAACGTTGACCTATGAGGTCGATCAGATCCGGATCGTGGAGCCCACCGAGCTTTCCGACCTGGAGATCGAAAGAGGAAAGGATTACTGCACCCTGGTGACCTGTACGCCCTATGGCATCAACACCCACCGGCTTCTGGTGCGCGGTCATCGGATTGAAAATCTGGAGCAAGCCCAAACCATCCGCGTGACGGCTGACGCCATGCAGATCGACCCGCTGTTGGTGGCGCCCGCTGTGGCAGTTCCGATCCTGCTGGTGCTGCTGATCCTGCTGCTGGTGCCCAAGCGGTCCAAATAAAAGAGGAGGTGAACCGATGAAGAAATATAGGCGTCAAAACGCAATAGTGCTCAGTCTGTTGCTGATTCTGCTGCTCCCAATGAATGCCTTTGCAGCGGGCAGCATCGACCTGAGCCGCGATGCGAGCCTGACCATTTCCTATCAGGACGGAAACACGCCTCTGACCGGCGCGCAGTTTGATCTGTATCTGGTGGCAACGGTGGATGAATGCGGCGAACTGACCACCACCAAGGATTTTGCGCTCTTCAATGTGAATATCCGGGGAAGCAACGACGAGGCCTGGAAGACGCTGGCCTCCACATTGGAAGGGTACGTTCTCCGGGATGGATTAAAGCCCGCGGACAGCGGAATAACAAACAAGAATGGAGTGGCGGCCTTCCCGACCTCGGGCAAGACCTTGACGAAGGGGCTGTACCTGGTTCTGGGCAGTCGGCTCACGCAAAACGGGCATCGCTACGATCCGGCTCCGTTTATGGTCCTGCTGCCCGTGCAGGATAAGGAGAGCAATACCTGGAACTACAATGTGACGGCAAATGCCAAGTATGATTCCTCCATAGTATCGGGTGATGACACCATCAACCGGAAGGTGCTGAAGGTGTGGAAGGATGACGGATATGAAAAGGAACGCCCGAAAGAGGTCGTCGTGCAGCTGCTCCGCAATGGGAAGATCTATGACACGGTGACCTTGTCCGCCGATAACAGCTGGCGTCACACCTGGACGGATCTTAGCGACCAATACACCTGGACCGTAGTTGAAAAAGAACTGAATGGCTACACGGCAGAGGTCACGCGGGAAGGGATCACGTATGTGATCACGAACACCTATGATGCGGACGCTCCCGTTAAGCCCACGCCCACCAGTCCATCGAACCCAAGCGGACCCGCGCAGAAGCTGCCCCAGACCGGTCAGCTCTGGTGGCCGGTCCCCCTGATGCTCTGCGCCGGGCTTCTGTTTGTGGTGATCGGATTGGTGCGCCGCAGAGGGATGGAGAATGAGAAAAAATAAAGGGATATTTTGGATCCTTGCGGGGCTGCTGCTGATCGTGGCAGCCCTTTTCCTTAGCGCCTACAACCTGCATGACGAGCGGCGGGCCGAACAGTCCGCCATGCAGGCGGTAGACCGGCTGGAGGAGGTTCTAAGTCCGGAGATGGATGCGGAACCATCCGTGGAGCGAGCCGACGAAGGGGAAACGCAGGTTCACAATGAGGAAACTGTGATCCCGGATTACATACTCAGCCCCGATATGGAGATGCCGGTGGAGACCGTCGACGGGATCGACTATATCGGCGTGCTGCGGGTTCCCGTTCTGGAACTGGAGCTGCCGGTGATCAGCCAATGGAGCTACCCCAGCCTGAAAATTGCGCCCTGCCGGTACGGCGGCTCGGCCTACCTGGATGATCTGGTTCTTTGCGCCCACAATTACAGCTCCCACTTCGGGAATCTGAAAACCCTGCAGCCGGGGGATGCGGTGACGTTTACCGACATGGACGGAAATGAATTTCGCTATGAGGTCGCGGAAATGGAAACGCTTCAGCCCGGCGCCGTCGAGGAAATGGAGAGCGGGGATTGGGATCTGACCCTGTTTACCTGCACCATCGGCGGGAGAAAGCGCGTCACGGTGCGGTGCGAACGGATCGGGGAGTGACGAATGGAAACATCCCTTGGCGCGTTCGGGAGAAAGACGGTGTACCGGAAGCCAAACAGCGAGGTAAAGGAAGGCTTCCCGGCGCGGCATTATTGGGCGCATCCCAAGAACGGATTTGTGCTTCCGATGAGAGCTTCGTTTATGGGCTTGGCCTGTAAAGCATTTGAACGAATATTGGATCTGTGTCGGAAAATGCGCCGGCGATGGCGGCTGCTGACATTCGCATATAAACAGACTTAGCGGGACGCGGAGACATCCGCGCCCTGCTTTTTTATGCTCAAAACCATTGGCGAGGTACAAAGAGGAGCGGTGGGGCAGAGGCATCCGGCTCGCGTGTGCGTGCAAAATGGGGAATTGCCATTTGCGCGGGAATATGCCATAATGGGGTTGAGAGAAGCACAAGGGGAGGGAGCGGCTGTGCGCAGCAGGCCGATGACGGCGATCTACAACGGGTTCTGCTTTTGCATGGTGCTGCTGGCGGGGGTGTTCCGGCTGGTGGGCAAGCAGGCGCGGCAGTTTTCGTACAACAGCATCATATTCGTGCTGTTTACGGCGGCTATTACGCTGTGGTACAGCCAGGTCAGGCGCAGGCTGGTGCAGCCCGAGGTGCGGCGCAACATGGCGGCCTCAGCGCTGCTGATGCTGTTCTGGATGGCGGTGCGCACCCTCAAGTACGACTTTTTTCTGGCAGGGCAGACGCTGACGCGGTATGCCTGGTACCTGTACTATGTGCCGATGATCTATGTTCCGCTGCTGCTGTTTTTGTCTGTGCTGCACATCGGGCTGCCCGCGGGGCAGGGCATCAGCCGGCGGTGGGTTCTGCTGTTCATTCCGGCGACGGTGATCCTGCTGGCGGTGCTGACCAACGACCTGCACCAGCAGGCGTTCTATTTTCTGTACGGGCTGGAGATGTGGGACGAGGTCAACGTGATCCGCGGGCCCGTGTATTACGCGGCGATGGGCAGCAGCGGGGTGCTGCTGGTCGCGGCGCTGGGCGTGGTGTTCGCGCGCTGCGCTGTGCCGGGGCGGCGGCGGATGATCTGGGCGCCGCTGCTGACGCTGGTGGGCACGGCGGTCTGCGTGCTGACGGTCATACTGGGCAGAGAGAATATGATGACGAAGCTGCTCACTGTGCCGGAGATCGGCTGCCTGGTGTTTGCGGTCTTTACCGAGAGCCTGATCGGCGCGCACCTGATCCCGTCCAACGACAACTACGGCGCCTTTTGGAACGCGTCGAACATCGGCGCGGGCATCATGGACGAGGGCGGTGCGATCCGCTACCGGTCGGAAAGGAGCGTGCCCGTGAGCCATGCGCAGGTGCTGGGCGCGCTGGAGCGGGAGACGCCGCTGGAGGGCGGCAGCGTGTCGCTCAAGAGCCACAGGGTCACCGGCGGGTACAGCTACTGGACGCGCGACGTTTCCGAGATCAACCGGCTCAACCGGGAGCTGGAGGACCTGGGCGACGTGCTGGAGCAGGAGAACACCATGCTGGAGGCCGAGAACCGCATGCGGCAGGAGCGCGTGCGCATTGAGGAGCAGAACCGGCTCTACGACGACATCGCGCGGGGCGTGCAGGCGCAGCTGGACCGGCTGGACGGCATACTGGAGCAGCCGCCCGAGGACGAGGCGGGCTTTGAGGCGGCGATGAAGTTCGCCTGCGTGCTCAACGCCTACGTCAAGCGGCGCTCCAATCTGCTGCTGTTCGCGCGGCAGGGCGGGCTGGTGCACAGCGGGGAGCTGTGGCGCGCGGTGGCGGAGTCGCTGGAATACGTGCAGCTGTGCGGCGTGCATGCGCAGGGCTTCACCGGCGGGGAAGCCCTGCTGGGAGGCGAACAGGCGCTGCTGGCCTACGACCTGTTTGAGGCCGTGCTGGAGACGGCGCTGCCCGGCACGCGCGACCTGCTGGTCTATCAGAGCGTGACGGGCGCGCAGCTGATCCTGCGCGTGGAGCTGAGCGGCACGGGCGCGGCGTTTACCGGCGGGGGCTTTGCGGAGCGCCTTGAGGCGATGCAGGGCGGGCTGGAGATCGAGGAGGACGAGGGCACGCAGTGCGTGAGCCTGACGCTGCCCGCGGGAGGAGAGGGCCAATGATGCAGATCATCGGGCTGGAGATCCATGCGCTGCAGGCGTTTGCGGTGTGGAGCGTGCTGCTGGTGCCCGGCGCGGCCTACGTCATCGCGCAGGCGTGCGTGCAGGGACAGTGGCGGGAGCTGCCGCTCGGGCTGGCGCTTGGCGCGGCGGCGGTGGCTCTGCTGCAGGGTATGGCGGACTTGGGCGTTTATTTTCAGGGCTGGTTGGCCGTGCTGCCGCCGATGGGGCGGTTTGTGGGGGACATCCCTGCGGCCGGAATGGTGCTGCTGCTTACGGCGCTGACGGCGGGAGAGGCGCTGGAGGCGATGCGGCTGTACCGCAGGCGCGGGGAGCGCCTGCCGCCGGGGGTCATCAAGGAGAGCCTGGACACGCTGCCCGACGGCGTGTGCTTCTATGCGCCCGACGGCCAGCCGCTGCTGGTCAACGAGCAGATGAACCGCATCAGCGGCGAGCTGTTCGGCAGGGAGATCCTCAATGCCGACCGCTTCTGGCGGGACGTGCAGCGGGTGAGCGGCACGCAGCAGGGCGCGTCCGCCGTGGTGCACACGCAGGACGGCAGGGTGTGGGAGGTGCGCCGCAGCGAGCTGACGGTGCGGGGCGCGGAGGTATTTGAGCTGTCCGCGCTGGACGTGACCGAGCAGCACCGCCTGCACGAGGAGCTGACGCAGCGCAACGAGCGCATGAACCGCGTCAACGAGCGCCTGCGCCGCTTCAGCAGCGAGATGGTGACATTCACCGCGGAAAAGGAGCTGCTGGCCGCCAAGATCATGGTGCACGACAGCGTGGGGCGCGCGCTGCTGGCCTTTCGCTCGTATCTGGCGCAGGAGGAGGACAAGCGCAGCCGCGGCAGCCTGCTGTTCCTGTGGCGGTACGTCTGCCAGGTGATGCGCAAGGAAGTGGCGCCCGCCGGCGAGTGGGACGGGCTGGAGCGCGCGGCGCAGACGCTGCGGGTGGCCATCCACCTGGACGGCGCGCTGCCCGAAAACCTTTCCGTGCGCACCGCGATGCTCGCAGCGGTGCGCGAGTGCCTGACCAACACCGCCAGCCATGCGGGCGGGGACGCGCTGCATGTCAAGGTGCGGCAGGAGGCGGGCTGCGCCTGGGCGGAGCTGACCAACAGCGGCAAGCCCCCCAAAGGGGAGATCAACGAAACGGGCGGGCTCAAGGACCTGCGCAGGATCGTGGAGAACGCGGGCGGCACGATGGAAGTGCGCAGCGCGCCGCGCTTTCTGCTGCGCGTGGCGTTTCCGGAAAGGGGAGAGGAAGATTGGCTCGAACAAGGGTATTGATCGTGGACGACCAGCTGGTGGTGCGGCAGCTGTTTGAGCTGTATTTGAAGTCAGACGAGCGGTACGAGCTGGTGGATTCGCTCTCCTCCGCCGCACAGGTGGAGAGCTTTGTGCGGCACTGTCCCGTGGACCTGATCCTGATGGACATCCTGATGAACGACGGCTCCAACGGGCTGGACGCGGCCGCGGCGGTGAAGGCCATTCGGCCCGAGACCAGGATCGTGGCGGTGACCTCCATGGTGGAGGCCTCCTGGCTCAAGCGCGCGGCGCAGATCGGCATCGAGAGCTTCTACTATAAGGAAGCGGCGCAGGAGTCCATCATGGAGGTGCTGGAGCGCACGATGCAGGGCGAATCGGTGTACCCGGACGCCGCGCCGCGCGTGGCGATGGGCCTTGCGGGCAGCGAGGAGTTCACCGAACGCGAGCTGGAGGTGCTGCGGCTGATGACCACCGGCATGTCCAACTCGCGCATCGCGCAGCGGCTGGGCATCTCCGAGGGCACGGTCAAGACCTTCATCCACAGCATGCTGGAAAAGACGGGCTACGCCAACCGCACCGAGCTTGCCATCGAGGCCCGGGTGCGCGGCGTTGCGGTCAATATCGACTGACGGGGACTGAGACAGAGGTCGGACGCATTTTCTGCGTTCGGCCTCTATCTTTTGGTAGATGCGGGTCGTTGTTCACAAAAGTATAATATAGTTGAGAAAACCATTATGCGGCAGGGGAGGGAATTTGTGGTGAAACGGATCGCAGTCAGCATGCAGAACCGCGTCTTTGCCGAGAGCGTGATGCTGATGCTGCAGCGGTCGGGGGAGTTCCGGCCGGTGCGCATTGCGGCGGGGCCGTCCGAGCGCGCGCTGCGCGAGTGCATCGCCGCACAGCCCGAGATCCTGCTGATGGACGTGACGCCCACGTCGCCCGCGACCGATCTTGCCGGCCGCATGCAGCTGATCGAGGGCATGCGCAGGGAGCAGCCGGGCTGCAAGGTCGCCATACTCTGCGACGAAACGGCGCATCCCACGCTCGCGCGCGAGGTCATGCGGGCCAAGCAGGCGGGCCGCATCGACGCGTTCTTCTATGCGTCGGTGACGGCGGAATACCTGACGGCCGCGCTGGATTCGATTTGACGGATGCCGCGCATCCATCAGATATGCGGCGAAACGGCGGTTTGCGCTGCCGAAACGCCCCCAATGCGACCAATCAAGGAGGAAACCACCATGAAAAAGGCATTCAGAATGATGTTGAGCACCCTGCTCGCCTGCCTGCTGCTCGTGGGCATGATGTCCACCGCGATGGCGGCCACTGCCGACCCCTCGAATACCACCCCCAACGAGGTCGTCCTGAACGAGCAGCCCACTGGCCCGAACTACTACCCCGACTACGACGAGGATCCCGTGCAGGAGGTCGTTGAAGAGCCTGCCGCCCAGGAGCCTGTTCCCGCGTCCCCCAAGACCGGTGACAACGGCATGACCGTCGTGGTGCTGATGGGTGCCGCCGCGTGCGTCGCGCTCGTCGCGGGCCGCAAGGCGCTGCGCGCATAAACCGAAGAGAAAACGATACGGCGGGAGAGCGCGGACTCCCGCCGCTTTCGGTAAACAGCCGAGCAATCGAGCGAATTGGAGGAGGAGAGACATTATGGCATTTTGTACCAACTGCGGCACAAAGGTCGAGGATGGCGTGAAGTTTTGCCCGTCGTGCGGCACGAAGCTGGCGGGCGCGGCGCCAGATCAGCCCGCGGCCCCTGCACAGCCCGCGGCCCCCATACAGCCCGAGCCGCTCGCACAGCCCGAGCCGCCCGCACAGCCTGAGCCCCCGGCAGAGGCGCAGAAGCCTGCGCAGCAGGCAGAACCCGTGCAGCAGCCCGCACAGCCCCCGAAGAAGAAGAGCAAGCTGCCGCTGATCCTGGGCATTGCGGCGGCGGCCGGCGTGGTCGTGATCGGCATCCTCGTGGCGGTGGTGCTGCTGGTGGTCCGGAATCTGGGCGGCGCGGCGGCGTCCGACAACCCCGATCTGGGCCTGTACCACGCGGCGAGCGCCGAGATGTTCGGCGTTGCGGTGGAAGTGGACGACTTGTGGGCGAAGGGCTTCGACATCGAGCTGAAGGACAAGAACAAGTGCGACATCTCCGTGGACGGCCAGAAGGGCAGCGGCAAGTGGGAGCTGGACGGCGAGCAGCTGCACATCAGCGGCAGCGGGCTGGACTGCGACGGCACGCTGAAGGGCGGCCTGATGACGCTGGACAACGTGCTGGGCACCGGCATGAAGCTGACCTTCGTGCAGGAGGGGCGCCAGCTTACCCAGCCCGGTACGGGGACTTCGCTGCCCGCCGGCGAACCCGCTAGCGATCCTGCGGGCGACCCCGCGCAGTGGAATGCGCTGCAGCAGAAGTGGAACGGCGTGTGGTACGGCGTGATGCAGCTGACGGGCTGCACCGGCAAGTACGAGCCCTACGCCTACACCACCTACGACGTGTATCTGGACGTGGCGGTAGATGCGAACGGCACCGGCGAGTACCGCCTCTACGACGCGGATGAGCTGATCGGCGCGGCATTCTGCCAGGCGCAGGATGCGGTGCTGAACACCACCGAGGGTGTGGTGTTCGGTCAGGACATGTACGCCTACAACTGGATGTTCCTGCCCGATCCCAACTTCGATAACACCTACTGCATGACCGACGAGATCACCGACGGCGACGGCGACGTCATCTCGCTGGGCATTTGGATCAAGCCGTGGGGCGAGAGCTGGCAGCCCCAGATCGACAGCGACTTCTACGCCTATCCGCCGAACCACGATCGCTACATGGCGATGGTCAGCGCGGGTCAGACGCCCACGCTGGGCGGCGGCGCGGCGTCCGCACCCTCTGCGCCCTCTGCGGGCGGCAGCACCGGGGCTTCGACCGGCGGCGCGGGTCTGACCGGCCCGACGGACGTGTTCCAGCTGACCTCGTCCGGCTACGTCGTGATGGATTATCCCACGGACACCTTTACGGCGGACGACGAAGCGTTCATGCCCGGCCTCATTGCCAAGGACGGCAGCGCCACCATCATGGCGGTGACGCTGCTCAGCGAGTCCGCCATCCCCGACACCATCGAAGGCCTGCGCGACAGCTATGCCGATTACGATCAGTACTCGGAGAGCACGCTGAAGCTGGGCGGCTATGACGTCACCTGCATCACCTACTACGACGAGTTCTTCGGCTATAACGCCGAGTACGTGGTGGATTTCGCGCAGGACTACAAGGGCTTCTTCGGCGTCAAGTTCGTCGTGACGTCGCTGGATTCGATGGACGTCGTGCTGGGCGACGCGGTCAAGGCGATCATGGACACGGTACGGCTCGCGTAAAGCGCGGGAAAGGAGAGCAACGATGAAGCAGTTCAAGAAAATCATGGCGCTTCTGCTCGCGCTCTGCCTGATGGCGGCGCTGTGCGCCTGCGGCGGCGACAAGCAGGACGTCACCGGCAAGTACAACGTCGTCAGCGCCACGGTGGACGGCGCGAGCGTGCCCACCAACGGCGAGTGGATCGAGCTGAAGAAGGGCGGCAAGGGCACCTTCTACATGGGCTTTGAGTTCACGCTCAAGTGGGCGCTGGACGGCGAGAAATTCACCGGCACGATCTCGTTCCTGGGAATGGAGGAGACGCTGGAGGGCACGCTCAAGGACGGCGTGCTGACCTTCGTCTACGGCGACACCACCTATGTGATGGCCAAGGACGGCGCGAAGGTGCCCGAGCAGCCCACAGCCAGCGAACCCCAGCCCACCGACAGCGGCATGTCCACCGCACCGGCGCAGCAGGCGCTGAACCTGGACGCGCTGCGCGGCGGCTCCATGCTGGAGTACCTGAGCACGCTGGGCGGCGCATCGGTGCCCGCGGGCGCGGACAAGGTGGACAGCGGCTTTGTGTCGCCCACCACGAGCATCGAGCCGGGCAGCGTCTGGTACGGCTGCCTGCGCAAGGAGAACAGCGACGGCGGCGAGGACGACGACATCTTCGCGCTGATCGGCCGCACTTCCGAAGGCTACGGCTACTTTGAGGCCTATGATTCCTCCGATTTCACAGAAGAAGACATTGTGCTGTCGATGTGGATCGAACTGTACGACGACCACTTTGTCGCCGACATCGGCGATCAGGACGCCTGGATCTACAGCCACTACCTGACCCCGGCCGACGAGAAGTATTTCTCGCCCACGCTGGACAACGGCAGGCTGTACATGGAGTTTACCTATCCCGAGGACGGCGAGGACGTGTTCGTGCAGATCTGCCTGCGCGAGGACGGCACGCCGTGGGACGAGATGAACGACCTGCTGCCCCCGCACTACGCCGAGTACAAGGAAGCCATCGGCGACACCGGTGCGCAGGGCGAGCCCGTGCCGGACGATCAGATGGAGAGCCAGCCGCTGGACAGCGACTACGGCCTGTCCGTGCCCGACGCGACGGGCGTCGTGGACTTTGACACGCTACAGGCGGGTCTTACCTGGGTGCGCGAGCAGAAGAAGAACGGCCAGACCCTGACCTACTTCGACGTGTTCGAGAAGCTGGGCGTGCACGGCCAGAAGGACGAGTACTTCTGGGATGACGGCAGGCACGCCTACGACTGGAAGACCGCGGACGGCTCGAGCATCATGATGGTTTCCTTCAAGGTGCAGGAGGACGGCTCGGAGGTCTACTACAGCGTCTCCTGGTCGGGCGGACTGAAAGCGGATTAGCGGGAGGATGATGGCATGAAACGCATTGTCGCGCTGCTGCTGGCGCTGGCGCTGCTGGGCTGCACGGGCTGCTCAATGCTCCAGAAAGAGGACGGCGGCGCCGACCTGAGCGATGCGCTGCTCAACGGGCTGAAAACCACGCCCACACCCGAGGTGACGGTGGAACCTACGCAGACGCCTCCCCAGTCCGCCGCGCGGATTCCCTGGATGCTCAAGCCCGACGCGGCGCTGGCCGCGGAATACCTGCCCGACCTGTCGGAATACGACGCGGACGGCGGCTTTTTAGAGAGCTTTCTGTATGACGGCGCTGTGCTGGTGCAGTTAGCCGCCTTCCCCGGCGCAAACACGCCGGAAAGCGCGCTGGAGGCCATGGTGGGCATCACCGGCGCGGATGTTTCCAACATGAAGCGCGAGACCGTGCACGTCAACGATCAGGACGCGCAGCGGCTGCGCTACACGATCGGCACCGAAGAGGACACGCGCCGCTGCGAGGATGTGCTGACGGTGACGGAGGAGGGCGCGATGCTGTTCCGCACCGCGACGCCCGCCGACCTGTGGGACGAGTACAGCGGACAGGTGGAGGCGTGGATTGGCAGCCTGCGCGTGGTCAGCCAGCCCGCCCAGCCGCCCTACGTCGAGGTGCAGGAAGCGGCTCTCGGTGTGACCGAGGAGAATGTGATCGGCTGGTGGGTGTACGCCGGGCGCGACGCCGATCCGGAGTACCCCATACTCATCCGCTTTGACGGCGACGGCAGGCTCTACATGAATCCCGAGGACTACGACGTGACGCGCGCGGGCGGTTCCGCACCCACGAACGACTGGCAGCTGCGCGGCGGCGCGGTGGTGTGCTGCATGACCGAGGACGCGAACACGTTCGAGGCGCGCGTGGAGTGGGGCGACGAGGGCGAAATGTTCCTCTGCATGCCCGACGGCGGCATGTACCGCTACTTCAAGTGCACGTCCGAGCAGGGCGCGGCCATGCTCAGCGGCACCCCTTACGAGAGCTATACCGTCGAGCCGATACTCTGCGAGGTGAAGCTCGGGCTGGAGCCGGAAGGCTACGGCATGACGCTGCTGGTCAACGACTTCATCTGGGTGTGGAGCAGCGACGAGGAGCTCAAGCGCAAGTACGGCCTGGAGGACGCGGAGTTCGCAAACGATTACGAGACCGTCGACGAGGATCCAACATTCCAGCCGATGACGGTGATGCTGGACGGCAGCGCCAAGTTCTGGCTGATCGATTGGACGGAGGACGGGCTGATGCCGCACCAGGCGACGCCGGAGGAGTTCGTGGAGCGCATGGTCACGGATCACCGCGAGGTCCCGCTGCTGGCGCAAGTGAAGATCAAAGACGAGTACATTGTGGAAGTGCAGGAGATTTTCGTTCCCTGACGATGGAAAAAGGAGGGATCTGCGATGCAGGTCACGCTGCAAAGACTGCCGGACACGCTGGCGCAATTCGACGCGCTGCCGCAAAACGATCTGACCCGGCCGGAGAATACCTGCGCGCTGTTTCTCGCGGCGCTGCGGCTGTACACGCTGGACAGCAGTGCGGGCGTGGAGGCACTCAATCGTTTGCGCGGGCCGCGCCCCATGACGGGGTACGACGCGCAGTTCATCCGCGACAGGCTGCGCGGCAAGGCCTACCTGCCTACGGCCTACTTCGAGGGCGCGACGCCGCTCAACGGCTACGCCCCCCGCGCGCCCTATGTGCTCAATGTGCTGGACGACCCGCGGCCGCAGGACATTGAGCCGGGCTACCTGCGCGTGTACCTCAGGACCGCCGGAGCGGACTCGCCCCGGCCCATGAGGCTGCGCAAAAAGGGCGAAAACTGGTATTTGTGGGAGTATTCCAGCATCCTGACGGGCATCCGCATGCCGGCGGCAGAGGATCCCTGGGCCTGATAGAGAAAGGAAGGCGTGAGATATGGGACTGTTTGACAAAAAATACTGCGACATCTGCGGCGCGAAGATCGGCCTGCTGGGCAACCGCAAGCTGGAGGACGGCAACCTGTGCAAGGAGTGCGCCAAGAAGCTGTCGCCCTTCTTCAGCGAGCGCCGCAGCTCCACGGTGGAGGAGATCCGCCAGCAGCTCGAGTACCGCGAGCAGAACCAGAAGGTCGTGGCGGCGTTCAACCCCACCAAGGTGATCAGCGGCGACATGACCGTTTACATCGACGAGGACAAGGGGCAGTGGCTGGTGACGCGCGCGCGTTCGTGGCGCGACGCCAACCCCGACGTGCTCACCTTCTCGCAGGTGATCGGCTGCGATCTGGACGTGGACGAGACCAAGACCGAGCTCATGCGCAAGGACAAGGACGGCAACGAGGTCAGCTACAACCCGCCGCACTACAACTACACCTACGACTTCTACCTGACCATCCACGTCAACAGCCCGTATTTCAGCCAGATCCGCTTCCAGATCAACGACGACGAGATCTCGCAGCGCGGCAGCATCGCCTACCGCCAGACGCAGCAGAAGGCCGACGAGATCAAGCAGACGCTGATGAACGCAAAGCAGGCCGAAAAGGAGGCCATCGCCGCGGCAAACGCGCCCAAGCAGCCCGTGGTCTGCCCCGCCTGCGGCGCGACGACGCTGCCCGACGCCAACAACTGCTGTGAATACTGTGGTACGCCCCTGAGCGCGTGACGGCGCATCAAATAAAAGGAGGACACCATCATGGCAAGCATTACGGACATGGCAAAAGCAACCGCACCGCGCACATTTGCCGCGGATCCCTCTCTGACCATCGACGCACTGTACGAGAAGCTCGCAGCGCGCGCGGCTGCGTTCCCCGTGGCCTTCGAGCGCAAGGGCGGCGTCGGCGGCGAGCGCATCGCCTTCAAGCGCGAGCCCAAGCTGGACGTGGCTCTGAACGTGACGGTCAAGGACGGCACGGTCAAGGTGTCGGCCAACACCACCTCCAATACCAGCTCCGTCAGCGTGGGCGGCATCCCCGTCGGCGGCACCAGCATGAGCGGCGCGATGAACAAAACCATGCAGCAGGGCGAGTACATCGATCAGGTGACGGATACCATCCGCAAGATACTCGCGGGCGAGCAGGTGCCCGATTACGAGGCCCCCGCCGCGCCTGAGAAGCCCGCTGCGGCTGCCCCGGGCGAGAAGAAGTGGCTGGTGGCGCTGCTGCTGGACATCTTTGTGGGCACACTGGGCGCGCACCGCTTCTACGTGGGCAAGATCGGCACGGGCATCGTCTGGCTGCTGACCTGCGGCGTGTTCGGCATCGGCTGGATCGTTGACCTCGTCCTGATTCTGACGGGCAAGTTCACCGACAAGCAGGGCAACGCGCTGGTCAAGGATTAAACAAAAGCATGACGGCATAAAAGGGCCGCCGGGAGATCCCCGGCGGCCCTTTTGCTGTGCGTTGGAGCTATATTTGTGTTTGAAAAAAGTTAGGATTTGAATTATACTGTACCTAACGATTTGAAACAGAGGAGAGAACGGTGGAAAAGCTGAGGATCGCGCTGTGCGGCTGCAGGGCAAGGTGGAGAAGTTCGGGACGCTGCTCAACGGCTATCAGGAGAGCTGCGTGGCTGCGGTGTGGGACTACGTGCCCGGCAGGGGAGAGGCCGTCGCGCAGAGGCTGGGCTGCCCCTTTGAGGGCGATTACGACAGGCTGCTGCGGGAGTACGCGCTGGACGGCGTGGTGATCGTGGCGCAGAACAGCCTGCATGCCGGGCTCATCGAGCGGGCGGCGCGCAGCGGCAAGCACGTCTTTGTGGAAAAGCCGCTGTGCCTGGACCCGGCGCAGGCGCGCAGCATCCGGCGCGTGATCCACGAAACGGGCGTCAAGTTCTACATGTCGGACCCGTTTGTGCACGCCTCCACGGTGTATGTCAAGCGGCTCATCGAGGGCGGCGCGCTGGGGCGCATCACGGGCGCGAACTTCCGGCTGGGGTCGGACACCGCGCTGCACCCGTGGGAGGATCATCCCATCTATGACAAGAGCCGCGCGCTGGGCGGCATCATGGCGGACGTGGGCGGGCACATGGTTCACGCGGCGCACTACCTGTTCGGCAGGCCCGCGCGCCTGACCGCGGTGCTGAGCGGCATCTCCGACGCGGCAAAGTGCAATGACATCGAGGAGAACGCCGTGGTGCTGATGCAGTACCCTGACGACAAGCTGGTGACGCTGGAGTGCAGCTGGGTGTGCGCAGGCGACACGGACGCCGCCGAGGTCTACGGCACCAGGGGCTGGGCGCGCATCACCAGAGCGCCCGGCGGCGGCCCGGGCGAGGACGCGGTGACGGTGCAGCTGGACGGCCAGCCGCCTGCCGCCGTGCCCGCGCAGCAGCTGCCGCCTGCGCCCACGCGCCATGTGCGCTACTGGGTAGAGATGATGGCGCGCGACCTGCCCAACGACATCGTGGGCGTGGACGATCTGAGCAACAGCGGGGTGAGCATCGACAACGCGGCGGAGTACGTGGACATACTCGACGCCATCTACCGCAGCGCGCGGGAGGGGCGCACGGTCGCGCTGTAAACGCGGCCGGAGGTCAGAGCTGCCGGTACGCCTCTTCCAGCGAGATCTGCGGCCGTTCCGCATACAGCTTGATGGGCAACCATTCCAGCTTCTTTTCGGTGAAGCCCGAAAGCTGCCAGGTTTTATACGACCAGAGGTAGTAATAGCGCTCGTCGGGCAGGGATTTGATGCCTGTGAGCGCGTCGTCCGTGAGCTGCGCGATAAAGCCGTGATCCAGCACGCCGCTTTCGTTGCGGATAAAGCCCAGAACGTAACAGATCCCGTCCGCACCGAACTCCAGATATTGCAGGAATACCCGCTCCTCGCCCGCAAAGAGCGTGCGCAGGGCGGTCAAGGTCGCGGTGTCGTAGAGGGTCAGCTGCGACCGGGTCGAGAAGGACGGTTTTTCGATGTTATAAAACACCTTGCCGTCGGGGGAAAACGCAAAGCCCTCGTCCTGTGCGCCGATGCGGGTGATGGTGATCTTTTTCAGCAGCGCGCGCCCGTCCAGGTCGTAGAAGGCCAGGGAGCCATCGGTGGATTTGGCGGCGAATCGGTTGGTGTGCGGCTGAAACGCGCCGGTGTAGGCGTAGGGGATGTCCCGGAATTTGCACAGCTCGCGGTCGCTTTGGTCGTACAGATAGATCGTGGCTCCGCTGCAGCCGACGCGGTAGGTTCCGTTGTCATAAAAGCCCCAGAATTTGCGCATGCACAGCACCTTCTTTCCTCAAAACTGTATGGAAAACGCCCGAAGAAGCCATGCTTCTTCGGGCGTACGCTATTGCCGTGATCAGGCCTTGGGGCCGGCGGCGACCAGCGCCTTGCCGGCGTCGTTGCCGGTGTACTTGACGAAGTTCTTAACGAACCGGGAAGCCAGGTCCTGCGCCTTCTTCTCCCACTCGGCCACGTCCGCGTAGGTGTCGCGGGGGTCGAGAATGTGGGGATCGACGCCGGGCAGCTCGGTGGGCACCTCAAAGTCGAAGTGCGGGATCTTCTTGGTGGGCGCATTGAGGATGTCGCCATTGAGGATCGCGTCGATGATGCCGCGGGTGTCCTTGATGGAGATGCGCTTGCCGGTGCCGTTCCAGCCGGTGTTGACCAGGTAGGCCTTCGCGCCGGAGACTTCCATCTTCTTGACCAGCTCCTCGGCGTACTTGGTGGGATGCAGCTCCAGGACGGCCGGGCCGACGCACGCGGAGCGGGGGGGGGGGGGCTCGGTGATGCCGCGCTCGGTGCCCGCCAGCTTCGCGGTGAAGCCGGACAGGAAGTAGTACTGCGCCTGGTCGGGCGTCAGGATGGACACGGGGGGCAGCACGCCGAACGCATCAGCGGACAGGAAGATGACGTTCTTGG
>JAXEXP010000129.1:0-8547 GCA_034113365.1 Candidatus Spyradocola sp.
GGGGAGGGGCGCAAGGGTCATCCCCCCCAGGGCTCCAAAATAAACTTAAGACCGCGTCCCATTGCGGAATGCGGTCTTTTCGTTTTCCCCGTATCAGTTGGCGCTGTCCTTGACCTTGGCGGCCTTGCCCACGCGATCGCGCAGGTAGTACAGCTTGGCGCGGCGAACCTTGCCGCGACGGATGACGGTGATGCTGTCCACGCGCGGGCTGTGGATGGGGAACGTGCGCTCCACACCTACGCCGTAAGAAACGCGGCGGACGGTGAAGGTCTCGCGGCAGGAGCCGTTGCGGCGGGCGATGACAGTGCCCTCAAAGGCCTGCAGACGCTCGCGGTTGCCTTCGACAACCTTGACCTGTACGCGGACCGTGTCTCCGATGGAGAACTTGGGGATGTCGGTACGGAGCTGCTCCATTTCGATGGCGCGAATGATCTCGTTCATAGGTAAAAATCTCCTTCCCTGTGTAGACGTTCATGCTCTTGCCGGTCATGGGCTCCCCCATGTCGGTCGAAACAGCAGCGGACCGCCCCTTAAGAATAGCCAACATTCGGTATTATAGCATCGTTTAGCCGGAAAATCAATAGATTTCACGGCTCCTTGGGTAAATTTTGTGTATCCTGCGGCGCCTTTTTGCTGTGACGACGGCGCTTTACGGGCGCCTCCTCCCAGCCCAGGTACACGCGGTCGGCCTGCGTAAGCTCCGCCGTCTGCAGCAGCTCCGGCCGGCACGCCCCCGTCACGTCCAGGCTGCGCTCCCGCCGCCACTTTTTGATGTTCGCGTCGTGGCCGCTGAGCAGCACGTCGGGCACCGCCAGCCCCTCGTATACCGCCGGGCGCGTGTACTGCGGGTATTCCAGCAGCCCGTCCGAGAAGCTCTCCTCCTGCGCGGATTCGTCGCTGCCCAGCACGCCCGAGATGTGCCGCGACAGGCAGTCGATCACCACCATCGCGGCAAGCTCCCCGCCCGTGAGCACATAGTCCCCGATGGAGATCTCCTCGTCCACCCACGTGTCGATCACGCGCTGGTCTACGCCCTCGTAGTGCCCGCACAGGAACAGCAGGTTCTCCTCCTGCGCCAGCTCCTTCGCGCGCTGCTGCGTCAGCGTCTTTCCCCGGGGCGACAGCAAAATCCGCCGCGCGGGGAAGTCCTTTGTCGCGGCCTTCATGCAGTCGAATATGGGCTGCGGGGTCATCACCATACCCGCGCCGCCGCCGTAGGGGTAGTCGTCGCAGCGGCCGTGCTTGTTGGTGGTGTAGTCGCGGATGTTGATGGGCTCGATGCTCAGGATGCCGTTCTCGATCGCCCGCCCCGTGATGCTCGCGCCCAGCACGGGCAGAAACATCTCGGGGAACAGCGTCAGTATCTTAATCCTCATCGTCGTACACCGCGATCTGCGCAAGCACCGCGCCGTCCAGCACCATGGAGCCGCCCTCCACGTCCACATCCTTCAGCACTTTCTTCAGCGCCGGGAAGCGGAACACGCGCGCGCCCTTCACCTCGTAGACGTCGTTGCCGCCCGCCTGCATCACGTCCACCAGCTGCCCAAGCTCCGCACCGTTCTCGTCCGTCACCTGCATGCCGATCAGGTCGGAGATGTAGTAGCGCCCCTCGGGCAGCGGCGCGGCGTGCGCGCGGTCTACGTACAGCGCCTGATTGCGCAGGCGTTCGGCAGCGTCGCGGTCGGAGACGCCCTCCAGCGCGACGTAGGCAAAGCCCTCGCGCACGCGCGCCGACAGCACCTTGGCGCTCTTTTCGCCCTTTTCGTCAAAGTAGACGGTCTCCAGCTCGCCGTAGCGCTCGGGGTCGTCGGTCAGCGGCAGCACCTTGACCTCGCCGCGCACGCCCTGGGGCTTGACGATCTGCCCGATCATCAGGTAGTTTTTCATGCTCATTTCCTCCCAAAGCTGCGAAAAAGGAGCCTTCCGCATTGCAGAAACGCTCCTTTTTGCCGGTTTTTGCGCTATGGAGATCGCTTACACGATCTCCACCATGACGTTCTCGCCCGTCTTGAGGCTTGCGGCCTTGACCACGGAGCGTATCGCCTTGGCGATGCGGCCCTGCTTGCCGATGACCTTGCCCATGTCCTCAGGGGCGACGTGCAGCTCCAGGATGAGCGCCTGCTCGCCCTGCACCTCCACGACCTCCACCTGCTCGGGGTGATCCACCAGGCTGCAGGCGATGTACTTGACCAACTCTGTCATGGGTCGACCTCCTTTTCGGAGTCCTCCGGGCAGCGATTAGTCGATCGCGCCGCCCTTGCGGAGAACAGTCTTGACGGTCTGGGTGGGCTGAGCGCCGACGCCGACCCAGTACTTGGCGCGCTCGACGTCCAGGGTGATGCAATCGTCGCCCTTGACGGGGTTGTAGGTGCCGATCTCCTCGATGAAGCGGCCGTCGCGGGGGGTGCGGCTGTCCGCGACCACGATGCGGTAGAAGGGCTCGCCCTTCATGCCCATTCTCTTGAGACGAATCTTAACTGCCATAGTAGTGTACCTCCACAATCAAAATAATGAAATTATATCATTCCAATTCCTTGGAATCAATATCAGAACTTGAACGGCATCTTCATGCCCTTGCGGCCCTTTTTGCCCATCTGGCCGAACTGCTTGACCATGGCCTGCGTCTGCTCGAACTGCTTGAGCAGCTGATTGATCTGCTGCACCGTGGTTCCCGAGCCCGCCGCGATGCGCCGCTTGCGCGATGCGTTGAGTATCCGCGGATCCCTGCGCTCCTTGGGCGTCATCGAAAGGATAATGGCCTCGGTGCGCGCCATGTTTTTGTTCATCTCGTCCTCGTCCACCTCGGCGGCAATCTTGCTGCCGCCCGGCAGCATGGAGAGCATGTCGTTCATGCCGCCCATTTTGCGCATCTGCGCGAACTGGTCGAGGAAGTCCTCCAGCGTGAACTGGTTCTTGCGCAGCTTCTGCTCGAGGTCGGCGGCCTTTTTCTCGTCCACCAGCGCGCTGGCCTTGTCAATGAGCGTCAGCACGTCGCCCATGCCGAGGATCCTCGAGGCCATGCGGTCGGGGTGGAAGGGCTCGATCTGGTCGAGCTTCTCGCCGATGGAGCTGAACTTGATGGGCTTGCCCGTCACCGCGCGGATGGAAAGCGCCGCGCCGCCGCGGGTGTCGCCGTCGAGCTTGGTCAGCACCACGCCCGTGATGCCCAGCCGCTCGTCGAAGGTCTTGGCGACGTTGACGGCCTCCTGGCCGGTCATCGCGTCCACCACCAGCAGGATCTCCTGCGGCGCGACCTCCTGCTTGATGTTCTCCAGCTCCTGCATCAGGTTGTCGTCGATCTGCAGGCGGCCGGCGGTGTCCACGATCATCACGTCGCGCAGCGAGCGGATGGCCTCGCGCTTTGCGGCGCGCACGATCCCCACCGGATCGTCCTGGCCCATCTCAAAGACGGGCACGTCCACCTGCGAACCCACCACCTGCAGCTGCTTGATGGCGGCCGGGCGATAGACGTCCGCAGCGACCAGCATGGGCTTTTTGCCCTGCTTTTGCAGCATGCCGGCGAGCTTTCCCGCCAGCGTGGTCTTGCCCGCGCCCTGAAGGCCGATGAGCATGATGACGGTGGGGGGATTGCCGGTGAACTCCAGCCGCGCGTTGGTGCCGCCCATCAGCGCGGTCATTTCCTCGCGCACGATCTTGATGACGGTCTGCCCCGCGTTGAGGGTGCCGAAGATCTGCTCGCCCACCGCGCGGTCGGTCACGCGCTTGACGAAGTCCTTGACCACCAGGTAGTTGACGTCGGCCTCCAGCAGGGCCATGCGCACCTCGCGCATCGCGTCCTTGACGTCCTTTTCCGTCAGCTTGCCGCGGCTGTTCAGTTTTTTGAAAGCGGCCTGCAGCTTGTCCGCCAGGTTTTCAAACGCCATAAACGCCCTCCTTCTGCATGTCGGCCAGTATGCGCCGGGCAAGGGCGGTATCGCCCGCGTCCAGCGCGTCCATCGCGCGCTTTGCGTCGCTGCGCAGCGCCCGGTAGCGCCGCACCGCGCCCAGCTTGCGCTCGGTGTCGTCCAGCGTGTTCTCGGCCTTGCGCAGCGCGTCGTGCACCGCCTGGCGGGAGACGCCGCAGCTTTCGGCGATCTCGGAGAGGGAAAGATCCTCTTCCACGCGCAGGCGCAGCATGTCGCGCTGGCGGTCGGTCAGCAGCGCGCCGTAGAAGTCCAGCAGCAGCGCCAGCTGCGCCGTGCGGGTCAGCTCCATGCGCCCACCTCCCGAAAATCCACGCCTGGAAAGCAAAACAGCTTGACACCTTGGGCATTATATCTCACCCCGTCTCCGATGTCAAGTGTTTTTGCTTTACACGTCAAAATTAACTTGCCCTTAACCGCATTCCGTTTTCTACCCATATTCTGACCGCAAGGCCAATGCAGCTTCACCCTTCAGTCCGCCGAAGGCGGCCAGCTCCCCGGGGATGCATGAAGGGGCCGCAGCCCCTTCATCTTCAATCCGCAGGCGGGAGCGTGTACCCCGCCGAGGAGCGATTTTCTGTACGCTAGGAAAGAATAAGCTGGACGAAATCTCTGTTTCCACCGTTCTTAATCCATAGGCAGATGGAAAATCGCTTCCGATACAGAAAAATTCGTGTGCGGCAAGGCCGTACGCGAATTTTTCTGCAATTTGAAAAAGATGAGTATTCATCTTTTTCGAGCCTGTCGACTTTGTCGACAGGCTGAACTCCCCTCAAGGGGAGCCTAAAGCCCACCCCCAACATCCGTGCGCCCAGCAAGCAAAGCCGTCGCCGCAGCAGCTGATGAAGTCTCCCTCCACCACCAATCCCTCCCGACCTCCACTCGGAATCCCTCGACGAATCCCGTCAAAGTAAAGCCCCCGGCGCAGGCACAGAATTGGGCCGTCCCGCTCAGTCCGGGTGGCAGATTTCGAGCGAAGCCGAGAAATCTCTCAGTATTCTGGGATCCATACTGCCACAGCGCCAAGAAACCCTTCCCAAGCCCCTGCACACCGCTGTCATGCCCAGCTCTCCTCACATCTCCAGACGCATATACCCCTTTGCGTCCACAAACCCCAGCTTGCGGTAGAGCGGCGCGCCCATGTCGGTGGCCTCCAGCAGCACGCTGCCCGCGCCGCGGGCCTTTGCGTCCTCCACCAGCGCCGTGACGATGCGCGCAGCGATGCCCTTGCGGCGGTAGGCCGGGTCGGTGTAGATGTTCATCAGGAACGCGCAGCGGCCGGTGGGATTGGAACAGGTGGGCATCTCGGTGTGGTAGTCCGCCGAGCCCACGCCCACGACCCGGTCGCCGTCCAGCGCCAGGAACGTAGTGTGCTTGCCCTCGTCGGCAAAATACGCCGCGCAGGGGGCGTCCAGATGCGTCAGATCCGCGTCCGCAGGCAGTTTATTCGCCGCGATGAGCACGGTTTTGCGCAAATCCACCAACAAATCGACGTCCTGCGCGCCCGCGCGGCGCAGCTCGATGCCCTTCATCAGAAGATCGCCTCCGCGTACTCCTTCGCGTCGAACACCTGCAGATCCTCCTTGGCCTCGCCCACGCCCACGAAGTACACGGGCAGCTGCAGCTCCTCCTTGATGGACACCACGACGCCGCCCTTTGCGGTGCCGTCCAGCTTGGTCAGTATGATGCCGCTGAGCTGCACGGCGTCGCGGAACACGCGCGCCTGCGTCACGCCGTTCTGGCCGGTGGTGCCGTCGAGCACCAGCAGCACGTGCACCTCGGCCTCGGGGAAGTCGCGGTCGATCACGCGGCGGATCTTCTTGAGCTCCTCCATCAGGTGCGCCTTGTTGTGCAGGCGGCCCGCCGTGTCCACGATGAGCAGATCGGCCTTCTTCGCCTTGGCGGAGGCCACCGCGTCAAACACCACGGCTGCGGGGTCCGCGCCCTCGCCGTGCGCCACGATGGGCACGCCCGCGCGCTCGGCCCAGATGGTCAGCTGCTCGGTGGCGGCGGCGCGGAAGGTGTCGGCGGCGGCCAGGATCACGGACTTTCCCTGCTCCTTGAAGTGGCAGCCCAGCTTGCCGATGGTGGTGGTCTTGCCCACGCCGTTGACGCCCACGACCAGCACGACCGCCGGGCTCTTGGGCGCGAAGGGCTCGCTCGCCATCATGTCGGCCACGATCTCTTTTAAGATGCCGCGGACGTTCTCGGGGTTGCCCTCTCTGCGGGCGCGCACCTCGACTTTCAGCCGCTCGATGATCTTCTCGGTGGTCTTGACGCCCACGTCCGCGCTGATGAGCACCATCTCCAGCTCGTCGTAGAAGTCGTCGTCCAGCTCCTTGTAGACGCCCACCAGCTGGTCGATGGCGTGGGTGATGGACTCGCGGGTCTTGGTCATGCCCTCCCTAAGGCGCGCAAACAGGCCCTTTTTTTCCTTCTTCTCAGTCATGCTTTTCCTCCTCCATCTGCTCCAGGTCGCTCAGCTGCACCGAAACCATGCGCGAAACGCCCTTTTCCTCCATCGCAACACCGTACAGCGCGTCGCAGCGCTCCATGGTGCCCTTGCGGTGGGTGACGACGATGAACTGCGTGTTGCTCGAATATTGCTTGAGATAATCGGCGAAATTGGCCACGTTGGCCTCGTCCAGCGCCGCCTCGATCTCATCCAGTATGCAAAACGGTGACGGCCGGATGTCCAGCATCGCAAACAGGATGGCAATGGCCGTCAGCGCGCGCTCGCCGCCCGAGAGCAGCGAGAGCAGCTGCAGCTTCTTTCCCGGCGGCTGCGCCACGATGTCGATGCCGCAGTTCAGCACGTCCTTCTCATCCTGCAGCTGCAATTTTGCGGTGCCGCCGCCGAACAGCGCCGTGAACGTGCGGCCGAAATGCTCGTTGAGCAGCTTGAACTGCTCCACGAACTGCGTCTCCATCTTGCGCTGCAGGTCGCCTATGATCTGCTCGAGGTCGCGCTGCGCCTTGCGCAGATCGCCGCGCTGGCGGTCCATCTCCTCGTAGCGCGTGCGCGTCTCCTCGTACTCCTGCAAGGCGCCCACGTTGACCGCGCCCAGCGCACGCACCTGCGCGCGCAGCTGATCGATGCGGCCCTTGGCGGCGGAATCGTCGTACTCGGGATCGGCCAGCGGGCGCGCGTTTTCCAGCGTCAACTCGTAGCGCTCCCAGATGCGGTCCTGTAACTGCCTAAGCTCCGTCTGCCAGCGGCTCTGCGCCATCTGCAGCCGGTGCAGCGCCTCCTGCGTCTCGTCGCCGCGCCTGCGGGACTGCGCAAGCTGCTCCGCCTCCTGCGCCATGCGGCTGCGAACCTCCTCGCGCAGACGGTTTTCACCCTCCAGCTCGCCCTCGAGGCCTGTCAGCTCGGCGCGCACAGCGGTCAGCGCCTGCTGCTGCGTCTCCAGCTTCTGCTCGTCGCCCGCGCGGCGTTCGCTCAATGCCTGGCGCGAGCGCTCGCGGATGGCAAACGCAGCCTGCATCTCCTGCTGCGTGCCCGCAAAGCGCGCGGCGTCGCGCTCGGCGGCGTCCAGCTCGGCCTGACGCGCCGCTGCGGTCTGCTTCGCCTCGGACAGCCGCGTGCGTAAGGTTTCCAGCGCAACGCGCGCCTCGGCAAGCTCCGCGGTCAGCCGCGCGATGTCCTCCTGCGTGGTGGCGGACGCCTCCTCCGCCTTGCCCGTCTGCGCCTCGATGGCGGCCAGCTCCCCGTCGATCTGCCCGATGGAGTCCAGCAGCTGCTCGCGCTCCAGCCCGGCGCGCTGCTGCGCCTGCCCGGCCGTTTCCAGCGCCTCGCGGGCGTGGGAGAGCCGCTCCTGCTCGCGGGTGACGGCGATGTCCTGCTGATGCACGCGCTCGCCCGCCGCCTGCTGCTCGGCCTCGGCGCGGGCAAGATCGTCCTTGATGGTGGTGACGCGATTGTTCAGCGCCTCGACGCGCTGGGTCAGCGTGGCGACGGCGTTGCGGTGCTCGTCGATCTCGCGCTGGCGCGACAGGATCGACGTGGAGCGCGCCGCCACCGAGCCGCCCGTCATGGAGCCGCCCGAGTGCATCACGTCGCCCTCCAGCGTCACCAGCCGGAACGCGTGCCTCCCCGCGCGCATGATCGCGATGCCCGCGTCCAAATCGCGCGCCACGACCGTCCTGCCCAGCAGGTTCTCCACGATGGGCCGGAACTGCTCGTCAAACTGCACCAGCTCCGACGCCAGCCCGATGCACCCGTCCATGGACAGCACCTGACGCTCATACTGATTCAATACGCGTCCGCGCACGGAACTCAGCGGCAGGAACGTCGCCCGGCCCATGCGGCCCTGCCGCAGGTAGTCGATCATCACCTTGGCGTCCTCTTCCCGGCGGCAGACGACGTTCTGCATCGCGCCGCCCAGCGCCATCTCCACGGCGCGCTCGATCTCCTTGGGCACGCGGATGACGTCGGCCACCACGCCGTACAGCCCCTCCATGCCCCGGAAATGCCGCAGCACCTCGCGCACGGAGTTCTGGTAGCCCTCGTAGTCGCGGCGCATCTGCTCCAGCATCTTGAGCCGGCTCTGCGCTTCGCGCTGCGCGCCCATCGCGCGCTGGATGTTCGCGCCCAGCTGCTGGTTCTCCACCTGCAGCGCCG
>JAXEXP010000130.1:0-6691 GCA_034113365.1 Candidatus Spyradocola sp.
ATCGACGCCCTCCGCCCCGACACCGCCGTCTACCTGACCCACATCGCCCCCTCGCTCCACCAACCCCACCGCGAGGAAGCCCCGCGCCTCGCCCGCGAGGGACTGCTCCTCGCCCACGACGGCCTCACGGTCGAAATCTGACCCCCTAAACCATAAAAAAGGCTCTCCGCCCACACGGCAGAGAGCCTCTGTCTTATGCAGACAGCAGCGTTGTATATCCTTAGGCTTCCCCTTGAGAGTTTACATGGAGGGGCGAAGCCCTGGAGCATGAGCGTTTCGGAATAAACAGTCCTGAGGACTGTTTATGGAGAAAAAGCCATGCGAAACACCGGAACAGCCGGAACGGCTGGTTCGGTGCGCAGTAAGCTGTCGCCGCAGCGACTGATGAGGTGTCCGTCAAGCGCTACCCTCACCCCAAACGCACTGAATCACCCCATGCGCCTTTATCTGCAACCAGATCACCGCTCGGCGAACCGGCGGATCAGGGGATAGGCGGCCGCGGTCACGACGCACACCGCGCCCACCACGCCAAAGGCCGGCGTGATGTCGATGGCGTCGATCAGGCTGCCCATCAGCGCAGGCCCCGCCATGATGCCCACCGCGTACACCGACTGGTAGAAGCCCATCGCGGTGGAGCGCTGCTCGTTTGGCACGTCGTGGATGGCGTCGGACATGATGATGGAGAAGGTCGAGGTGCCGCCGCAGCCGCCGACGAACTGCATCGCCGCCAGCGCGAGGAAATTGGGCATGAAGGGCAGCGCAAAGCTGTACACCGCCAGCAGCCCAAAGCCGATCACGCTCAGCTTCACCGGCCCGATGCGCTGCGCGGGCTTCGACCCCACGAAGTACGACGACAGCATGCCGCCCAGCGTGAACAGCGCCGAGCAGATGGACAGCTGCACCGCCGTCACGCCCGCGTTGTTGATGACGGTGCTGGCAAAGGAGTTCGCCGTCGCAAAGACTATGAACTGGAACAGCGTCCCCAGCAGCGAGAACACGATCAGCCGCTTCTGCAGCACCACGCTCAGCAGCTTGCCCACCGGCAGCCCCTCTTTTGCGGGCTCGTCGCGGATGAACAGCGCCACGATCACGCCCAGCAGCCCCGCGCCAAGGCTCAGCCAGAACATCATCACCATGCCAAACCGCGCGTACAGCAGCCCGCCCAGTATGTAGGCCGCCAATATCCCCGCGTTGTTGACCGCGTTGATGGAGCCGATGGAGCGCGACAGCTCCTCGGGCGCGTAGTACAGCGAGTTGAGTATCGTAAAGGAGATCCACATCGAGCTTGCCACGCCCGAGATGGCGTTGGCACACAGCAGCACCACCGGGTTCTGCGACAGCACGCGGATGCCCGCCGCCAGCGCGCACAGCGCCACCCCCAGCAGGATGAACAGCCTGTGCTTCTGCTTGTGGTCCGCCATCACGCCCAGCGGCAGACGGCAGATCAGCTGCGTCGAGCCGTACATGCCCACGATCACCCCGGCAAAGCTGGCCGAAATGCCCAGCCCCAGCAGATAGGGCGTCATGTACGGGTTGTAGACGTACTGCGCGAACCAGAACAGAAAGGTGATCAGATACAGCAGGAAACGCTTCTTTTTTAGCTGAGCCATGGGGGAGACCCTCTCTCTGTTTTTGATAAGCAAAAGCCGGTCCGGATGCCGGACCGGCTCATTTTGTTTGCGTGGAAAATTACAGGCGCACGTCGGAGGCGTTGGCGTCCTTCTCGTACTTCTCGGCCTCGGCCAGCTCCTCTTCCCAGGTCAGGTGACGGTACTCCTCGGCCTTGGGGTCGGTGTTGAACCAGTTGACGAAGTCCTGCCACATGGGGTAGGTCCAGCGGGCGTCGATCTGCGCGGTGGTGTACACCTTGTCGTGCAGGCGCTGGAAACCGAAGATGTCGCGCACGTGGGACTTCTCCGCGCCGATGACGACCTCCTCAGCCAGGTGAGCGGGGATGAAGATGACGCCGGAGATGGTGCCCAGCACCACGTCGCCGGGCAGGCAGGTGGCCTTGCCGATGCGGCAGGGGACGTTGAAGCCCGTCATGGTCACGTCGCCGATGCCGGTGGGATCGATGCCGCGGTAGTAGACGTTGATGCCATCGATCTTGACGATCTGCTCCATGTCGCGGATGCCGCCCCAGATGACGGCGCCGCCGCGCTTGGTGCGGGTCTTGATGGCGGTGGACAGGTTGCCGCCGACGTAGGTGCCCTGGAAGATCTTGTCGAACATGTCGACCACGACCACGTCATCCTCGACCAGGGAGTCGATGACCCACTGGTTGAAGTAGCCCCTGCGGCCCTCTTCCTCGTGGCCGTACTTGAGCAGGCAGTCGTTCAGGTCGGGACGCATGGGGACGTAGACGCCGGTCACGGCGCGGCCCACCAGCGTGGTGCCGGGATGGGTGGTGCGGAACTCGCCCTCGAACTGGTACTTGTAGCCCTTCTGCCACAGGGGGCCCCAGGCCTCCTCCAGGGTGATGTTGCGCAGGCGGCGCAGCACGTCGGCGGAAACCTTGGGACGGCCGTCCTCCATGCGCTCGCCCTTCCAAAGAGGCGTGATCTGGATGATGTCTTCTTTGCAGTTGAACTTCATTTGAGTATCTCCCTTCAGCGGTCTTATTCGCGGGCTCTCTGTTTTCCCGCACCATTACCAGTCTATGATAGCATGCAATGCCATTTATTGCAATCGCTTTTCCCGCTGAATCGTCACAAAAAACTTCCCGCGTTCCGATTTGCGGAACAAGCCGCCTTTCGTTTGCAAAGCGCGCCCAAAAGGAGTATCATAGAGGCAGTATTATGGAAGAAAAGGTGACAGACCATGGACAAGCTGTATACCGTTGAAACGCATCTGCACACTTCTCAGGGCAGCGCCTGTGCGCACTCCACCGGCGCGGAAATGGCGCACGCCCACAAGGCCGCGGGCTACGATACCATCATCATCACAGACCACTTCTTCGGCGGCAACACCGCCGTGCCGCGCGACCTGCCCTGGGCGCAGCGCATCGAGCTGTTCTGCGCGGGCTACGAGCAGGCGAAGCAGGAGGGCGACAAAATCGGCCTGACCGTGCTCTTTGGCTGGGAATGGGCCTGGCACGGCACCGAGTTCCTCACCTACGGCCTGGACAAGGCCTATCTGCTCGCCCATCCCGAGATGGAGGACTGGGACATCCCCACCTACCTGACCAACGTGCGCGCCGCCGGCGCCTACATCAGCCACGCGCACCCCTTCCGTCAGGCGTCCTACCTTACCGGCGAGCCGCGCCTCTTCCCCGAGTACGTCGACGCCGCCGAGGTCTACAACTGCGGCAATGCCGACAACCTCTACAACCTGCAGGCGCTGGACTACGCCCGCCGCTACGGCCTTGCCATGACCAGCGGCTCCGACGGCCACGACGCCAAGCAGATGCGCGGGGGCGGCATGCGCTTTGCCACGCCCATGCACACCATCGCCGACTTCATCCGCGCCGTGCGCACCCGCCAGCCCTTCGAGGTTTTGACGGGCAAAAAAGAAGGATTTCCCGTTTGAGTGCAGAATACCTATAACCGGGTTTCCCAGATTCAAAATTACATACAATGGGGGAAAGACACATGAACGCGAAACTCCAGAAACTGTACGACATGGCCGTCAAGGAGCTGAGGGAGAACCTGCTGCCCTGGTGGATGACCGTGGCGGTGGATGAGGAAAACGGCGGTTTCTACGGCGCTGTGGACAACGACAACGTGCCCGTGCCGCACGCCACGAAGTTCATCACGCTCAACGCCCGCCTCATCTGGACCTTCTCGTCCGCCTACCGCATCCTGGGCGATGAGCAGTACAAGGTCATGGCCGACCGTGCCTACGACTACTTCATCAAGCACTTCTGGGACGACCGCTACGACGCCTGCCACACCCGTGTGGACGAGTTCGGCAATCCCGTGGACAAGCACCGCTACATCTACGGCAACGCCTTTGCCGTCTACGGCCTGTCCGAGTACGCCCGCGCCTTTGACAGCGAGGAGGCGCGCTCCTATGCCCGCCGCCTGGTCGCCTCTCTGGAGAAATACGACTATGACCCCGTCTACAAGGGCTATTTTGAGTCCCTGCGCGAGGACATGACCCACGATCCCTGGATCCGCGGCGTCAACCGCAATCCCTCGGACGAAAAGACCATGAACACCCACCTGCACCTGATCGAGGCCTATACCTGCCTGCTGCGCACGGAAAAGACCGATCTGATGCAGCGCAAGGTGCGCGAGCAGCTCTATGTGATGCTCAACAAGATCGTCGACCACGACATCCATCACTACTACTACTTCCAGGACCGCGCCTGGAACCCCACCACCCAGGAGATCTCCTTCGGCCACGACATCGAGGGCTCCTGGCTGATGATGGAGACCGCCGAGGTCCTCGGCGAGCCCGAGGCCATGCGCTATGCGCAGGATACCTGCATGAACATCGCCCGCGCCTGCTATGAGCAGGGCTTCCGCCACGAGGACGGCGCCATGCTCTCCGAGTATGACCCCGTCACCGGCCACGCCTCCCGCGGCCTCTCCTGGTGGGAGCAGAACGAGGCCGTCGTCGGCTTCCTCAATGCCTGGGAGATCACCGGCGACGAAAAGTTCCTCGACGCCTCCCTCAAGTGCTTCGAGTTCGCCGATCAGCACTTCGTCGACCACGAAAAGGGCGGCTGGTTCGCCACCCTCACCCTCGACGGCTCCGCCGTTACCTCCGTCCATAAGCAGAACGACTATACCTGCCCCTACCACAACGGCCGCATGTGCATGGAGATCATCGAACGCTACCGCCGCCACGCTGAGCAGGAGTGACGGGGAGGGGAACGCGCTTTTCTTCTCTCTCCGCACCGAACCGGCTGTTCCAGCCGCTCCGGTGTTCCGTCCGGCTTATTTCCGCCCAAGGCTCCACTGGAGCCTTGGGCGGAAAACGCTCGGACTTCAGGGCTACGCCCCTCCGGTGGGAAGAAAAGCTGCGCAAAAGAAGAGCATGGATGGTGTCTGCGAAGTGGCAGCTGCAGTTTCCTAGCCCTTCTGCAATTTGCTTCCTGGTGTAGCATCTGTCGTAAGACAGATGAAGCCCCCCGGCCGCGCTTCGCGCGGCCGGGGGGCTTGTTCTGCTCACGCAGAACGCCGCCCTAGAGGACGGATTGCACTTGGCCAGAGCCCTGCAATTCCCACCTTGCACAAGCCCATCCGAGCCTTTCTTTGCGCAGCTTTCTTTCCTCAGGAAAGAAAGCGCGTACCCCCTCTCCCGTTATCTGAACATGCCGCGGTCGTTTGCCCACTTGGCGAAGTGGACGATGTTGCCGTCGGGGTCGCGGAAGAAGAAGGTGCAGTAGCCGTCGTCGCGGTAATTGGGGCCGGAGACGACGGGGACGCCGAGGGCGAGCATTTCCTTCACGGCCTCGTCGAAGTTTTCGGGGACGAGGGCGATGTGCTTCCAGCCGACGGCGGGCTCTGCGGCGTCGGGGTCGCGGTCCTTCATGGGCACCATGATCTCCACAAGGATGTGGTCGGGGGACTCCACGAAATAGTTGCCGGTGCTGCCGGCGGAGTGGAGGGTGAAGCCGAGGTTGTTGATGTACCAGTCCGCCATGGCCTTGGGATCCCTGGCGCAGATGCCGACGTGGTCAAAGCCGAGTATCTTCATGTTCTGTGTACCCCTTTCGATGATTTTGTTTTCCGGGTTGTTTTCAGTATATCGCGTCTATTTTTCGTCGTCAATGGCAAAATCCACGCGGCGCGTCGCCGTCTCCACCGCCGTGACCACAATGCGGATCGGATCGCCCAGCCGGTAGACCTTCTTCTTGCGCTCGCCCACCAGCATGTAGCTCTTCTCCACAAACGTGTAGTAATCGTCATCCAAAGAGGAGATGTGGATCAAACCCTCCACGGTGTTGGGCAGCTCCACAAACAGCCCGAATCCCGTCACCGACGAGATCACGCCCTCGTATTTCTCGCCCACGTGCGCCTGCATGTACTGCGCCTTCTTCAGATCCTCCACATCGCGCTCCGCCTCCATCGCCCGCCGCTCCATGTCCGACGTGTGCGCCGCGTATTCGTCGATGTGCTTGGCCAGCTTCCCCAGCGCGCCGCCCGCAAAGTGCAGGTGCAGCGCCCGGTGCACGATCAGATCCGGGTACCGCCGGATGGGGGAGGTGAAGTGGCAGTAGTCCGGCGCCGCCAGACCGTAGTGCCCCAGCGGCCGCCCGTCGTACCGCGCCTTCTGCAGCGACCGCAGCATCAAACGCGACACCACCGCCTCCTCGGGCGTGCCCTTGCTCTTGTCCAGCACCGCCTGCAGCGCCTTCGGATGCACCTTCCCGCTCTTGACCCCCTTGATGCGGTACCCCAGATTGAACAGGAACGCATCCAGCGCCTGCAGCTTCTCCGGGTCGGGATCCTCGTGTACGCGGTAGAGGATCGGCAGCTCGTGCGCCTTCGCGTATTCCGCCACGCACTCGTTGGCCTTGAGCATGAATTCCTCGATCAGCTTGTTCGCCGTGCCCACCTGCGCGCACTCCACACGCACCGGCACGCCGTTTTCATCCACCGTGATCTTGGACTCCGCCACGTCCAGATCCAGTGCGCCCCGCTCCACGCGCAGCGCCCGCAGCACCTTCGCCAGCGCGCCCATCTCTTTCAGATCGCGCGCCACCTCCGGCGCAAATCCCGCCTCGTCGCCCTCGTCCAGC
>JAXEXP010000131.1:0-3936 GCA_034113365.1 Candidatus Spyradocola sp.
ATGGCCGCGCACAGCTTGCCCGCTACCAGCGGGCATCCAACAACCACATCATGACCTGCCTCGGCTTGCGCTCTCCCAATGATGTCCTTTCCGACTATCTCCACTTGTTTTGACTGTTACCTATGTTTGACACTCCTACACTTGTGAACAAGGGGAATTTTGTTGACAGGCTTGACGAATGGTGATATAATCAGTAAGCCGCTTGAGTAGGGTCGGCAATCGCCCGCTGGGGCGAACCCGTGTCAGCGAGATTGGGTAGAGGAGGTGCTACCAGAATGTTTGCGATCATCAAGACCGGCGGAAAGCAGTTCCGCGTGCAGAATGGCGACGTGATCTTCGTCGAGAAGCTCAACGCTGCCGAGGGCGAGACCGTCAATTTCGACGTGCTCATGCTCGAGAATGACGGCGAGGTCAAGGTCGGCACGCCCACCGTCGAGGGCGCCAAGGTCACCGGCAAGGTGCTGGGCCACGGCAAGGCTGCCAAGATCCTGATCTACAAGTACAAGTCCAAGAAGAACTACCATCGTCGTGCGGGTCATCGTCAGCCTTTCACCAAGGTTGAGATCACCATCGGCTAAGCCATGACGACCGTAGTCATCACCCACGAAGGGAGCTTCATCACCGGCTTTACCGCGACGGGTCACACCGGCTACGCGGAGGAGGGCGAGGACATCGTCTGTGCGGCGGTTTCCGCGATCACCCAGACGGCCATGATGGGGCTGCAGCATTACGAACCTACCACTCAGGCGCAGTGGGAGGCGGGCGACGATCCGATTTTATCGGTCAGGGTGCCGCGTCCCGGCCGCGAGACGGAGGTCATCCTCCGCACGATGGTCATTGGGCTTGAGGACATACTCTCGGGCGTACCGCAGTACGTCCGCGTCATCCACAAAGGAACGGAGGTGGAAACAACATGATGAATCTTCAGCTGTTTGCGCATAAGAAAGGTATGGGCTCCACCCGTAACGGCCGTGACTCTGAGGCCAAGCGCCTGGGTCCGAAGCGTGCGGACGGTCAGTTCGTGCTGGCCGGCAACATCCTCGTGCGTCAGCGCGGTACCAAGATCCATCCCGGCATGAACGTCGGCATCGGCAAGGACGACACCCTGTTCGCGACCGCCAGCGGCATCGTTCGCTTCGAGCGCAAGGGCCGTGACGCCAAGCAGGTGAGCGTTTACCCCAAGGAAGAGGTCGCCGCTCAGTAATCCGTACAGAAAAGGCCCATCGAACGATGGGCCTTTTGTTCACCCTGATTTTCGGAAAGGCGGTGCTGCGATGCGGCTGGAGGGGCTTACCATCGACCTGGACAACACGTTCCAGTGCGGGCAGACCTTTCGCTGGCGCAGGTGCGGCGACGGCAGCTACCTGGGCAACGTGGACGGCAGGGCGGTGCGCGCGGAAGCTGCGGACGGGGCGCTCGTGCTGCACGGCGCGCTGCCCGAGGACGAGGGCTTCTGGCGGCGGTATTTCGACGCGGACAGCGATTATCCCGCGCTGCTGGGGCATGTGATCGACGGGCCGCTGCGCGAGGCGATGGAGGCCTGCCCGGGCGTGCGCGTGCTGGATCAGCCGTTTTTTGAGACGCTGTGCTGCTTTATCCTCTCGGCAAACAACAATATCGCCCGCATCACGCGCATTGTGGACAGGTTCTGCCAGATCGGGCCGGTGGATGAAAACGGTCTGCACGCCTTCCCCACGCCGGAGCAGGTGCTTGCGGCGGGGCGGGACTGGGTGGACACGCTGGGGGCGGGCTACCGCGCGCCATACCTTTGGGAGGCGGCCCAGCGCATGGCGGAGGGCTTTGACTGGGCGGCGCTGCGCGGCATGGACTATGAACAGGCCTGCAAGGCGGTGCGGCAGTTCCGCGGCGTGGGCGAAAAGGTGGCCGACTGCGTGCTGCTGTTCTCCTGCGGGCACCGGGAGGCGTTCCCGGTGGACACCTGGGTGGAGAAGATGCTGACGCAGTGGTACGGCATGACGGGCACGCGCTCGGAGCTGAAAAAGCAGGCGATGCAGCGGTTCGGGCCGTACGGCGGCGTGGCGCAGCAGGTGCTGTTCCTGCACGCGATGCGCTGCAAGATACAAAAAGGTTAAAAAGGACGGTAGAGTGGAGCTTTGATTGCACAAGTGGTCAATGCGCTGGCGATCGCCGTGGGCGCGCTGGTGGGAAACAAGCTGCGCGGCGGCATTTCGGAGCGCTTCCGCAGCATACTGATGCAGGCGATGGCGCTGGCGGTGATGCTGATCGGCATTGCGGGCGCGGTCAAGACCACGGACGCGCTGATCGTGGTGATCTCGCTGGCCATCGGCGCGCTGGTGGGCGAGGGCGTCAACATCGAAAAGCGGCTGGAGCAGGTGGGCGACGCGCTCAAGCGCCGCGTAAAGGGCGCGGAGGCGTCGTTTACGCAGGGGTTCGTGTCGGCGTCGCTGATCTTCTGCGTGGGCGCGATGGCCATCGTGGGCTCGCTGGACGCGGGGCTGCGCGGCGAGTACTCCACGATCCTGACCAAGTCGCTGATCGACGGCATCACCGCCGCGATGCTCGCCTCGACGCTGGGGCTGGGCGTGATCTTCTCGGCGGTGGCGGTGTTTGTGTACCAGGGGGCCATCACGCTGCTGGCGGGGCTGCTGCAGCCGCTGCTGACCGAGGCCATCATCACGGAGATGAGCGCGGTGGGCGGGCTGCTGATCTTTGCCATCGGCCTGAACATGCAGGGCATCACCAAGATCCGCGTGGGCAACCTGCTGCCCGCCATACTCGTGCCGCTGGCGTATATCCCGATTTACAACTGGATCATGGCGATGATCAAGTAGAAGAAACGCCCCGTTTCCTCTGAAAAAGTTGGAGGAAACGGGACGTTTTTTATTCATTTGCGATGAGGATGTGCGGGGATTTGTCATCGTCGAGCCATTTGATGAGGGATTTTAGGTCGGATTTGGGGATAGCGATGCAGCCCGAGGTGGACTCGCTGCCCACGTGCAGGAAGATCGCGGAGCCCTTGCCCGCCACGGTGGAGGAGCCGTAGTTGTACTCCACGACGACGGCGAGCGCGTATTCCGTCTTGATGCGGCCGAGGTTCTCGGCGGAGGACCAATCCTTGTCCGCGGTGCCCTCGACCCACTGGTTGTAGTGGCTGGAGTCGGGGTCGTCCACCCAGTAGCTGTCCGAGGTGATGGCGCGGAAGGGGTAGTCGGGGTTGGGATTGTCGTCATGGCCGAACGCGAAGCCCAGCGCGTAGAGGCCCGCGGGGGTCTTTTTGTCGCCCTCGCGCTTGGAATCGGTGACGCCGTTTTTTCCCACGTGGCCGCTGGTGCCCAGCACCTTGACCCAGATGCCGTCGCTGCCGCGCTCGTAGGCGTACAGGCGGCAGGACGAGCCGCTGGCGGCCACCAGCATGAGCTGATCGCAGGAGAGCTTGTTCAGCGAGACACCGCGCTCCGTGGCCAGGCGCTCGAGCAGCGGGGGCTGTTCGGGCGGGGCGGTGGGTTCGGGCGAGGCCGTGGGTTCAGGGGTTTCCTGCGGCGCGGAGGCCGTGGGCGCGGGCGTCTCCTGCGCCGGAGCGGACGCGGCGGGCGTTTCCTGCGGGGCGGCGGTCGGAGCTAAGGGAGAGGGCGTGGCGGCGAGCGCGGGCGTTGCCTGCGGCTCGGGCGTGGCGATGAGGATCACGGTATCGGTGCGCGGGGCGCAGGCCGTGAGCAGAAGCAGCAACAGCAGCAGAGGAATCAGACGTTTCATAGGTACCTCCATGTATGCACAGCATAGCAGAAAACGCGCCGCAATGCAAGGCGGGGAAATCTGTTGAGGTATAATACATAGGTAACAGAAGGTAAAGAAAAAACAGAGAGCAAGTGGTAGAATAGAGTTACCACACACCAACCACCACGAAGGAGCTCTCTGCAATGGATAAGATAACACAAGAAGCATACTTCCGTCAAC
>JAXEXP010000132.1:0-13168 GCA_034113365.1 Candidatus Spyradocola sp.
ATGGCCGCGCACAGCTTGCCCGCTACCAGCGGGCATCCAACAACCACATCATGACCTGCCTCGGCTTGCGCTCTCCCAATGATGTCCTTTCCGACTATCTCCACTTGTTTTGACTGTTACCTATGTTTGACACTCCTACACGGGAAAGCGGTGATTGACCGCGCGGGGCGGGCATGATAAAATAGGCTTGGAAGAACATCTAGCGTAAGGACGGATGAAAAGCATGAGGAAGATTTCACAGATCAAGGCCTTTGAACAGGATTTTGAGCTCTTTGAGATGGACGGAGCGCGCATCATCGGCAAGGCGGTGCGCTCGGGCGGCAGACAGGGCAAGCAGGCGGAGCTGCTGTGGCACGAGGTGCTGGACACGCCCGTGTACGACCAGCTCGTGGCGCTGCCCGACGTGATTGCCGACAGCGTGGTGGGCGCGATGTGCGAGGAGCAGCCCGACGGCTCGGTGCTCTACATACTGGGCGCGCTGGCCCCTGCCGGCAGCCCCGTGCCCGAGGGGCTTACGTCCCGCGACCTGCCCGCCGGCATCGTGGCCAAGGGAGAGTTTGGTGACGAGCTGACCGACACCATCGCCAAGGCGGAGGCGCAGGGCTATGTGACCGCATGGCCGCCCTTTACCTGGGCCGCGGAGCTCTTCCTGCTGCCCGAGGACGAGCAGAGCGACGACACCAACATCATGCCCCGCCACTGGCTCGTACCCGTGAAAAAGGCATAAAATCACATAGAAATGCGCCCGCAGACGTGAAAATGTGTCTGCGGGCGCTGAGTTTTTGTGACTGGCCGCCCTTTTGCTGGGCCGCGGAGCTGTTCCTGCTGCCCGAGAAAACAGACCGAAGGTCTCAATGTGATACTTCTCCACTGGCTCGTATCCGTAAAAAAGCCTGAAGATATGAAAAACAGCGCCTGCAGACGAGGGAAATTGCGTCTGCGGGCGCTGTTTTGGGGAAGAAGTGCTCAACTACTATTGAGGTTTGTGCGCTTTTTCAAAGCCATCCTCTTTGGGCAAAAGAATTCCGATGTGCCCAAATGCGATGTTGGCGGATCAGAAGCGGTGGGTGCCTTCCGTCAGCTCGACGACGCGGTCGCCGAAGTCCACGCGGGCGGTGCAGCCCTCGGGCACGGTGAAGGTGTAGCGCACCTGATCGCCCTCGTAGTGCCAATGGGAGGCGACCACGCCGTGCGCGGTGCGGATGGAGGCGGTGACGTGGCCCAGGCGCGCGTCGGGCTGGGGCAGGAAGAGGATGCGGCGGAAGCCGGGGTTCTCCGGGTCGGGGTTGATGCCCGCCGCGGTGTTGAACATCCACGCGCCCACCGCGCCGTAGGCGTAATGGTTGAAGCTGTTCATGTCCGCAGACCACATGCTGCCGTCGGGCTTGAGGCCGTCCCAGTGCTCCCACATGGTGGTCGCGCCGCGCGTGACGGGGTAGAGCCAGGAGGGAAACTCGGTTTGCAGCAGCAGCGTGTAGGCCAGGTCGGTGTAGCCGTTTTCCGACAGCGCGCGCAGCAGGTAGGGCGTGCCGACAAAGCCGGTCTGCAGCTTGTCGCCGTTTTCATGGATCTTTTCGGCCAGGCGGTCAGCGTAGGGCTGCTTTTTGCCCACCAGGTCAAAGGCCAGCGCCAGCACGTAGGCGGTCTGGGTGTCGCTGGTCAGCCTTCCGGGGGCGGCGATGTAGCGCTTGCGCCAGGCGTCGAGTATGTGGGTGTACAGGTCGCGGTAGGCGTTCATGTCCTTGCCCAGCGCGTCGCCGATGCGGATCACGTTGCGGGTGGAGTAGGCAAAGAACGCGCTGGCGATCAGGCTCTCGTCGGTGCTGCCCTTGTAGCTGCCCTCGGGCGCGTCCAGGCCCAGCCAGTCGCCGAAGTGCTCGCCGTCCAGCCACAGGTACTCCTCGCTGCCCGCGCTGTGAATGTAGTCCACCCACTTTTTCGCCGCGTCGAACTGGTCGGTCAGGAACTGCCTGTCGCCGTAGGTCAGGTACATCTCCCACGGCACGATGGTGGCCACGTCGCCCCAGGCAGCGGAGCCGGCGGAATCGGGGCCGAGTATATTCGGGATGACGTGCGGGATGCGGCCCTGCGCGTCCTGCGCGGCGTTCAGGTCGTGCAGCCACTTGCGGAAGAATTTGTCCACCTTGAAGTTGTAGGAGGCGGTACGGGCAAACACCTGCGCGTCGCCCGTCCAGCCCAGGCGCTCGTCGCGCTGCGGGCAGTCGGTGGGCACGTCGAGGAAGTTGCCGCGCTGGCCCCACAGTATGTTCTGGTACAGCTGGTTGACCAGCGGCACGCCGCAGTCGAAGTCGCCCGTGCGCTCGATGTCGGAATGCACCGCGACGGCGGTGAAGTCCTCCGCAGTCATGCCCGCGGGGCACTGGTCCAGCCGGACGTAGCGGAAGCCCTGCCAGCAGAAGGTGGGCGCGAAGTCCATGGGCTCTGAATCGGCGAGGATATAGCGGATCTTGTTCTTTGCCGAGCGCATGTTTTCGGTGTAGAAGTTGCCGTCCTTGTCCAGCACCTCGGCAAAGGACAGCTCGATCTCGTCGCCCTTGCCGCCGTGGGCGTGCACGCGGACGTAGCCCGTCAGGTTCTGGCCAAAGTCCAGCACGCGCTCGCCTGCGGGGGTGGTGATCTCGCCGATCACGCCCAGCGTGGCCATCTCGTGCACCTCCTCGCCCTCCTGCGGGATGAGGATGGACTTGTCCTGCGCCACGACCTCGGCGTAGCCCAGGTTTTCGGTCTCGGCGTTCATGTCCACCGTCTCGCCGTCGTAGATGGAGGAGCTGAGAATGGGCGTGGTGAGCACCTGCCAGCGCGCGTCGGTGAGCACGGTCTGCACGCGGCCGTCGGTGAATTCCACCTCCAGCGCCGCAATCAGCGCGGTGTGGTTGCGCTCCTTCTGGCCGTCCCAGCCCATGCGGCCGCCCCACCAGCCCTCGCCCACCATCACGGTCAGCAGGCTGTCGGGCGCGAGCAGCCCGGTCACGTCGTAGGTCTGGAACTGCAGGCGGCTGCCGTACTCCGTCCAGCCGGGCGCGAACAGGAAGTTGCCCACCCGTTTGCCGTCGATGGCCGCCTCATAGAGGCCCAGCGCGCTGATGTGCAGCGTCGCGCGGGCGATGTCGCCCTTGAGGTCGAGCGCGCGCACAAAGCAGGGCACCGCCTCGCCGATGGACCTGGGCGCGGAGATGAATTCGGCCTGTTGGATCAAATGCGTCATGGGAGAAGCCTCCTTTGTATTTGGAAATTGTTCTGTGCTGCCTGTATTATACCATCCGGCGCCGCGGTACACAAGCGCGGCGGCGCGAAATGCCGCAAAGTGCGGATAGGTCATTTACGTTTTTATTACAATCTGTTATAATCGGTAAAACGGCTTTACAGACGATACGTCAGGATGTGATGACATGCCAAGACCTTTCCGGCGGGCTGCGGCGGGGGCGCTGGCGGCGCTGCTGCTGGCCCTGTGCGGCTGCGCGCTGCTGCCCGTGGAGGAGCAGCTGCCCGACGCGCCCATCACGCGCAGAGACCCCGCGGCGGAGTTTACCATGACCTACGTGCAGCGCGGCGATCTTGTGCGCACGCAGCGGTATTCCGTGACCTACCGCGCGGTGCGGCAGGAGAAGCTGTGCTTTGCGCAGGACGGGCTGCGCGTGGAGAACGTATACGTGGCAAAGGGCGACAGCGTGCGCGCCGGCCAGCTGCTGATGGAGCTGGAGCAGGAGCCGCTTCAGGCCCGGTGCGACGAGGCTCAGGCCCGCTGTAACGAGGCGGCGCTGGCCCTGGCGCAGGCGCAGGAGAACCGGGAGCTGGCCCGCGGGCAATATGCGCTGACGCTGCGCGGCATGGATGAGGAGCAGCAGGAGGACGCGCCCACGATGGAGGAAGCGCTGCGCGAGAGCGACCGCAGCATCCAGCGGCTGGAGGACGAGCTGGCGCTCGCGCGGCAGGAGCTGTCCGCGATAAAGGAGGAGCTGGGCAAGCGGCAGCTGCGCGCGGGCATCGACGGGGTGGTCACCTTTGTGCGCAGCGTGCAGCCCGACGAGCGCAGCTCCGTCAGCCAGATCATGGTGATCCTGTCCGACAGCGATTCGGCGCTGTTCGTGGTGTCCACCAAGGCGCCGGAGAACTTCCCGGAGGGCCTTACGGTGGAGGTCAGCATCAACCAGACGGCGTATCCCTGCACGGTGATCTCCGCGCAGGAGGCGGGCGCGTCGGGCGAGGACGAGGTCTACCTGCGGTGCAGCCTGCCCACGGCGGAGCTGTCCGACGGCGACAGCGGCTACCTCTACCTGGAGCTGGAGCGCTGTGAGGACGTGCTCTACATCGAGCGCACCGCGATCAAGAGCATGGACGGAAAGCAGTTCGTATACATGCAGGGCGAGGACGGGCTGCGCTGCACGCAGCAGGTGACGACGGGCCGCGAGGTGGGCAGCTTTGTGGAGATCCTCGGCGGCCTTGACGAGGGCGACGCGGTGATCCTGCACTGACGGGCCGGAAGGAGAAGAGCATGAACAATAAAAAAGGCGCGCTCGGGCTGCTGCTCGCGGCGCTGGCGCTGCTGTGCGGCTGTGCGCAGCAGGCGCAGCCGGTTCCGGAGCTGCTGGAGCCGGTGGGCTCGCGGCAGGACACGGCGATCGTGCAGCGCGGCGAGATCTGCGAGCTGGCCGCCTACGATTTTGCCGTCACGCCCGAGACGCAGGCGGTGCGCTACGAAATGGACGGGCAGGTGGACCGGGTCTGCGCGGTGCTGGGGCAGGCGGTGCAGGCGGGCGACGTGCTGCTGCTGATGGACGTCGAGGAGGCGCAGCGGCAGCTGGACGAGCTGGAGCGCCAGATGGAGTACGACCGGCAGGACGGCGAGCTGACGCTGAAGCTGCTGCAGCTGGACGTGGACATCTGCAAATTCGAAATGCAGGAGGAAAACCGCGACTACGCGCACGGCGGGCTGGCGGAGGAAAACAAGCAGGAGGAGCTCAAGCGCCTGGAGACGGCGCTGCGGCAGGAGCAGGAGCGTCAGGCGCTGAATCGGGCGCAGCAGGAGCAGCAGCGCCAGGAGCTGCTCCTGCGCACGGAGCATGCCGCGCTGCTCGCGCCCTGCGACGGCACGGTGCTCTACGTGGCCCACCCCACCGGCGGCAGCGCGCAGGCGGGCAGCACGGCGCTGGTGCTGGCGCGCACGGACGAACTGGTGCTGCAGGGTGAGTACCTCTCGCAGTCGCTGGTGGAGAGTGCGGACGGCGTCTGGGCGCTGGTGTGCGACGGGCGCGCGGAGCTGGAATACCTGCCCATGGACGAGCAGGAGTACGTGTCGCTGCTGCTCTCGGGCGAGGAGATGACCTCGCGCTTTGCGTTTGCAGACGGCGTGCCCGAAGGCGTGCGCGCGGGGGATTACGCGGCCGTGGTGGTCAAGACGGATCAGCGGCAGGACGTGCTGTGGCTGCCGCCGGGCGCGCTGTGCCGCGACGCGGCGGGCGAGTACGTCTATATCCCCGGTGAAAACGGCGGCAAGGTGCGGCAGGATGTAAAGACCGGCGCGCGCACTACCACGGCGGTGGAGATCACGCAGGGGCTTTCGGGGGGAGATGTGGTGTATGTGCAGTAGAAGGACGCGGCTGGCGGCGCTGCTGCTGGCGCTGGCGTGCGTCGCGGGCTGCGCGGCGCAGTCCTCCGGGGAGGCCAAGCTGCTCACGGACGGCCAGACGGGCGCGCCCTCCAACGTGCGCACCGCGGAGCTTGCCACCGGCTCCCTCCACAAGGAGTTTTCCATGTCGGCGGAGGTGTCCTACGTGCGCAGGACCGTGGTGCGCCTGGACCAGGACGGCGCGCAGTATGTCGAGACATGCGTCAGCGCCGGGCAGACCGTGCAGGCGGGCGACGTGCTGGCGGTGTTCCGCGGTCAGGGCGACGAGCTGCGGCTGACGGCCATCGCGCAGGAGCTGGCGCGCCTGGAGACCGAGACGCAGGACGCGCTGTATGACCTGGACAAGCAAAGGGAGCAGCTGCTGGAGCAGCGGGAGCAGGTCGCGGGCACGCCCGACGGGTATTCGACCTATCGCGACAGCGTGAGCCGTGAAGTGATCGACATGCAGCTGGAGCGGCTGGAGCTGCAGCGGCAGCAGGTGGAACTGCGGGCGCAGGAGCGCGAGCGCGCGCTGAAGGCCGAGCGCGGGGAGCTGCAGAGCGCCGGGACGCGCATCGAGATCGTCGCGCCGGAGGACGGCGTGGTGGGACAGGTGCAGTACCTGACGGCGGGGGCGCAGTACGCGCGCGGTCAGGCGGTGGTCACGCTCTGCGACCCCGACGAATTCCTGCTCATGGCGGGCGAGGGGCTGACGGGCGCGCTGCGCGTGGGCCAGCGCGTGGAGGTGGAGTACGGCCGCTTCAACCAGCGCACGCGCCTTGCGGGCACGGTGGTCGCGGCGGATTCGGCGCTGTCCGAGCGGTACCGCACGGGGCTGTCCGCGGTGCGGCTGGACGAGCCCATCGACCCGCAGCTGCTGCTGAGCGTCACCGTCTATTCGGCGCAGCTCAGCCTGGACGGCGTGCCCGTGCTGCCGCGCTCCGCGGTGCTCTACGACGGCGGCACGCCCTATGTCAACCTCGTGCAGGACGGCGCGGTCAGCCGAAGAAACGTGCTCATCGGGCCCAACGACGGCACATCCATCATGGTGCTTGCGGGACTGGATCCCGGCGTGCCCGTGGCGGTCAATTAAAGGGGGGAAGGCGAGATGCTCCGGTTCGTGCTGCGCAAGATGCGCGCCAAAAAATGGATGATGCTCTGCCTCCTCATCGGCAACGTGCTGCTGGTGGCGATCAGCTGCGTCAACCCCATGTACACGCGCGCGGTGCTGCAAAAGACGCTGCTGAGCGACATGAAGGCCATCCTCACCGAGAAAAACGTATACCCCGGCGGCGTGACCATCACCGCCAGCCTGCTCAAGCAAAAGGGTGTCATCATCAGCCAGGAGAACTACCGCGAGGCGCGGCAGGCGGCGCAGGCGCTGAGCGGGCAGATGGGCGTCCCGCTGCGGGAGCGCGTGGAGGAGCTGGTCATTCCCAACGTGCAGATGACCAGCCGGTCGCTGCGCGAGGACGACCGCGAGGGCAAGCGCATCAACGTGGGATGCCTGTCCGACATGGCGGCGCACAGCGCGCTGCTTGCGGGCACGGGCATGGGCAACGGCGTGCAGGACGGCGTCATCGACGTGGTGGTCAGCGAAAAGGCGCTGCTCAACCTGAACCTGCTGGTGGGCGAGGTGCTGGACACCGTGGAGCTGACCACGCCCGACGGCCAGCCCCTTGCGGTGCGCATCGCGGGCGTTTACGAGGCGTCGCAGACCGACGATCCCTACTGGGTGACGTCGCCCGCGGGCTACAACACCACCGTGATGATGGATGAGCAGCTCTTTTGCGAGCTGTTCGTGCAGGAGGGTGACGAGCGCTATCCGCTGCGCGCCACCTGGAACCTGCTGCTGGACTATACGCAGATGGACAGCGACCGCGCGCAGCACTATCTGGACGTGCTGGGCGACCTGCGCGCGCAGTTCCCCACCAGCCGCAACGTCACCGTCACCAACAATTTCGGCGTCGCGCTGGAGAGCTTCCTGTCCGAGGGCCTGCGCGTGCGCGTGACGCTGCTCGTGCTTCAGGCGCCGATATTCGCGCTGCTGGCGGTGTTCATCTTCATGGTGTCCCGGCAGATGGCGGAGATGGAGGAAGCCGAGATCGCGGTGCTCAAGAGCCGCGGCGCGGGGCGCGCGCAGATCCTGGGCGTCTACCTGATCCAGAGCGCGCTGCTGGCGGCGTTGGGGCTGATCGCGGGCGTGCCGCTGTCGCTGCTGCTGTGCCAGGTGCTGGGCAGCGCGAACGCCTTCCTGGAATTCGTGTCGCGCACGGCGCTGCCCGCGCGGGTGGACGGAAGCGTGCTGCTGTGCGGCGCGCTGGCGGCGCTGCTGTCGGTGGGCACGATGCTGCTGCCGGTGGTGAAGTTCTCGCGCGTGTCCATCGTGTCGCAAAAGCGCGCCAAGCGGGCGGGCCGCGGCATGCCCTGGTGGCAGAAGAGCGGGCTGGACGTGCTGCTGCTGGCCGTGTCGCTGTACGGCTGGTACACCTTCAACGCGCAGAAGGACGCGCTGGCGCAGCGCGTGCTGGACGGGCAGTCGCTCGACCCGCTGATGGTGCTCAGCGCCAGCCTGTTCATCATCGGCGCGGGGCTGCTGATGGTGCGCCTGCTGCCGCTGGCGGTGCACCTGGTCTACCTGATCGGCAGGCGGTGGTGGAGCCCGGCGCTGTTCTCCTCCTTTTTGCAGGTGATCCGCACCAGGGGCAGTCAGGGCTTCATCATGGTGTTCCTGATCTTTACCGTGGCGCTGGGCATGTTCAACGCCACGGCGGCGCGCACCATCGGCGACAACGCGGAGCGCAACACGCGCTACACCATCGGCGCGGACATCGTGCTCAAGGAGGCGTGGGCGGACAGCGGGCAGTCCTCCGCAAGCGGCCCGGAGAGCGCGGGCGATACGGCGCCCACGCGCTATGTGGAGCCGGAGTTTGACGGCTACCGGACGCTGGATGGCGTCGCCTCCGCCACGCGCGTGCTCAACGACAGCTCCATCACCGTGGCGCTGTCCGGCGGCGCCAGCCTCAAGGGCGTGCGGCTGATGGGCATCCACACCCGGGAGTTCGGGCAGACGGCGTGGTTCGACGAAAGCCTGCTGCCCGTGCATTGGTACGAATACCTCAACGTGCTCTCGCAGGACCCGGAGGCGGTGCTGCTCTCCGAGAACTTTGAGCGCGACTACGGCTACCGGCTGGGCGACGCCGTCACCTTCCGGAGCAGCGACGGCGCCACCATGCGCGGCGTCGTCTACGGCTTTGTGCCCTACTGGCCCACCTACGGGCAGGTGGTCAGCGTCCGGGGCAGCGACGGCGTGTGGCGCGAGCAGGACAGCTACCTGATCGTGGCCAACCTTACGCAGGTGCAGTCGGCGTTCGGCGTGACGCCCTACGAGGTGTGGATACAGACCGACGGCGGGTCGACGCAGTTCATCTACGACTACATCGAGAGCAGCGGCAAAAAGCTGCGCTCCTTCCGCGACGCCAACGCCGAGATCATCGAGCAGAAGCGCGACGCGGTGATGCAGGGCACCAACGGGATCCTGACCGTGGGCTTCATCGTGGCGCTGGTGCTGTGCACGGTGGGCTTCCTGATCTACTGGATCCTGTCCATCCGCCAGCGCGCGCTGCAGATGGGCATCTTCCGCGCGATGGGCATGACGCTGCGCGAGATCCTGACCATGCTGATCAACGAGCAGGTGTGGATCTCCGGGCTGTCCATTGCGGCAGGCGCGGGCATCGGCTGGGCGGCGTCGCAGCTGTACGTGCCGCTGATCCAGATCGCCTACGCCGCGTCGGACCAGCTGGTGCCGCTGCGCATCGTGATGAGCGCCGCGGACAACCTGCGGCTGTTTGCGGTGGTGGGCCTGGTGATGGCGGTGTGCCTGTGCGTGCTGGGCGGCATCGTGCGGCGCATGCAGATCGCAAAGGCGCTCAAGCTGGGGGAGGATTGACGAGATGGAGAGCATACTGGAGGCAAGAAACGTATCGCGCGGCTTCCCCATGCCGGGCGGGCAGACCTATATGGCGCTGAAAAACGTCAATTTGCTGGCTCCAACGGGCAAGCTGACCATCCTCAAGGGCCGTTCCGGCTCGGGCAAGACCACGCTGCTCAACATACTCTCGGCGCTGGATCTGCCAACGGAAGGATCGGTGCTGTTGGACGGGCAGGACGTGACAAAGCTCTCCGAGGCGGCGCGCACGCGACTTCGTCGCACGCAGGTGGGCTATGTATTCCAGTCCGTGGCGCTGATTCCGATGATGACGGCGCTGGAGAACGTGGAGTTCTCGCTTCGGCTGGTCAAGTACCGCGGCGACCGGCGTGCGCGGGCGCTGGAGTGCCTGAGCCAGGTGGGGCTCAGGCAGCGCGCGGGGCACATGCCGCAGGAAATGAGCGGCGGCGAGCAGCAGCGCGTGGCGGTGGCGCGCGCCATTGCCCACAGGCCGCGCGTGCTCTTTGCCGACGAACCTACCGGGGCTCTGGACACCAACACGGGCCTGCAGGTGGTCAAGACCTTCAAGGAGCTGTGCAGCGGCGAGGGCATCACCATCGTGATGACCACGCACGACACGGGGCTGATGGACATCGGCGACGCAGTATACGAGCTGGAGGACGGTGAGATGGTGCATGCAGACAGAGGCTAGGGCAAATCCGCCCATCATCGAGTGCGAAAACCTCGTCAAGATCTACAAGACGCGCGAGACGGAGGTGCTGGCGCTGCAGGGGCTGGAGCTGACCGTGCAGCAGGGCGAGCTGATGGCCATCATCGGCAACTCGGGCAGCGGCAAGTCCACCTTTCTCAACATGATCGGCGGGCTGGACCGCCCCAGCGCCGGGCGGCTGATCGTGGACGGCAAGGATCTGTTCAAGCTCAGCGACCGCGAGCTGGTGCGCTACAAGCGCTCCACGGTGGGCTTTGTGTGGCAGAATAACGCGCGCAACCTGCTGCCGTACCTGACGGCGCTGGAGAACGTGCAGACGCCCATGCTGTTCGAGCGCGGCGGCAGGCGCAGGCAGCGCGCCGAGGAGCTGCTGGAGCTGGTGGGCATGGCGCACCGCAAGAACAGTCGGCTGGATCAGCTGTCGGGCGGCGAGCAGCAGCGCGTCGCCATCGCGCTGGCGCTGGCGAACAAGCCCAAGCTGCTGCTGGCGGACGAGCCGACGGGTGCGGTGGACGCCAAGACCGCCGCGTACATACTGGACGTGTTCCGCAGGCTCAACGAGGAGCTGGGGCTGACCATCGTCATCGTCACGCATGACCCGAATCTTGCGCGCAAGGTCAACCGCGTGGTGGCCATCCGCGACGGCAAGACCAGCGCCGAGCGCATCGCAAAGGGCGATTACGCCGCGCGCCTGGACGAGATCAGCGGCTTTGTGCAGGAGACGCAAGACGAGTACGCGCTGCTCGACCGCGCGGGACGTCTGCAGCTGCCCCGCGAGATGCTCGACGCGCTGCAGCTGACCGGCAACCGCGTGCGCGTGGAGATGGAAAACGGCCGCATCGTGCTCACCGCGCCCGACGAGCCCGGGCATGAGAACAAATAGGCGAATGATTCCAGCACGCTGCGCGCATGCGCCTCTGGTAGTCTTTAAGGCGAAGGAGGTGAAGCAGCATGGATTGGAAGCTGACGCTGGAGATCGCGCTCTTCCTGGCCGTGGGCGTCGCGTGCGCGCTGGCGCTGCCCTTCCTGCGCGAGCGGCTGGGCGCTGAGCGGCTCAAGAGCCTGTGGAAGTGGACCTGCCTGTGCGTGCAGGCCGCCGAGCAGCTGTTCGGGCCGGGCACGGGCGAGCGCAAGAAGCAGTACGCGCAGCAGGAGCTGTTGCGCCTTGCGCCCGGCGCGGACGCGCAGACGGCCGACATACTCATCGAGGCCGCCGTCCGCGAGCTGACCTAGCGCAGAGCACCCCCGGAACGCCGCGTTCCGGGGGTGCTCTGCGCCTGTTCGGGGGTGTGCGCCGAATGTAAAAATGTGATCGATTTGTGTTGACAAATGTACTAATTATATAATATAATCTGAATGTAAACCACAACTTTATAGGTTTGGAGGGATCGGAATGAAGAAAGCCCTGGCCATCGTATTGACGCTGCTGTTGGTCGCCTGTTTGCTTCCCCCTGCGTTTGCCGTCACGGAAACCGTGACCGGAGGCCCCTTCACGGTGACTTGTTCGCCGGTCGACCCAGAGGATCCCGATTCAACGAATATGGAAAGCGCGCTGCTCCTGGAGAAAAATCACTATGAGTTTTCCTACGGATACAGCGCGCTTTCGCTTGTAGAGGTGGGAAAATTCACCGGGGAGGCCGCGATGCTGCGCGTCTGCGTCAGCGGCTTTGACCGGTTCAAACGGCTGAATGCGGCGACGCTGAAAGAGGTGAAGGTGTTCATCAACGGGCAGGAGCTGCAGCCCAACGAGCGCCTGGGCTTCATCGGGCTCAAGACCGGCACCAGGACGGCGTCCGTCACCTTCCCGGTGGAGCTGGGCAGCCAGAGCCGCCGCGCGGTGTTCCACATCAGCGTGCAGGGAAAGCTCGGCGGCGTGGACGTGGTGCAGAACGCGGAGATCACGCTGGATCTGGTGAACACGGAGGTGATAAAGCCGGAGCGCGAGGCGAGGATACTGGACATCCGCACGCAGGACCCCAAGGCTCTGGACGTCTACATTGTGGGCAGCAAGATCTATCTGGACTACACGGGCGCTGCGCAGGAGGGCTGCACGGCCAAGATCACCTTTGGCGACGAGAACGGGACGCCGTTTTCCGGCATCACCTGGGCGGAGGGCGTGTCGTGCGAGACGGGCACGGCGGCGCTGCGTCTGGATGAGGAGATCCGGCTGGAAGGCTCCGCGGCGGAATACGCCATCTCGCCCGCGGGGTGCAAAAGCGAGCTGCAGTTCCTGCTGGAGACGCGGGAGCATGACTGGAAGACCGCGAAATACAGCGTAGTCGTGCGCGAACACATCCCGCAGCCCGACCCCAAGGGCATCTACTTTGCGCAGAGCGAGCACACGCTGGCGGTGGGGGAGCGGTATACGCCGGTGGTACTGGGCGTGGCGACGGGCCGCGCGGTCGTGCCGGACGCGCTGCTGCCCGGGGAGGGCACGTCCGCAGAGGTCATCGACATTGATGATGAGGAAAAGGCCGTCATCGGCACGCGGGTGGGCGTGGCGTACATCACGGCGAGCTATCGCCCGGGCGGGGCGGCGGACGCCTATGAGTCGTCGTCCATGAAGATCACCGTGACGCCGGGAGTCTCCATCCCGCCGGAGGAGATCACCGTGGAATACACCGTGCTGTGCCGCAACCTCAACGTGCGCAGCGGCGCGGGAACGGATCATCCCGTACTCGGGCGCGTGCACCGCGGCGACGCGCTGCAGGTGGTCTCCGTCGCCGAAGGCTGGGCGCAGCTGATAGACGGAACCTATGTCTGCGCGCAGTACATCGCAAGATAGAACCGGCAAAAAAGAGGAGCGGGTCTGCGCAAACACATCGCCCAAACCCACCCTTTTTTGGTGGTGCGGGGGGTTTGTTGCCGCGCCGGGGGCCGCCCC
>JAXEXP010000133.1:0-9927 GCA_034113365.1 Candidatus Spyradocola sp.
CCCGTCCCGGGTGGGGCTGGGTGTGGTGGTGGTGGGGGGGGGGGGGGGGGGGGCGGGCCCTGTTTTTTGGGGCGGGGCGGTCGTGGGCGAGGGTGGGGGTGAGGGGAGCGTCGGCGATTTTGGTGCGGAGGGGGAGGGTGGAGGCGCGGGAGATGGCGCGCAGGAGGGGGGCAGCGGACTTGCGGAAGGCGAGGACGCGGGCGTATTCGGGGGCGGGGTGGGTGGTGAGGAGGTCCGCGGTGACGCCCAGGAGGATGTGCACCAGCATGCGGCGGATGCGCGCGTCGGGATAGCGGCGGCAGCGGACGCGGGTTAGCAGGGCGGTAAGGTCGCTGACCTCGGCCGCGGCGCGCAGGAGGCGGTGCTCCAGCCCCTCCGGGATCGCGTAGGCCTCGCGCAGCTCGGCGGGCGTTGTCGTGCGCAGAAGGTAAAGTAGGATGTCCGAGAAGCGCGACAGCGTGGGCAGCGGGGTGGGCAGGTGCTCCATCGTAAGCGCATAGGCGGTCGCGGGCATCGCGTGGGCCAGATCGGCGTTGCCCTGATGCAGCTGCGCGCGGATCGCCGTGGCCGAGGCCATCTCGTGCGCGGCGGGGTCGTTGTGCGCGTGCTCCCGCAGCACCGGGACGGGCTCCATTTCGCTGCCCAGCTTTTCGATGGCGCGCAGGTATTCCACCGCCAGCGTCACGTTCGGGGGCAGGTCGCCGCCCAGCGCCTTTGCGCGCGCCGCCGGGTGCGATAGGCCCTGCGCGAGGTATTGTTGAATCAGCGCCGCCTGCTCGGGCGTCTCGGGCGCGGCAAGATTGCGCAGATGCGTCAGATCGTCGTCCTCCGCGCCGAAGGACAGATGCGTCACCACGCCAAGGCCATGCAGCAGCGCCACGCCGCCCAAGGCAAAGTCCTGCGCCGCGCGCACCGCGTGCAGCACCGGCAGCTCCAGCACCAGATCCGCACCGTTTGCTATGGCGCATTCCGCGCGCGTCCACTTGTCCAGGATCGCCGCGTCGCCGCGCTGCACGAACGGCCCGCTCATCGCGCAGACGACGTAGTCCGCGTCTGTCAGCTCCCGGGCGCGCACAAGCTGGTGCGCATGGCCGTTGTGGAACGGATTGTACTCGCAAATGACGCCGCACACCTTCATTTTTGGTTTTTCTCCTTTTCAAATGCGACAAAACGCGCTATAATGATAATTGGTCATTTGTGTCACCGCGGCCGGGGGCCATCCGCCGGTCCGGCTGCACCATATAGTTTATCACAACCAAGGAGGAAATGTAAAATGTCTTTGATGGACCGCATTAAGGCAAAGGCCAAGGCCGACAAGAAGCGCATCGTACTGCCCGAGGGCGCCGAGGAGCGCACCGTCAAGGCCGCCGCCATCCTGCTCAAGGAGGGCATCTGCGACGTCATCCTGCTGGGCGATGAGGAGAAGATCGCCGCCTACGGCGAGGACCTGACCGGCGCCACCATCATCAACCCCGCCAAGTCCGAGCACCTGCAGGAGTACGCCGACACGCTCTACGAGCTGCGCAAGGCCAAGGGCATGACCCCCGAAAAGGCGCTGGCCACCATGAAGGACGAGACGTTCTTCGGCACCATGATGATGAAGAAGAACGCCGCCGACGGCATGGTCTCGGGCGCCATCCACTCCACTGCGGACACCCTGCGCCCCGCGCTGCAGATCATCAAGACCAAGCCGGGCGTCACCACCGCCTCCTCGTGCTTTGTGATGGAGATCCCCAACAAGGCCTACGGCCAGGACGGCGTGATGATCTTTGCCGACTGCGCGGTCAACATCGATCCCAACGCCGAGCAGCTGGCCGCCATCGCCATCGCCTCTGCCGAGACCGCCAAGGCCATCGCCGAGATCGATGAGCCCAAGGTCGCGATGATGTCCTTCTCCACCAAGGGCTCCGGCAAGGGCCCCATGGTCGACAAGGTCGTCGAGGCCACCCGTCTGGTCAAGGAGCTCGCGCCCGAGCTGAACGTCGACGGCGAGCTGCAGGCCGACGCCTCTCTGGTCGAGAAGGTCGGCCAGCTCAAGTCCCCCGGCTCCAAGGTCGCGGGCCATGCCAACGTGCTGATCTTCCCCTCGCTGGAGGCGGGCAACATCGGCTACAAGCTGGTGCAGCGTCTGGCGGGCGCCGAGGCCATCGGTCCGGTGATGCAGGGCCTGGCGCGTCCCGTCAACGACCTGTCCCGCGGCTGCTCCGTCGAGGACATCGTCTCCCTGTGCGCGCTGACCGCCGTGCAGGCGCAGGCCAAGTAATTCACGCATTACAACGGAGCGCGCTCCGACGAAAAAAAGAGGTTTCACAATGAATATTCTGGTTATCAACGCCGGCTCCTCCTCCATCAAGTATCAGCTGATCAACATGGACAACGAGTCCGTCATCGCCAAGGGCCAGGCTGAGCGCATCGGCATCGAGGGCTCCAACGTCAAGCAGAAGTCCGCCAAGGGCGAGATCGTGGTCAGCACGCCGCTGGCCAACCACACCGAGGCCATGCAGGTCATCGTCAAGGCGCTGACCGACCCCGAGAAGGGCGTCATCGCCGACATGAAGGAGATCGACGCGGTGGGCCACCGCGTGCTGCACGGCGGCGCGTCCTTCACCGCCTCCCAGATCGTCACCCCCACCGTCATGGACGCCATCCGCGAGAACATCATCCTGGGGCCCCTGCACAACCCCGCCAACATCGCGGGCATCGAGGCCTGCCAGGAGATGATGCCCGGCACGCCCAACGTCGCGGTGTTCGACACGGCCTTCCATCAGACCATGCCCGACTACGCGTTCATGTACGCCGTGCCCTACGAGTATTATACCCGCCTCAAGGTCCGCAAGTACGGCTTCCACGGCACCTCCCACCGCTTCGTGTCCAAGCGCGCCGCGCAGATGCTCGGCTCTGAGACCGGCGAGGGCCTGAAGATCATCGTCTGCCACCTGGGCAACGGCTCCTCCCTGTCCGCCGTCAAGGACGGCAAGTGCTGCGACACCTCCATGGGCATCACGCCCCTTGAGGGCATGGTGATGGGCACCCGCTCGGGCGACCTTGACCCCGCCACGCTGCAGTACATCATGAAGAACGACGGCATCGGCATCGAGGAGATGACCAACATCCTCAACAAGAAGTCCGGCCTGCTGGGCGTCTCGGGCGTGTCCTCCGACATGCGCGACCTGACCGCGGCTGCCGAGGCGGGCAATGAGCGCGCGATCCTGGCGCACAACATGCTGACCTATCGCCTGAAGAAGTACATCGGCGCATACGCGGCGGCGATGGGCGGCGTGGACGCCATCGTGTTCACCGGCGGCATCGGCGAGAACGACGACAAGGTGCGCGCCGCGGCCGTCGAGGGCCTGGAGTACATGGGCGTCAAGCTCGACGCCGGGAAGAACGCCACCACCCGCGACGACGGCTTCATCCAGGCCGCCGACTCCAAGGTCAAGCTGATGGTCGTCAAGACCAACGAGGAGCTGGCCATCGCCCGCGACACGCTGGAGCTTTGCAAGTAAAGCAATCAAACAAAACGCGCGCGTTTTGTTTGAGGGAAGCAGATTTCGCGCACGGCCGTGCCGCACACGAAATCTGCTTTATCGGAAGCGATTTTCCTTCAGCCGGCTTTTGCGGGACGGTTCAGCTGCCGCTCGCGTAGTTGGGCTGCATGCCTGACCGATGTGAAAATCGCTCCTCACGGCGTACACGCCGCCGCTGCGGATCAACATCAGGGGGGCTGCGGCCCCCTGATCACCCCCGGGGCGATGCGGCGGTGCGGTTTCCCGGCACGAATTTAGAATAAATTTGTGTTATACGGGAAAAATTCATTGACAAACAGGCTCACTCTCTTTATAATTGGAAAATGGTTGTGTGCGAGGTGACAGCGTATGAAAATGTCGGTCGAGAAGGCGCTCAAGCTCCAGGGCGAGCGAATGGAATTCACCGTTGCGGTGCCCGCGCCCGCGGAGGAGTTCGAGGACGATCAGATCGGCTTTGACGGCGACGTCACGTTGCACGGATACATGACCGGTATCGGCGATTCTGTCGCGCTGGAAGGCGAACTGACGGCGGCTCTGGTTTCTCCCTGCGCCCGTTGTCTGGAAGAAGCAAGGTTCGACATGAAAGTGCCCTTTGACGAAGTCTTTGTCAGGCAGCCTGATCCGGATCATCCCGACGCGTACCTTTTCGAAGGTTCCGAGGTGGATCTGACCGACCTGGTGGTGGCCAACGTCGCCATCAACCTGCCCATGCAGTTCCTGTGCAAGCCGGACTGCAAGGGTCTGTGTCCCATCTGCGGTCAGAACCAGAATCTTGGCTCCTGCGGGTGCGATCCCGCGCTGGAGCGCTCGGCGTTTTCCGCTCTGAAAGCGCTGCTCGACGTTGAAGATGACAAGGAGGTGTAGAAACCATGGCAGTACCCAAGGGAAAAGTCTCCAAGGCCCGCAAGCATGCCCGCCGCGCCAACTGGAAGCTCTCCGTCCCCGGCATTGTGGAGTGCCCCCAGTGCAAGGCGATGAAGCTGTCCCACCGCGTTTGCAAGAAGTGCGGCTACTACGACGGCAAGCAGGTCATCAAGACCGCTGAAGAGAAGCAGGCGTAAAACTTGGAATCAACAAAGCCCGACGCAGCAAATGCTGCCTCGGGCTTTTGCCTTAAAGGAGGACAATATGGAGTTTCGACGCGATACGCTGTATGTGACCGACCTGGACGGCACGCTGCTGGACGGCGGCGCGCACCTGCCGCCCCGCGCGCTGGAAATGCTGAACGAAATGCTGGACAATGGCCTTGCGCTGAGCGTGGCCACCGCCCGCTCGTGGTCGTCCGCCGCGCCGATTTTGCAGGGGCTGCACCTGCGCTGCCCGCTGGTGGGCTACAACGGCGCGTTTCTGGTGGATCCCGCCACGGGGCGCGACATCGAGCGCTGCCTGCTGAGCGAGGAACAGAAACGGATCGTATTGGAGGAATACCTGCGCTGCGGTGTGTCGCCGATGGTCTATGCGATGGTGGACGGGGCGCAGAAGGTGTCCTGGCTGCGCAGCCGGGAGAGCGACGGCATCCGCCGGTACGCGCGCTCGCGGGCGGGCGACCCGCGGCTCAACCCCGTGGACACGGAAGGCGAGCTGTGCCGCGGCGACGTGTTCTACTTCTCCGCGCTGGGCACGCACGATGCGCTGGCGCCCGCGGAGCCCGGCCTTGCCGCGCTGGATTTTGCGCGTGTGCACTTTGCCGCGGACACCTACGACAAAGAGGAGTATTGGCTGGAGACCGCCCGCGCCGACGCCACCAAGGCCGAGGGCGTGCGCAAGCTGCGGGCGATCACCGGCAGAAGCCGCATCGTGTGCTTTGGCGACAATCTGAACGACCTGCCCATGTTTTCCGTGGCGGACGAGTGCTACGCCGTGGCGAATGCCGCGCCCGAGGTGCGCGCCGCCGCCACCGGCGTGCTGCCCTCCAACGAGGAGCTGGGCGTGCCGCGGTTCCTGTGGGCGATTGGGGAGGGAAAGCATGAAATTTGAGGACACGCTGTTCGTCAGCGACCTGGACGGCACGCTGCTGGGCGACGCGCCGCGCATCCCCGGCGAGGCGGCGGACATGCTGCGCGCGCTCATCGCGGAGGGGCTGCCCTTTACCGTGGCGACGGCGCGCTCGTGGGCGTCGACCGGGAAGATCGTCGAGGGGCTGGGGCTGCGCCTGCCCGCGGTGATCTACAACGGCGCGCACATCGTCGACCCGCGCACGGGCGAGCTGCTGCACAGCTGCACGCTGCCGCCGGAGCAGGCGGAGGGCATCTGGCGGCTGTTCCGCGACGCGGGCGTGTGCGCGCGCATCGAGAGCATGATCGAGGGACAGTGCCGCGTCAGCTGGCTGGAGCGCATGGAGGACGAGGGGCTGCGGCTGTACGTCGAGCCGAGGCAGGGCGACGCGCGCTTCCGCCCGGTTCAGGACGAGGTCCGGCTGCTGGACGGCCAGCCCTTCCAGTTCGCCGCGATGGGCAGAAAGGCCGCGCTGCAGCCGGTGTTTGAGCAGCTTCAGGCGATGGACGGCCTGTACGCCGCGCTGATCGCCGACAGCTACGACCCCGACTGGCACTGGCTCACCTGCTGCCGCGCCGACGCCACCAAGGCCCGCGGCGTGGATCGTTTGCGCGAGCTGACGGGCCGCAAGCACATCGTCTGCTTTGGCGACAACTACAACGACCTGCCCATGTTCTCCGTCGCGGACGAGTGCTACGCGGTGGCCAACGCCGCGCCCGAGGTGCTCCAGGCCGCCACCGGCGTCATCGGCTCCAACCTGGAGCTGGGCGTGGCGCGGTACCTGTCAGGGCGCGTAAAGGGCTGACAAAGCCCGGGATGGCGCGCTCCCCGGCGCGCGGGCGGGCGCTGCGCAAAAGGGCGGCGCAAGCCTTGCATTTGCAGCGGAATTTTGGTATCATAGGTTAGAATATGTATGGTGCATCGGAGGCAAAACCATGATTCGCATTGCAGTGGATGTATATGGCGGCGACAACGCCCCGGGCTGCGTCATCGACGGCGCGGTCGAGGCGCTGGAGATGCTGCCCGACGTTTCGATTGTTTTCTTCGGCGCGCAGGCCGAGGTGGAAAAGCTGCTGGCCGAAAAGACCTATGACAAGGCGCGCGTGTCCGTCGTGGACGCGCCCGGCGTCATCACCAACCACGACAGCCCCACGCTGGCCATCCGCAGGAAGCTGGATTCCTCACTGGTGCGCGCGATGGACGCGGTCAAAAAGGGCGAGGCCGACGCGCTGGTGACGGCGGGCTCTACGGGCGCCACGCTGGCCGGCGGCATCTTCCGCGTCGGGCGCATCAAGGGCATCGACCGCCCCGCGCTGTGCCCCGTGCTGCCCACCGCGGGCGACAAGCCCGTGATGCTGGTGGACTGCGGCGCCAACGCTGAGTGCAAGCCCGAGTACCTGGTGCAGTTCGCGCTGATGGGCCAGGCGTACATGAAGGGCGTGATGGGCATCGAGGACCCCAAGGTGGGCCTGCTCAACATCGGCGCGGAGGACGAGAAGGGCGACACGCTGCGCAAGTCCGCCTTCCCGCTGCTCAAGGAAAACGACAAGATCAACTTCTACGGCAACGTCGAGGCGCGCGACGCGCTGACCGGCTGCGTGCAGGTCATCGTTTGCGACGGTTTCTCGGGAAATATTCTGCTCAAGTCCACCGAGGGCGCGGTGCAGCTGCTCTTCGGCAAGCTCAAGGAGGGTCTGTATTCCTCCACGCGCGCCAAGGTCGGCGCGCTGCTGGTCAAGCCCGCGCTCAAAGGCGTCAAGAACCAGCTGGATTACGAGCAGTACGGCGGCGCGGCGCTGCTGGGCGTGACGGGGGCGCTGGTCAAGGCGCACGGCTCGTCCAAGGCGCACGCATTCGCCTGCGCCATCCGCCAGGCGCGCAGCATGGTGGAGGGCAATGTGGTCGGCATCATCGCACAGCAGCTCAAGAGCGAAACTGCGGATGCGTAAAATATCAGGAGGTAGAGGAGTATGTTTGAACAGGTTGCAGGCATGATCGCGGAGCAGCTGGGCATCGACGCCGCCGGCATCAAGCCCGAGTCCCGCCTGGTGGAGGACCTCAAGGCCGATTCCCTGGACGTGGTCGCCATGGTCATGGAGATGGAGAGCCAGTACGGCATCCAGATCCCCGACGAGGATCTGACCAAGCTCAAGACCGTCGCCGACGTCATGCAGTACATCCAGGATAACCAGAAGTAATTCATATCCGCCATCATCATTTCCGTTTACGCACCGGCAGGCCCGTACTGCGGCTTTGCCGGTGCGTAGGCATAAATGAGCGAAAAACCGCGCGTTTTTGGCTGATTTATGCGGCTGAACAACCAAATGAGGACTGCTTATGTTTGAAAAGCTGGAAAAGGACATCGGTTACACCTTCAAGGACAAGTCTCTGCTGAAGCTGGCGATGACGCACCCGTCCTACGCCGGGGAGACGCACGTGCACAACCAGCGGCTGGAGTTTTTGGGCGACGCGGTGCTGCAGCTGTGCACGTCGGTGCGGCTGTACCACCAGTACCCCGACCTTCCCGAGGGCAAGCTGTCGCGGCTGCGCGCGCGCTGCGTGCAGGAGGGGGCGCTGGAGGTGGCCGCGCGGCGGCTGAACCTGGGCCAGCACCTGCTGCTGGGACGCGGCGAGGAGGCGGGCGGCGGCAGAGAGAAGCCGTCCATCCTGGCCGACGCGATGGAGGCGCTGCTGGGCGCGATGTACCTGGACGGGGCGATGGAGGAGGCGCGGCGGCTCATCGAGACCGTGGTGCCGATACAGGATCAGCCCCGCGTGCACGACTACAAGACCGAGTATCAGGAGCTGGCCCAGCGCGTGACGGGGCTGACGCCCGTGTACCGCATCGTGGGCGAGGAGGGCCCGGCGCACGCGCGCACCTTCAGCGCGGTGGCGGAGCTTGCCGGCCGCGTCACCGGGCAGGGGCAGGGCGGCAGCAAAAAACAGGCCGAGCAGCAGGCGGCGCGCGACGCGCTGTCCAGGCAGGGGCTGTAAAACAGCACAAGGAGTGGAAACTTGCGACTTAAGAAGCTGGAAATCTATGGATTCAAGTCCTTTGCCGACCGCGTGGAGATGGTGTTCCCCGACGGCGTGACGGGCGTTGTCGGCCCCAACGGCAGCGGCAAGAGCAACATCGGCGACGCGGTGCGCTGGGTGCTGGGCGAGCAGAGCGCAAAGACCCTGCGCGGCGCGAAGATGGAGGACGTGATCTTCGGCGGCACGCAGACGCGCAAGGCGCAGGCCTACTGCGAGGTCAGCCTAACCTTTGACAACGCCGACGGCAGGCTCCCCGTGGACTACGCCGAGGTGATGATCACCCGCCGCGTCTACCGCAACGGCGACAGCGAGTATTCGCTGAACAAATCGCCCTGCCGCCTGCGCGACATCGTGGACCTGATGCGCGACACCGGCATCGGCAAGGAGGGCTATTCGCTGATCGGGCAGGGCCGCATCGACGAGATCCTGTCCGTCAAGTCCGAGGAGCGGCGCAGCGTGTTCGAGGAGGCCGCGGGCATCACCAAGTTCAAGGCGCGCAAGGCCGAGGCCGAGCGCAGGATGGAGAACACCAGCCAAAACCTCGAGCGCGTGGAGGACATCCTTAGCGAGGTGGGCGCCAAGCTGCCCCAGCTCGAGCAGCAGGCCGCCGACGCCCGGGCCTACATGAAGCTGACCGACGAGCTGCGCAGGCTGGAGATCAGCGCGTTTGCGTTCCATCACGACCGGCTGACCGCGTCGCTCGAGCAGACCGAGGGGCAGCTTGAGCAGCTAACGCAGCAGGCCGCGCAGGAGCAGCAGCTGCAGCAGCAGCTGGAAACGCGCAGCCGCGAGCAGGAGCAGCGCGTGATCGAGGCCGACGCGCGCATCGCCGACCTGCACACCCAAATACTGGAAAAGACCCGCAGCGCCGAAGTTTACGAGGGCGACCTCAACCTGCTGCGCGAGCGCATCCAGTCGGCTGGCAAGGACATCGAGCGGCTGACGCAGGAGGACGCGCAGGCGGCGGAGCAGCGCGAAAGGCTGACCCGCCAGCAGGCCGATTTGAACGAAAACCGCGGGAGATACGAGCGCGAGGCGGAGCAGCTGCGCAAGGACTGCGAGCGGCTGGAAAGCGAGGCCGCGGCGGCGGCGCAGGACGTCTCCGACCGGGAAACCGTGCTCGAGCAGAACAAGGAGAGCATGATCCGGTCGTTCAACGCGCTGAGCGACGTAAGATCCGCGCAGGCGAGGCTGTCCGCGACGCGCGACGCGCTGCGCAGCCGTTTGGACGCGCTGTCGGGCGGCGACGAGGAGCGCGGGCACGCCGTGGGGCGCGCGCAGCAGGCGGTGGACGCGGCGCAGCAGGCGCTGGACGACGCGAAACAGGAATTGGAGACGCTTGCCGCGCAGCGCGCGCAGGCCATGGACC
>JAXEXP010000134.1:0-43076 GCA_034113365.1 Candidatus Spyradocola sp.
ATTGAAGATGAATGGGCTGCGGCCCCTTCAAGCAAACCCCGGGAGCACATGCCTGTTTTTTAAAAAATGAAAACTGCGGAAAACATCAGCGGTTCCGCACTTTTTATTCGCCTTCACCTGGCATCAGCACCCGCCTTGTCACGGCAAAACCACGTCTATTCCAACGCCACCGTCTCGATGCCGCGCGGCGCGTCGGAAAGGTGGGGCAGCGCCCGCTCGAGCAGCACGCCCTCGCGCACGGGGGTGCCTGCGCGCACGGTGTCGGCCATGCAGCGCGACACGAACGCGGCGGCGCGGCACACGGCCTGCGGCAGGCTCTGTCCCGACAGCAGCGCGCCCGTGAGCACCGAGGTAAACACGTCGCCCGTGCCGGGGAAGTGCCCGGGCAGCCGCGGCGCGATCACCGCAAAGGCCCCCTGCCCGTCCCGCGCGATGGTGCACACGCTGTCCGGAAAGTCCGCAAGCTCCGCCGACGTGATCACCGCGTCGCCCGGCGTCAGCTCGTGCAGCGCAGAAAGCATCTCCACCGCCTGCGCGCGCGTCAGCGCCTGGGGCGTATTGCGGCCCAGCAGGAAGCTGGCCTCGGTCAGGTTGGGCGTGATGACGGAGGCCTTGCGGCACAGCGCGCGCATCGTGTCCACCATGCGGTCGTCAAACGCGGAATACAGCACGCCCTGATCGCCCATCACCGGGTCGACCACCTTCAGGCAGTCGTATTCATCGAAGAAGTCCGACACCACGGTGAGCTGCTCCGGCGTGCCCAGGTACCCCGAGTAGATGCCGTCGATGCGCGCGGGGATGGCGCGCAGCTTGTCCATGATACTTCGCATGGCGTCCGTCAGCTCCTGAGAAAACACCGGGCCAAAGCCGCCCGTGTCGCTGGAGTACACGGCCGTGGGGATGGGGCAGACCTTGACGCCCATTCCAGAGAGTATCGGGATGACGCAGGTCAGCGAGCAGCGGCCGTAGCTGGCCAGATCGTGCAGCGCCGCGACGTTCAAAGTGGGTTCCACGTGTTTTTCCTCCAACATCAACATAAGGATAGGATCCCTTGGGGAAAGTTTGAAGGGGGCCGCAGCCCCCTGTCTGCGCACCGAACTTCCCTTTCAGGAAAGTCCGGTGTTCCGGTTGGCTTTTTTCCAGAAACAGTCCACCGGACTGTTCCCAGAAAAACGCTCAACCTCCAGGCTGCGCCCTTGACTTCCATCCGAAGGCGGGGGCGTGTACCCCGCCTTCGGTGCGATTTTCTGCAGGTCAGGCCTCTCAAAAATGGATGAGCACAGCGCGCGATCCGTTCTCAAAACATCAGCCGATGGAAAATCGCTTCCGAAATAGAAAAATTCGTGTGCGGCGCAGCCGTGCACGAATTTTTCTGCAACTCGCAAAAGATGAGAATCATCTTTTGCGAAAGCCCGGCCGCGCCGGGCGCTTAGATCTGGTGCTCCAGCGCCTTGTTCATGCAGGCGTTGGCGAACTTCTTGGCCGCCTCGTAGTCCTCCTCGGTGGGCGCCTTGCCGCCGCCGAACAGACCGCCCTTGCCGTTGCAGACCAGCTCCTCGGGCAGCACCTTGATGCCGCGGGCTTCCAGCGCAGCGCGCATGGCCTTGAGGCACTCGCCGCTCTTCTTGGGGCTGGTGCAGTAGATGGCCGCCGCCGCGACGCGCTTGGGATCCAGGGTGTTGATGAACTCCAGCGCGACCTTATGGGGCTTGCCGCCCTTGTCCTCGGTGCCGATGAAGGCGATGGGCAGGCCCTCGGGCATGTAGGCGGGCTGCAGCTGCTCGGAGGGCAGCTTGAACTCCTGCGCGATGACGGTGGCGATCTCCTGGATGGAGGGCTTGTCGCCGGCGTAATAGATCTTGGTTCTCATGGTGATGTTCCCCCTTGATAAATGATGATGAAATATGATATACCAGCATGGAAGCTGCTGAATCACCGAAAGAAGGAAGCGATGACATGACGAAGGAAGAATTTGCGCGTCAGTACCGCGATGCGATGGGCTGGCAGGCGTCCGTCGTGCACGACGATGAGCTGCCCATCGAGTACCCCGTGTGCCGCTACGCATTCTCGGACGGCACGGCCGTTACCGCCGTCTGCCCGGACATCCCGTTGGGTGCCGTGCCGCAGGATCTCAGCCTGTCCGACACGCTGGACGCGCTGTTTGACATGGAGCAGGTCGTATCGCAGCCCGAGCGCGTACTGGGCTTCTACGCCCCCGGCCCCGTACCGGGCGAGGAACTGCCCGACATAAGCGACGAAGCCGCGCTTACCGCGCTGCTTGCCGCCCTGTCCGACCGCGACCGCGCGATGGGCGAGGTGACCGCGAAGGACGACTTTACCGCCTGCATCACGCAGGGCGGGCGCATGCTCGCAGCCGCGGGCGCCGTGCGCTCGGAAGGAAACCTTGCGGATATTTCCCTGTGCGTACACCCCGAGAACCGAGGGCAGGGGCTGGGCCGCCGCGTGCTGTGCGCGCTGCTGCAAAAGATACAGCGGGCGGGCTGCATCCCCCTCTACCGCGCGGAGGAGGGAAACGCACCGTCGGTGCGTTTGGCGCGCCGCGTGGGGCTAAAGCAGGGCTTCTCCATGGAGGGCGCGCTGCTGACCTTCCCCGAGGACTGACGGCCAAAAGGTACATATATTAGTGTAGCCTCTGTGCAGGCAAAAATCAAGTGTCGCAACAAACTTTTGTAATTATTCATACTTCGTTCACGGGGCGGGCGCGCCGCGCCGCACGCGGGAATTGACAAACGCTCCGTGGGGTCGTACACTGGTAGCGGCGGCAGCAGCCGCGCCCGTTTGCAGACAAAACACATACCTTAAGGAGGCTCAGCACCATGAAAAACAAGATCGGCCTGAACGGCTTTATCCAGATTGCGCTGGTGGTGGAGGACATCGAGAAGGCGGCAAAGACCTGGGCGGACCTGTTCGGCGTGCCCGTTCCGCCCATCCGCGACGACAAGCCCAGCCACAACCCCAACCTGACCTACCGCGGGCAGGAGGCCTACTACGGTCTCAAGTTCGCCGTGATCGACTGCCGCGAGCGCGGCTTCGTCATCGAGCTGCACGAGCCCGACGAGCACCCCTCCACCTTCCGCGAGTTCCTCGACAAGCACGGCAACGGCGTGCACCACATCGGCTTTGAGGTGGGTGAGCGCCGGGACGCCATCGTGGGCGAGCTGGAGCAGCAGGGCTACGCGCTGCGCACCGTGGGCTACTACCCCGGCTCCTCCTGGACCATCGTGGACACCGAGGACACCCTCGGCGTCAACCTCAACATCAAGCCCAAGGCTTAATAGAGAAAGGAAACAGGCACAATGGACATCACGAACAAGAAAATGCTCTCCGTGCTGCAGACCTACGACGTCGTTACCGGCGAGCGCAAGGTGCTCAAGAAATTCGACGAGCACATCGAGGCCCCCAACTGGTCGGTGGACGGCAGCTATCTGGTCTACAACTCCAACGGCCACATCTTCCGCTACGACCTGGCCACGGGCGAAAGCGCCCTCATCCCCACGGGCGTGTGCACCCGCTGCAACAACGACCACGTGCTCTCCCGCGACGGCAGGTGGATGGCCATCTCCGCCGGCACCGACGAGGACGGCTGGAGCAAGGTCTGGACCGTGCCCATCGAGGGCGGCGAGCCCAGGCAGATCACGCCCCTCAAGCCCAGCTACCTGCACGGCATCTCGCCCGACGGCAGCACCCTGGCCTACTGCGCCGACCGGAACGGCAACTTTGACGTCTACACCATCCCCGCCGACGGCTCCGCGCCCGAGACGCGCCTGACCACCGCCGAGGGCCTGGACGACGGCCCCGAGTACAGCCCCTGCGGCAAGCACATCTGGTTCAACTCCGTGCGCAGCGGCCTGATGCAGGCCTGGCGCATGAACGCCGACGGCTCCTGCCAGACCCAGATGACCCACGACGAGGCCAACAACTGGTTCCCGCACATCTCCCCCGACGGCGAGCGCGTGGTGTTCGTCTCCTATTTCGTTGGCGACGTGGCCCCCGGCGACCACCCCGCCAACAAGAACATCCGCATCCGCATGATGAACGCCGACGGCAGCGGCGTCACCACCCTCATCGCCACCGACCCCGACAAGGGCGAGCTGGGCGGCCAGGGCACCATGAACGTCAACTCGTGGTCGCCCGACAGCAAGAGGTTTGCGTTCGTCACTTATGAGTTTGTGGACTGAGTGAGATATATAGCAGACAGGATAGCGTGATTTGGCGCTTCTGGGGGTGGTGCGGTGCTGAACCTTCACCCTTCAGTCCGCTGAAGGCGGACAGCTCCCCTCAAGGGGAGCCGCAAACCGCCGCCGCATTTTTTCCGCAAGACCTATGTGATTTTAGAGAGGGATGTTCCGTCATCGCCTCTCTTTTTTGTGTTTTGTGAAAGAATCTGCGTTAAAATCACGTTAAACACACCTCGAAAATCCTTAGTTTCCGGGATAAATTGATGCGTCGGGGCACACACGGGGGCGTGTGAAGGACGAAATCAAAATAAGCCGAGAAACAAGCCGAAATTTCTTGTGTGAAAGTTGTGTAAAACGCAAAATAGCCCTTGCAATATCGGCGGGCTTGTACTATACTATAGAAGTTGCCGCATGGGATGAAGCGGGAAGTTGCTGGTTTGGTCGCCAGGTAATTCTCGTGGACCGGTCCGCAAGACGGACGCCGAGCTCATCGTCTTCCATAGAAGATGTGGGGGAGGCTGCGCCGAAAGTAAAGGTTTGCGGCACGCACGGCGCGGTGTATATGAGCTCCCAACCTGCAAGGAGGTAAAAACATGGCCAATCAGAAGATCCGTATCAAGCTCAAGGCGTATGAGCACACCCTCATCGATCAGTCGGCAGAGCGCATCGTGGAGACGGCGAAGCGCACGGGCGCCCGGGTTTCCGGCCCCATTCCGCTTCCCACCGAGAGGGAAGTCGTCACCATCCTGCGCTCTCCCCACAAGGACAAGGACTCGAGAGAGCAGTTCGAGATGCGCACGCACAAGCGCCTGATCGACATCCTCTCGCCCACGCCCAAGACTGTGGACGCCCTGATGCGGCTGGATCTGCCCGCCGGTGTTGATATCGAGATCAAGCTCTAATGTTGGAGGTGCCAAGTAACATGAAAAAGGCGATTCTCGGCACGAAGGTCGGCATGACGCAGCTCTTCCTGGAAGACGGCCGCGTCGTTCCCGTTACCGTCGTCGAAGCGGGTCCCTGCACCGTGGTGCAGAAGAAGACCGTGGAGCGTGATGGCTACTCTGCCATCCAGGTAGGCTTCAAGACTCTCTCTGAGAGCCGTGCGAAGAAGCTTAAGAACAAGCCCGAGCAAGGCCACTTCAAAAAGGCTGGCGTAGCCGCCACCCGTTATCTCCGCGAGTTCCGTCTGGACGATGCGCAGAACTATGAAGTGGGACAGCTCATTGGCGTCGACGTGTTCGCCAAGGGCGACAGCGTCGATGTCGTCGGTACCAGCAAGGGGCACGGCTACACGGGCGCTATCCTTCGCTGGAACCAGCACACCGGTCCCATGGCGCATGGTTCCAAGTACCATCGCGGCGTTGGTTCCCTCAGTGCAAACTCCGATCCGTCGCGCGTTTTCAAGAACAAGCACATGTCCGGCCAGTGGGGTCACGAGCGCGTTACCGTGCAGAACCTCGAGGTGGTCAGAGTGGACGGCGAGCGCAACCTGCTCTTTGTCAAGGGCGCGCTTCCCGGCCCGAACGGCGGCTTGCTTATGATCCGTGACTCGGTCAAGGCGTAAGAGCAAGCAAAGGAGGATACGCAAAACTATGGCTAAGATTGCATTGACGAACATGCAGGGCGCCAATGTCGGCGAGATCGAGCTTTCCGACGGCATCTTCGCAGTTCCCATGAATGAGCCTGTTGTGCACCAGGTGATCGTTGCACAGCTTGCCAACAAGCGTCAGGGCACCCAGAGCGCTCTGGGCCGCACCGAGGTTTCCGGCGGCGGCAAGAAGCCCTGGCGTCAGAAGGGCACCGGCCGTGCCCGTCAGGGTTCCACCCGCGCGCCCCAGTGGACGCACGGCGGCGTGGTGTTCGCCCCCAAGCCCCGCGATTACTCCAAGAGCGTGCCGCGCAAGGTCAAGCGCCTGGCGATGAAGTGCGCGCTGTCCGCCAAGGTGGCCGGCAACGAGATGATCGTGCTCGACGCCCTTTCGGTGGAGACCCCCAAGACCCGCGAGATGGCAAAGATCCTTAACAATATCGGCGCGACCGGCAAGACGCTGCTCGTGCTGCCCGGCAAGGACGAGACCATCGCCCGCGTTTCCAACAACATTTCCGGCCTGAAGCTGGCGTTCGTCAACACCATCAACGTGCTGGACATCATGAACTGCGACAAGTTCGTCGTGGTCAAGGAAGCCGTTTCCAAGATTGAGGAGGTGTACGCATAATGAAGAACCCTCATGACATCATTCTGCGTCCTGTTCTCACCGAGGCTGGCTATAACAACATCGCGAACAAGGATTACGTCTTTGAGGTGGCTCTGAAGGCCAACAAGACCGAGATCAAGCAGGCTGTCGAGGCCATCTTCGGCGTCAAGGTCGAGCGCGTCAACACCGCCCGCCAGATCGGCAAGGTCAAGCGCATGGGCCTGCACTCCGGCCGCCGCGCGGAGGTCAAGAAGGCTTTCGTCAAGCTGACCGAGTCCTCTAAGCCCATCGAGTTCTTCGAGGGCATGGCCGAGTAAGTTTTAGCTTTTCTTAGGAGGGAAAATAGGATGGCAATCAGATTCTATAAGCCGACCTCTCCGGGCCGCCGCTTCATGTCGGTTTCCGCTTACGAGGAGATCACCTGCAAGACGCCTGAGAAGTCTCTGCTTGAAGATAAGCGCTCCACCGGCGGACGCAACGTCCACGGCAAGATCACCGTTCGCTTCCGCGGCGGCGCGGCGCGCAAGAAGTACCGCATCATCGATTTCAAGCGCAACAAGGACGGCATCCCCGCCAAGGTTGCGACCGTTGAGTACGACCCCAACCGCAGCGCCAACATCGCCCTGCTGGTCTACGCCGACGGCGAGAAGCGCTACATCATCGCCCCCTACGGCCTGAAGGTCGGCGACACCGTGATGAGCGGCGAGGGCGCCGACATCAAGCCCGGCAACGCGCTGCCCATCGCGAATATCCCGCTGGGCACGCTGATCCACTGCATCGAGCTGCTGCCCGGCAAGGGCGCGCAGCTGGTCCGCTCCGCCGGCAACGCCGCCCAGCTCATGGCTAAGGAAGGCGCCTGGGCGCAGGTCCGCCTGCCCTCCGGCGAGGTGCGCATGATCCCCATGACCTGCAAGGCCACCATCGGCCAGGTCGGCAACATCGACCATGAGAACGTTAACCTGGGTAAGGCCGGCCGCGTCCGTCACATGGGCTTCCGCCCGCACAACCGCGGCGTCGTCATGAACCCCAACGACCACCCGCACGGCGGTGGTGAAGGTAAGTCTCCTGTTGGTATGCCCGGACCTGTAACCCCCTGGGGCAAGCCCACGCAGGGCCGCAAGACCCGCAAGCATCGCAACCCCAGCGACAAGTTCATCGTCAAGCGCCGCAACGGCAAGTAAGCCAGAAGGAGGCAACACTTCATGTCCAGATCTGTTAAGAAGGGCCCTTATGTGGAAGCTCGTCTTCTGAAAAGGGTTGAAGAAATGAATAACAAGGGCGAGAAGAAGGTGCTCAAGACGTGGTCGCGTTCGTCCACGATCTTCCCCGACTTTGTCGGTCACACCATCGCCGTCCACGATGGCCGCAAGCATGTTCCGGTCTATGTCACCGAGGAGATGGTCGGCCACAAGCTGGGCGAGTTCGCGCCCACGCGCACTTTCCGTGGCCATGCCGGTGAAAAGTCCACCGGCGGACGGTAAGGAAGGAGGAACATAAATGGCTACCAGAAGCCGTGAAAAGAGCGCCGCGCGCAAGGCCAACGCCGACAAGCGCGCCCGCTGCACTGCCAAGTACATCCGCATTCCTTCCCGCAAGGTCCACATCGTGCTGGATCTGATTCGCGGTAAGTCTGCCGATCAGGCTCTGGCGATTCTCATGAACACCCCCAAGGCGGCGGCCCCCATTGTTGCCAAGGTGCTCAACAGCGCCATCGCCAACGCCGAGAACAACCTGGAGCTGGATCGCAGCACCCTGTACGTGGCCGAGTGCTACGCCAACCAGGGCCCCACGCTCAAGCGTTTCCACCCCCGCTCCAGAGGACAGGCGTTCTCGATCCTGAAGCGCTCCAGCCACATCACTGTGATCCTGGACCAGAAGTAACAAGGAGGAAATTTCATGGGACAGAAAGTTAATCCCCATGGCGCCCGCGTCGGCGTGATCAAGGACTGGTCCGCCCGCTGGTATGCCAATAAGAAGGATTTTTCCAACAACCTTGTTGAAGATCATGCCCTGCGCGCCATGCTCAAGGAAAAGCTCTTTGCCGCCGGTATCTCTCACATCGATATCGAGCGCGCTTCCAACAAGGTAACGGTCAACATCTTCACCGCCAAGCCCGGCATCGTCATCGGCCGCGGCGGCGCGGGCGCTGAGGCGCTGAAAAAGGAAATCGAGGCCTTCACCGGCAAGGCGGTTTCCCTGAACATTCTCGAGATCAAGCAGCCTGAGGCGGACGCCCAGCTGGTGGCCGAGAAGGTCGCTCAGTCGCTGGAAAAGCGCGTTTCCTTCCGTCGTGCGATGAAGCAGAACCTGGGTTTTGCGATGCGCGCCGGCGCCAAGGGAATCAAGATGCAGGTCTCCGGCCGTCTGGGCGGCGCGGAAATCGCGCGCTCCGAGGGCTACCATGAGGGTTCCATTCCTCTGCAGACCCTGCGTGCGAATATCGACTACGGCTTTGCAGAAGCCAGCACCACTTACGGCCGCATCGGCGTAAAGGTGTGGATTTACAAGGGCCAGGTGCTGCCCCGCGCCAAGAAGGCTCCTAAGTCCGCGGAGGGAGGAAAATAAACCATGTTGATGCCTAAGAGAGTCAAGCGCCGTCGCGTGATGCGCGGTCGCATGAAGGGCAAGGCAAGCCGCGGCAACTTCGTTGCCTACGGTGATTTCGGCCTGCAGGCCACCGAGCCTTGCTGGGTTACCTCCAGACAGATCGAGGCTGCTCGTATCGCGATGACCCGCTTCATTCGCCGCGGCGGTCAGGTTTGGATCAAGATTTTCCCCGACAAGCCCGTTACCCAGAAGCCTGCTGAGACCCGAATGGGTTCCGGTAAGGGCTCTCCCGAGTACTGGGTAGCCGTTGTGAAGCCCGGCCGCGTGCTGTTTGAGATCGCGGGCGTGCCCGAGGAGACCGCGCGCGAGGCGCTGCGTCTGGCTTCCCACAAGCTGCCCCTCAAGACCAAGATCGTCGCTAAGGACAAGGGTGGTGAAGAATAATGAAGGCGAATAAGTATTTTGATATGACGGATACTGAGCTGGATCAGCAGCTGACGGAGCTGAAGTCGGAGCTGTTCAACCTTCGCTTTCAATTGGCCACCGGCCAGCTTCAGAATCCCATGATGATCCGCGAGACGAAGCGCAACATCGCCAGGGTCAAGACTATTCTGCGTGATCGTCAGATCAAGGCGCAGGCCTGATCACGATACGGAAAGGAGAAACCTCAATGTCTGAAGTCAGAGGAAACCGTAAGACCCGCGTAGGGGTCGTGGTCAGCGATAAAATGGACAAGACCATCGTGGTTGCGATCAGAACCCGTGTCAAGCACGGCCTGTACGGCAAGATCTTGAACCGTACCACCAAGCTGAAAGCGCACGATGAGAACAATACCTGCAGCGTCGGCGACGTCGTTCGCGTGATGGAAACCCGTCCCTTGAGCAAGGAAAAGCGCTGGAGACTGGTTGAGATCGTCGAAAAGGCGAAGTAAGCCGAGGATAGGGAGGGTAAACAGACTATGGTACAACCGCAGACCAGATTAAAGGTTGCCGACAATTCCGGCGCCAAGGAAATCATGTGCATCCGAGTTCTCGGCGGTTCCTTCCGTGGCTCCGGCAGCATCGGCGACATCATCGTTGCCTCTGTCAAGAGCGCGACGCCCGGCGGCACGGTCAAGAAGGGCGATGTTGTCAAGGCCGTCATCGTCCGCACCGTCAAGTCCAAGCGCCGTCCGGATGGCACCTACATTCGCTTTGACGATAACGCCGCCGTCGTCATCAACGACGCGAAGCAGCCCCGCGGTACCCGCATCTTTGGGCCGGTGGCACGCGAGCTGCGCGAGAAGGATTTCATGAAGATCGTCTCGCTCGCGCCCGAAGTGCTTTAATTGGAGGTAGACGACATGGCTACGCCTAAGAAGATTCACGTTAAGAAGAATGACACCGTAGTGGTCATTTCCGGCAAGGACGCCGGCAAGAAGGGCAAGGTGCTCGTCGCCATGCCCGCTGCCGGCAAGATCATCGTTGAGGGTGTCGCGATGGCTACCAAGCATAAGAAGCCGCGCGGCATGGGCCAGCAGGGTGGCATCATCCACCAGGAAGCGCCCATCTACGCCTCCAAGGTGATGCTGGTTTGCCCCAGCTGCGGCAAGCCCACCCGACTCGCCCACAAGCTGCTTGAGGACGGCAACAAGGTTCGTCTGTGCAAGAAGTGCGGCGAGACCTTCTAAATCAAGCAAGGGAGGGACATGAAATGTCTAGATTGAAGGATAAGTATAAGTCCGAAGTCGCCCCTGCTATGATGGCGAAGTTCGGCTACAAGAACGTAATGCAGATCCCCCGCCTGGAGAAGATCGTCATCAACATGGGCCTGGGCGAGACGAAAGACAACCCCAAGTCCTTTGACGCCGCTCTGGCGGACCTGACCCTCATCGCCGGCCAGAAGCCTCTGGCGACCCTGGCCAAGAAGTCCGTTGCGAACTTCAAGGTCCGCGAGGGCATGAAGATCGGCGCGAAGGTCACCCTGCGCAACGAGCGCATGTACGAGTTCGCGGACAAGCTGATGAACATCGCGCTGCCCCGCGTCAGAGACTTCCGCGGCGTCTCCACCAAGGCCTTCGACGGCCGCGGCAACTATGCCCTGGGCATCCGTGAGCAGCTGCTGGTCCCGGAGATCGAGTACGATAAGGTCGACAAGATCCGCGGCATGGAGATGATCTTCGTCACCACCGCCAAGACCGACGAAGAGGCCAAGGAGCTGCTCAGACTGCTGGGCATGCCCTTTGCGCAGGCGTAATTAGAGGAGGGGAGCAATATGGCTAAGAAATCCATCGTCATCCGTCAGCAGAGAGAGCCCAAGTTCTCCACCCGCGCTTACACGCGCTGCCGCATCTGCGGCCGTCCGCACTCGGTGCTCAGAAAGTACGGCATCTGCCGCATTTGCTTCCGCGAGCTTGCGTACAAGGGCGAGATCCCCGGCGTGCGCAAGGCGAGCTGGTAAACCGGAGTAGACGGAAGGAGGTAAGACAATGATCGTAAATGATCCCATCGCAGATATGCTGACCCGTATCCGCAACGCTCTGGTTGCAAAGCACGACTCGATCCTGGTGCCCGCTTCCAACGAGAAGAAGGCCGTTGCCAAGATCCTGCTGGACGAGGGCTTCATCAAGTCCGTGGACCTGGTGGAGGACGGCGTGCAGGGCGCGATCAAGATCGGCCTGAAGTACGACGCCAACCGCAAGAGCGTCATCACGGGTCTTAAGAAGATTTCCAAGCCCGGCCTTCGCGTTTACGCGAAGTGCGAGGAACTGCCGAAGGTGCTTGGCGGCCTGGGCATTGCCATCATTTCGACGTCCAAGGGCGTCATGACCGATAAAGAAGCCCGCAAGAACGCAGTCGGCGGCGAAGTCCTCTGCTACGTTTGGTAAGCGCTTGAACATTTGGAGGTAATTGAATTATGTCGAGAATCGGCAGACATCCGGTTGCCATCCCTGCGGGCGTGACGGTCAAGGTGGACGAACACAACGTCGTCACCGTCAAGGGCCCCAAGGGTGAGCTGACCCAGCACATTCATCCCGATATGAAGATCGAAATCGAGGGCGCGACCCTTACCGTGAGCCGCCCCTCCGACGACAAGATGCACAGAAGCCTGCACGGCCTGAGCCGCACCCTGATCAACAACATGATCATCGGCGTCACCCAGGGCTACCAGAAGGCGCTGGACGTGGTGGGCGTGGGCTACCGCGCGCAGATCCAGGGCAAGAACCTGGTGCTGACCATCGGCTACTCGCATCCTGTTGAAATGGTTCCCGAAGAGGGCATCGCCTTTGAGTGCCCCACCCCGAACAAGATCGTGGTCAAGGGGATCGACAAGCAGCGCGTGGGCGCTGTGGCTGCCAATGTCCGTTCTGTCCGCGAGCCCGAACCCTACCATGGCAAGGGCATCAAGTATGAAACCGAAGTCGTGCGCCGCAAGGAAGGCAAGACCGGTAAGAAGTAAAGGGGTGAGCGCAAGTGATCCAGAAGAGGGACAAAAACGAAATTCGCAGGATTCGTCACGAGCGCGTCCGCAAGAAGATCTCCGGCACTGCAGAGCGTCCGCGCTTCTGCGTGTACCGCAGCAACAAGAATATTTACGTTCAGGTAATCGACGACACCAAGGGCACGACGCTTTGTCAGGCTTCCACCCTGGACAAGGACATCCAGCCGCAGCTTGAGTCCGTGGACAAGAAGGGTGCGGCCGCGCTGGTGGGCAAGCTTGCCGCCGAGCGCGCTCTGGCTGCCGGCATCAAGGAAGTGGTTTTCGACCGCGGTGGTTACATCTACACCGGTCGTGTGGCGCAGGTCGCCGCAGCCGCTCGCGAGGCTGGCTTGGATTTCTAAACGTAAGGAGGGAAAAGGATGCAGCGCTTCAAAAATCGCGAAGAGAGCGAATTTAAGGAAAAACTCGTAGCTGTCAACCGCGTGAGCAAGACCGTCAAGGGCGGCCGCAACATGCGCTTCAGCGCGCTGGTCGTCATCGGCGACGAGAAGGGCCGCGTGGGCTACGGCATGGGCAAGGCGGTGGAAATCCCCGAGGCCATCCGCAAGGCGGTCGAGGATGCCAAGAAGCATCTGGTCACCGTGCCGATCGTCGGCACCACCATTCCCCACGAGGTCATCGGCAAGTACGGCACCGGCAAGGTGGTTCTGATGCCCGCGCCCGAAGGCTCCGGCGTGATCGCCGGCGGCCCCGCCCGTGCGGTCATCGAGCAGGCCGGCATCAAGGATATCGTCACCAAGTCTTACGGCACCAACAACCCCATCAACGTCGTCAAGGCGACCGTTGAGGGCCTGAGCCGGTTGAAGACCATCGAGGAAGTCGCGCGCCTGCGCGGCAAGTCCGTCGAAGAGCTGTTGGGCTAAGGAGGGTGTTTGAAAATGAAGCTTAAGATTACGCTGAATAAGAGCACCATCGCCTGCAAGAAGAACCAGATCGCCACCATTGAGGCCCTGGGCCTCAAGAAGATCCGTTCCTCCGTCATTCAGCCCGACAATCCCGCCATCCGCGGCATGATCTTCACGGTCAAGCACATGGTTTCTGTTGAAGAAATCGCTGAGTAAGTAGGAGGTACGTTATGAAGCTCCACGAGATTTCTCCCGCAGCCGGCTCCACCACCGCCCCCAAGAGACTGGGTCGCGGCGTGGGCTCCGGCCTGGGCAAGACTTCCGGCAAGGGCCACAAGGGCTCCAAGGCCCGTTCCGGCGGCGGCAAGGCGCAGGGCTTTGAGGGCGGCCAGATGAAGCTGGTCCGCCGCATCCCCAAGCGCGGCTTTACCAACATCTACGCCAAGGAGTACGCCATCATCAATCTGGCTGATCTGGAGGCCTTTGACAACGGCGCTGTGGTGGACGCCACCGCGCTGAAGAACGCCGGCATCGTCAAGAACGCCAAGGACGGCATCAAGGTCCTGGGCAAGGGCGAGCTGAGCAAGCAGCTGACGGTCAAGGCGGCCAAGTTCTCCGCCACCGCAGCGCAGAAGATCGAGGCAAATGGTGGGAAAGCAGAGGTGATCTGACGTGCTTGAAACTTTCCGCAATGCCTGGAAGGTGGAGGATCTCCGCAAGAAGATCATCTACACGTTGATCATGCTCCTGATCTACCGCGTCGGCTCGATCATCCCGATCCCCGGCGTCAACGTCGAGTACATCTCCCAGCAGGTGAACAACATCTCCCTGCTGGGCATGCTCGACTTCATCAATGGCCAGAACTTCTCCAACTTTACGATCTTTGCGATGGGCATCTCGCCCTACATCACCTCGTCCATCATCATGCAGCTGCTCTGCGTTGCCATCCCGGCACTGGAGCGCCTGCAGAAGGAAGGCGAGGAGGGCCGCAAGAAGATCGCGCAGATCACCCGCGTGGTCACCATCGCGCTGGGCTGCATCATGGCCATCGGCATCATCGTTGGCCTGGGCTCCGGCGCCATGTACCGCGGCGCGGAAGCCAACTTCCTTGATTACCTGCTCGTGTTCCTGTCCCTGGCGGCCGGCACCGCGCTGACCATGTGGATCGGCGAGCACATCACCGAAAACGGCGTTGGCAATGGTATTTCTTTGTTAATCTTTGTAGGTATTATTGCCAGCTTCCCCGGAGAGGTTTATACTGGTATACAGTCGGTCATCGCCAAGCCCGTCACCGCGTGGTTCATTCCGCTGGTGGTCGTGGGCATACTGGTTCTGGTTGTGGGCATCGTGTTCGTCGACGGCGGCCAGCGCAGGATCCCTGTGCAGTACGCCAAGCGCATGGTGGGCCGCAAGATGTACGGCGGTCAGTCCACCTACATCCCGCTCAAGGTGAACAGCTCCGGCGTCATGCCGCTGATCTTCGCCATCTCCATCATCCAGTTCCCGGGCCTCATCGCCCAGTTCTGGCCGACGAGCGCCTTCGCGCTGTGGTATGGCAAGTGGTTCTCCACCTCCAGCTGGCTGTACATGCTCGTGTACGCGCTGCTGATCCTGGGCTTTACCTACTTCTATACCATGATCTCGTTCAACCCTGTTGAAATGAGCAAGAACCTGCAGCAGAACGGCGGCTTCGTCCCCGGCATCCGCCCGGGCAAGCCCACTGCTGATTACCTGACGCGCATCTCCAACCGCATCACGCTGTTCGGCGCGATCTTCCTTGCGGTCATCGCAGTCATCCCCTCGGCGATCCTGGCGATTGCGGGCGTCCGCGCTCCGTTCACCGCCTCCGGTATCCTGATCGTGGTGTCCGTGGCTCTGGAGACCACCCAGCAGCTCGAAGCGCAGATGATGATGCGCCACTACAAGGGCTTCATGAAGTAAGCCCACGCCAATGACATAAGGAGGCAGCTTATATGAAGATCGTATTCTTAGGCCCTCCCGGTGCAGGCAAAGGTACGCAGGCCGAGCAGATCATCGGCAAGCTCTCCATCCCGCAGATCAGCACCGGGGAGATCCTCCGCCGTGCCATCCGCGAAAAGACCCCCACGGGTCTGGAGGCGCAGAGCTACATCGAAAAGGGCGCGCTGGTGCCCGACGATGTCGTGGTCCGCATCGTGCGTGAGCGGCTTGCGGAGGCGGATTGCGCGGGCGGTTACCTGCTCGACGGCTTTCCGCGCACGGTGCCCCAGGCAGAGGCGCTGGACTCCTTCGAGTCGATCGATGCCGTGGTGAATCTCGAGGTTCCACGTTCGCTTCTGATCCATCGTCTCAGCGGACGCAGAGTGTGCGCCGCCTGCGGCTACACCACCCACATCGACCGCGGAGAGGACAAATGCGTCAAGTGCGGCGGCGAATTGACCCAGAGGAAGGACGATGCGCCCGAATCCGTCGAGAACCGCCTGGTCGTCTACGAGCAGCAGACCAAGCCCCTGATCGACTACTACGCCGGTAAGGGCCTGCTGACCAACGTCGACGGCTCCAAGCCTCTTGCTGAGGTGACCAAGGCCATACTGGCCGTGCTTGGGTGCAACGAATGATTACGTACAAAACACCAGCCGAGATCGAAAAAATGCGCAGGGCGGGCGTCGTGCTCTACGAAGCCCTCAAGGCCGTAAAGGCCGCCGTCCGCCCCGGCGTCACCACGCTGGAATTGGACAGCGTAGCCGAGCGCGTCATTCGATCCTACGGCGCCATCCCCTCCGAGAAGGGCTACGAGGGCTTCCCCGGCTCCATCTGCGCGTCGCCTGACGACATGGTGGTCCACGGCATCCCCTCCGATAAGGTCGTGCTCAAGGAGGGCCAGATCATCTCCATCGACTGCACCGTGCTGCTGGACGGCTACCAGGTGGACGCGGCCAGAACCTTCCCCGTCGGGAAGATCTCCGCGGAAGCCCAGGCCCTCATCGACGCGGCAAAGGAAGCCTTTGGAAAAGGAATGGAACAGGCGCTGGCCGGAAACCGCATAGGAGACATATCAAACGCCATTCAAACTTGCGTTGAGGGACATGGGTATGGAGTAGTGCGCAGCCTGTGCGGCCACGGGATCGGCAAAGAGATGCACGAGGACCCCGAGGTTCCAAACTTCGGGCGCGCGGGCCACGGCCTGCGGCTTCGTGAAGGGCTGTGCATCGCGGTGGAGCCCATGATCACGGCGGGGGACTACAAGGTCTACATCGCCGCGGACGATTGGGCGTTCCTCACCCGCGACCACTCCCTGAGTGCGCACTATGAGAACACTTTGGCCATTACCGCGTCGGGCGCTCCGCTGATCCTCACCATGCCGAACGGTTTCGAAGGAGAGGACGTATGAGCCTGAACGAATTCACGCTTGGACAAGTCGTCCAGTCGACGCAGGGCCGCGACGCCGGAAGGGACTTCGTGGTGGTGGGCATCATAGACCAAAGCTATGTGCTGATCGCCGACGGCGCTCTTAGGCGGATCGACCGGCCAAAGAAGAAAAAAGTCAAGCACTTAATTCCAAAGCAGGAATTATTTTCCAGTCTTAAGGAAAAGCTAACCTGCGGGCAGAGAGTCTACGACTCCGAGATCCGCAAGGCATTGGCCTCCTTAAGGGATCAAGGATTGTAAAGCGCCTTGCAAGGAGGTTTAGTATAAGTGTCTAAGCAGGATGTAATCGAAGTGGAAGGCACGGTCACGGAGGCTTACCCGAATGCCATGTTCCAGGTGGAGCTGCCCAATGGCCATAAGATCCTCGCGCACATATCCGGCAAGCTTAGGATGAACTTCATCCGGATCCTTCCGGGTGACAAAGTAACCATAGAGCTCTCGCCCTATGACCTGACCAGGGGAAGGATCACCTGGCGCGGCAAGGCGTAACACAATCAAAGCAACGGAGGGAACAAACATGAAAGTTAGACCGTCTGTAAAGCCGATCTGCGAAAAGTGCAAGATCATCAAGCGCAAGGGCCGCGTCATGGTCATCTGCGAGAATCCGAAGCACAAGCAGCGTCAGGGCTAAAAGTACCGCTTTTATCTGATTACGTAGTGCGGCTGCACGGGAGCGATCCTGTGAACTGCGTGATTTTGATAGAATATACCAAATTCACAACGAGTTGACCTACTAAAACACGGAGGTGTTGAGGCACAATGGCACGTATTGCGGGTGTTGACCTGCCCAGAGAAAAGCGCGTCGAAATCGGACTGACCTACATCTTTGGCATCGGCAGAACCACTGCCGACAAGATCCTTGCGGAAACCGGCATCAATCCGGATACCCGCGTCAAGGATCTGAGCGAAACCGAAGTGGCGCAGCTTAGGGATTATATCGAACACAACCTGAAGGTGGAGGGCGATCTCCGCCGCGAGGTTTCTCTCAATATCAAGCGTCTTGTCGAGATCGGCTGCTACCGCGGCGTTCGTCATCGCCGTGGCCTGCCCGTGCGCGGACAGTCCACCAAGCAGAACGCTCGTACCCGCACGGGCCCCAAGAAGCAGGTCGCGGGCAAGAAGAAGGCCAAGTAAGAGCCTGAACGATAGGAGGGAACATCATGGCGAAGACCACTAAAGTGACCAAGCGTGTGGTTCGCAGACGCAAGGAGCGCAAGAACGTCGAGCGCGGCGCTGCGCACATCGCTTCGTCCTTCAATAACACCATCGTTACCATCACCGACACCGCCGGCAACGCCCTGTCCTGGGCGAGCGCGGGCGGCCTGGGCTTCCGCGGCAGCAAGAAGTCCACGCCCTTTGCGGCGCAGATGGCTGCCGAGACGGCTGCGAAGGCTGCCATGGAGCATGGCCTCAAGACCGTCGAAGTGTACGTCAAGGGCCCCGGTTCCGGCCGTGAGGCGGCGATCCGTTCGCTGCAGGCTGCCGGCCTGGAGGTTTCCATGATCAAGGACGTGACCCCCATTCCTCACAATGGCTGCCGTCCCCCCAAGCGCAGAAGAGTTTAATACAGGAGGTAAAGATAAGCCATGGCACGTTATACTGGTTCTGTTTGCCGCCTGTGCAGACGCGAGGGCACCAAGCTCTTCCTCAAGGGCGACCGCTGCTATTCCGCAAAGTGCGCCATCTCCAAGCGCCCCACCCCTCCCGGCCAGCATGGTCAGGCAAGGGCCAAGAAGATGAGCGAGTACGGCATGCAGCTGCGTGAGAAGCAGAAGGTCCGCCGCACCTACGGCGTGCTGGAGACGCAGTTCCGCCGCACCTTTGAAAACGCAGACCGCCTCAAGGGCATCACCGGTGACAACCTGCTGATCCTGCTTGAGCGCCGTCTGGACAACGTCGTCTACCGTCTGGGTCTGGCCTCCTCCAGAGCGCAGGCCCGTCAGTTCGTCCGTCACGGTCACATCACCGTCAACGGCAAGAAGGTCAACATCCCCTCCTTCGAGGTGGAGGCCGGCCAGGTCATCGGCGTGCGCGAGCACAGCCGTGACATGGAGCACTTCAAGGCGCTGCGCGAGGGCACGACCCACGTCGTCCCCAAGTGGCTGACCTTTGAGGCGGAGCAGCTGCAGGGCACCGTCAATGCGCTGCCCACCCGCGAGGACGTCGATATGGCGTTCGAGGAGCACCTCATCGTCGAGCTGTACTCCAAGTAAGCGTTCGGCAAGTGAGGATGCGCCCAATGCGCTTGCACCAATCTTACCGCAATGCAACTTGTGCTTGATGAGGAGGGATAGAGCCTATGATAGAAATGGAAAAGCCCAGAATCGAGTGTGTCGAGATCAGCGAAGGCAACCTGTACGGAAAGTTCGTCGTAGAGCCGCTGGAGCGCGGTTTTGGCACGACCTTGGGCAATTCACTGCGCAGGATTTTGCTTTCCTCGTTGCCCGGCGTGGCGGTCTCCTCTGTCCGCATCGAGGGCGTCTTGCATGAGTTTTCCACGATCCCTGGGGTCAAGGAGGATGTCACCGAGATCATCCTCAACCTCAAGGCGTTGTCCGCAAAGCTGTATTGCGACGGCCCCAAGGTCGTCACCATCAACGCCTCCGGCGAGTGCGTGGTGACGGCCGGGGACATCGTTTGCGATGAACAGGTCGAGATCGTCAATCCCGACCTGGTCATTGCGACCTTGAATGAGGATGCGCACCTGAACATGGAGATCACGCTGTGCAAGGGCCGCGGTTATGTATCGTCTGACCGCAACAAGACCCCCAACATGCCCATCGGCGTGCTGCCCGTGGACTCCATCTTCACCCCCATCCGCAAGGTCAATTACACCATCGAGAACACGCGCGTAGGCCAGATGACGGACTACGACAAGCTCACCCTCGAGGTGTGGACAGATGGAAGCATCAAGCCGGATGAAGCCACCTCTATGGCGGCGAAGATTCTATCCGAGCATCTCATGCTGTTTATCAATCTTACCGAAAACGTTGTGCCGGTGGACTTCAACGAGCCGGAAGACAACAAGATGGAAAAGGTGCAGGAGATGACCATCGAAGAGTTGGATCTTTCCGTCCGCGCCTACAACTGCCTCAAGCGCGCCAACATCAACACGGTCGCCGAGTTGATCCAGCGCAACGAGGAAGACATGATGAAAGTGCGCAACCTGGGCAAGAAATCGCTCGAGGAAGTGGAGCAGAAGCTCGCCGCGCTGGGCCTCGGCCTGCGCCGCAGCGAGGAGTAAGCGCCCCGCACCGTCAAAACGAACTGATGTCAGACGCCCGCGGAAAAAACATGCTCCCGGGTGATTCGCAAGGAGGGAAACAACCATGGCCACTGAACGCAAGCTCGGCCGTCCGGCTGACCAGCGTAAGGCACTCCTGCGCAACCAGGTCTCTCAGCTGATCTGGAACGGCAAGATCGTCACCACCCTGGATCGCGCTAAGGAAGTGCGCTCCATCGCGGAAAAGCTCATTACTCTTGCTATGCGTGAGTGTGATAACACTGTTGAGGTCACCAAGACCTACAAGAACGACAAGGGTCAGGAGGTCACCGAGACCTTCGTCAACGACGCGCCTTCCAAGCTGCATGCGCGCCGCATCCTGATGTCCTACCTGTACGACATCCAGGAGACCAAGAAGGACGATGAGTCCAAGTCCGAATACAAGGCCCGCACCAAGGACAACAAGCACCCCATCATCGAGAAGATGTTCCGCGAGTATGCGCCCAAGTACAACAAGCGCAAGGCGGAGCTCGGCCAGGGCGGCGGTTACACCCGCATCCTGAAGATGGGCCCCCGCAAGGGCGACGGCGCCGAAATGGTGATCCTGGAGCTCATCTAATTCGCAGGGAAGATCAAAAGAGGACATCCAGCCCGGATGCCCTCTTTTTGCGTTTTGGTGAGGTACATCCGGCTGGAGTATGCGGTTTTCGTTTCGGTCCAAGGGAGTTCACTATTGTTTTTTGTGAAAGCGTCCAGTTGTTTCCAAATGGATAAACCATGCCGGAGAGATTGACAAGGAAGCGTTTTCCATATAATCTAATAGTGGACAAGCTTGCGAAACGGAGTGAGGAATATGACCTGGTTCCGGGTTGAGAATATGAAAAAGAACCGCAACGTGGCGGCGCTGGGCAAGGTGGTGCGGCGCAGCCGCGGCGCGCGGCAGCAGGAGGCGGCGCGGGCGCTGGCCGACATCGGCGACGGCGAGGCGACGCGCATGCTGCTGCAGCTGGCCGCCAGCGACGACATCGCGGTGTGGGAGACGGCGCAGCGCGCGCTGATGGACATCCGCAACGAGGCCGCCATCCCCGCGCTGTGCGACGCGCTGGTGTCGGGAAACTACGCCGTGACCAAGCCCGTGCTCGCCGCGCTCATCAACATGGACGGCGACCGCGCGCTGGGCGGGCTGCTCAAGGCGCTGGAGGACGAGCGCCTCGCCCCGGACGTGCTGGTGGCGCTGCGCGGCAGGAACCGCGCCGAAATGGTGGCCCCGCTCGAGGAGCTGCTGCTGCGCCAGACCGAAAAGGAGGCCGCCGCCAACAAGACCCGCCTGTGGCAGCAGGCGATGTGCCGCGACGTGGTGGCGCTGCTGTCCGAGGTGGACGACGTCGGCGCTGTCAAGGCGCTGCACAAGTTCCTCAGGCAGCGCGAGAACGCTCCGGTGCGGCTGCGCATCCAGGCGGCGCACGCATTGGCCGCAAAGGGCCTGCCGGGCGAGGAGGCGCTGGCCGGCTACGTGGGCGAGGACCTGTCCGACGTGCCCCGCGTGGCGCTGCTGCTCGAGTGCATGCCCAACCAGGAGCTGTGCGACATACTCTTTGAGGTGATGCCGCCCAAGAGCGCCGACGAGTTCGGTCAGGCGCTGATGGCGTGCCTGAACCGCATGCCGCCTGAGCTGTGGAAGTACATCGTGCAGCTGCTCGAGCGGCTGGATCGCGACAACGCCCGCAGCGCGCTGCTGCTGTGGTTCGTGCAGACCAAGGCCGCAAGCGAGGACGCCGCCTACATGCTGGCGCGCCACGGCAACACCCGCCCCGTGCTCGTCAAGCGCCTGGTGGACATGGTGCGCTTTGAAGAGCGCGACATCCGCCTGCGCGCGGGCAACCTGCTCAACCGCCTCTACGACGACAAGCTCATCACCGAGGAGGGCGTGCACCTGGTGCAGCCGCACAAGGACGACACCGGTGAGGTCACCGATTACGAATACATCGGATACAAGGACTAGGAGGACAAAACCATGCAGGCAAAGCTGACCATCGACAGAGACTTTACGCTGGGGAAGATCGACGAGCGCATCTATGGCTCCTTCATCGAGCACCTGGGCCGCGCGGTGTACACCGGCATCTTCGAGCCCGGCCACGACACCGCCGACGAGCAGGGCTTCCGCCGCGACATCATGGACCTGATCCGCAGGCTCAACATCCCGATCATCCGCTACCCGGGCGGCAACTTCGTCTCCGGCTACCGCTGGACCGACGGCATCGGCCCCAAGGAGAGCCGTCCCAAGCGCCTGGACTACGCGTGGGCGTCGCTCGAGCCCAACCAGTTCGGCATCGACGAGTTCGCCGATTGGTGCAAAAAGGCCGGCACCACCGCGATGGTCGCGGTGAACCTGGGCACCGGCACGCCCCAGCAGGCCGCCGACATGGTGGAGTACTGCAACTTCAAGGGCGGCACCTACTGGTCCGATCTGCGCATTAAGAACGGCCACAAGGAGCCCCACAACTTCCGCGTCTGGTGCCTGGGCAACGAGATGGACGGCCCGTGGCAGACGGGCGCCAAGACCGCCGACGAGTACGGCCGCATCGCCAACGAGGCCGCCAAGATGATGAAGTGGGTCGACCCCACCATTGAGCTGGTCGCCTGCGGTTCCTCCACCGTCGACCTGCCCACCTACCCCGAGTGGGACCGCAAGGTGCTCGAGCACACCTATGACAACGTGGACTTCATCTCCATGCACCGCTACTACGGCTACAACGGCAACGTGGAGGACTACCTGGCCAGCTACGCCGACCTGGACGCCTTCCTCTCCGCGGGCATCGCTGCGGCCGACTACGTCAAGGCCTACAAGCGCTCCAAGAAGGTCATGAAGATCTCGCTGGACGAGTGGAACGCCTGGTACGGCACCCACGGCCCCAAGCCCGAGGAGGCCTGGACCGTCGCGCCGCCCATCCACGAGCAGACCTACAACGTCATGGACGCGCTGTGCGTTGGCGGCCTGCTGACCACCCTACTCAACCACTCCGACCGCGTGCGCATGGGCTGCATCGCGCAGCTGGTCAACTGCCTGGCCATCCTGATGACCGAGCCGGGCAAGGGCGCCTACGCGCAGACCACCTACTATCCCTTCATGCACGCGTCCCTCTACGGCCGCGGCGAGGCCCTGCGCGCCATCCTCAAGGCCCCCAAGCTGGATACCAAGCACGGCCAAGTGGATTCCGTCGCCAGCGCCGTCACCTTTGACGAGGAAAAGGGCGAGCTGACCGTGTTCGCGCTCAACCTGGCGAACGAGGCCGCGCAGCTGAGCGTCAACGCCCGCTCCTTCGAGAACCTGTCGCCCATCGAGCACATCGTGCTGGACGGCGAGCTGTTCGCCTGCAACACCTTCGACGCGCCCGAGGCCATCCTGCCGCACAACGTCGCTGCCGCGCCCTGCACAAAGGGCGTTTCCGACGTCACGCTGCCCGCGCGCTCCTGGAACGTGTTGCGCTACAAGATCTAACTTACCGCCACACCGGCGCAGGGAGGCTCCCTGCGCCGGTTTTCTGTTGCATCTTTCGGAACGAGGGGGTCAACTTTTGCGCGTCCGATTGAATGTTGGGTGGGAACGTGTTAAAATATGGTTTAGAAATACAAAAACCGGGGAGGTCATTTTATGCCTTACGTATCGACTATGGAGATCTATCAGGACGGCCTGAAGCAGGGCTACGGCACGCCCATGTTCAACTGCATCAACTACGAGATGATCCGCTGGGCCATCGAGACGGCGGAGGAAGAGGGCATGCCCGTGCTCATCGGCCACTACTTCGGCTTTGAGACCAACATGGACCCCGCCATCGCCGAGCTGGTCACCAAGCACTACGCACAGAAGGCCAAGGTGCCCGTCGCGCTGCACCTGGACCATTGCCCCACCACCGACATCTGCATCAGCCGCATGAAGTACTTCGACTCCGTGATGATCGACGGCTCGCACTACGACTTTGAGGAGAACGTCCGCATGACCAAGCAGGTCGTGGACATCGCCCACAAGATGGGCATCGTGGTGGAGGCGGAGCTTGGCAAGGTGGGCAATGCCGGCGACATCAACGACGTCAACAACCCCGACACCTACACCGATGTTGCGCAGGCCGTGGAGTTCGTCGAGCGCACCGGCTGCGACAGCCTCGCCATTGCCATCGGCAACGCGCACGGCAATTACGTCGCCAAGCCCAACCTCGCCTTTGACCGCCTCAAGGAGCTGCGCCAGGCGCTGGATCTGCCGCTGGTGCTGCACGGCGGCTCCGGCATCCCGGACGACCAGTTCGGCCGCTGCGCCATCGAGGGCATGAGCAAGTTCAACATCTTCACCGAGTTCAACATGGCGCTGTCCAATGCGATGAAGGCTTCGCTGGACGAGGCCAACAAGGGCGGCCTCAAGGTGCTGTGCGACTGCAAGGAGGCCTGCAAGGAGGTCGTCCGCCACAAGATCCGCATGGTCAACCCCAAGGGCCTGCGCGTGGTGTAAGACGCGAAAGGAAAACGCCATGAACAACACCTTTACCGGCGCCCGCGTGCGCCTGCGCGCCATGGAGCCGCGCGACGTCGAGCAGTTCGTGCTCGATGAGATCGACCGCGACACCGACCGCGCCCGCGCCGACGACCAGATCTACCTGCCCAAGGGCGAATGGCGCGTGCGCGAGGGCTTTGCCGACCGCATGCGCCGCGAGGGGCAGGTGGAGACCTTCCGCTTCATGATCGAGAACCTGGAGGGCCAGATCGTGGGCTCCATCAACGCCCACGACGTGGACGCGCGCAACGGCACCTTCAGCTATGGGCTGGGCGTCTACGAGCCCTTCCGCCGCAGAGGCTACGCCAGCGAGGCCGTGCTGCTGCTGATGCGCTTCTACTTCATGGAGCTGCGCATGCACAAGTGCAACGTCGAGGCCTGGGCGTTCAACGACGCCTCCATCGGCCTGCACGAGCACCTGGGCTTTGCCCGCGAGGGCCTGCGCCGGCAGGTCTACTTCACCCACGGCCGTTACTGGGACGACGTGCTGTTCGGCATGACGCGCGAAGAGTTTATCCAGAAGTATCCCGAATTCTCTCAGGAGGGGTGAAAAGTCCCATGAAACGTGAACTGATCGCCTACGGAACCCCGTTTATCGATAATCTGGTGCACATCGACCACCTGCCCACCCACAAGGACGAGGGCGCGCGCATCCTGCAGACCAGCTGGCAGGGCGGCGGCAAGGTGTCCTCCGCGCTGACGGCCTTCGGCCAGCTGGGCGGCTATTCCACGATGCTGGGCGTCGCCGGCGCGGACAGCTACGGCGAGTTCCTCATCCGCGACTACCAGCGCTACAACGTCGACACCAGCCACATGGTGCGCGACGGCATCAACTATTTCTCGCTCGTGCTCTCCGACAAGGTCACCCACGGCCGCAACATCATCGGCCGCCCCGGCACCACGCGCAAGTACACGCTGGAGGACCTGGACGAGGACTTCGTAAAGCAGCACAGAGTGCTGCACCTGGAGAACGCCGACCCCGTCTCGCACCGCCTGGCGCAGCTCATCCACGAGGTGGGCGGCACCGTCTGCTTCGACGGCGACGGCTATTCCGAGGCCACGCAGGACTTCATCCCCGAGATCGACGTGTTCATCGGCTCGGAGTTCTACTACAACAAGCTCTTCGGCGACAGCACCGAGTATGAGAAGAACCTGCGCACCGTGATGGCGCGCGGCCCGCGCATCGTGGTGTTCACGCTGGGCGACAAGGGCTCCGTCGTCACCTGGGGGCAGGACGGCTATTTCTTCGCGCCCGGCTACAAGGTCGAGGTCGTCGACACCCTCGGCGCGGGAGACGTCTACCACGGCGGCTTTATCTTCGCCATGATGCAGGGCAAGCGCCCCGACGAGTGCGCGCAGTTCGCCAACGCCGTCTCCGCCATCAAATGCACCGGCATCGGCGGCCGCGCCGCCACCCCCACCCTGCAGATGGTGGAGGACTTCATGCGCACCGGCGCCTGCGACCGCACCCTCATCGAGGAAAAGACCCGCCTCTACTCCAACTTCGGACTGTAAACGAACCGCAATACACATACAAGGAGGGCCAATATGGAAAAGTTCGTAAAGATCGGCATCGTACCCATCAAGCGCGGCGGCACCGACATGGTGTCCGCACTGGAGCAGAAGAACCTGTTCCTGAACAAGATCAAGGAGATCCTGCCCGAGACCGTGGATGCCTGCGACCTGGAGGGCGTGCTGCCCGAGGGCATACTCTATGACGCCAGCCAGCTGGACGCCGTCGCCGAGCACCTGCGCGAGCAGAAGGCCGACGCCATCTTCATGCCGCACTGCGACTTCGGCTGCGAGGAGGTCGTGGGGCGTCTGGGCGCGATGATGAAGCTGCCCGTGCTCATCTGGGGCAACCGCGACCCGCTGCCCGTGCCCGGCACGCGTGACCGCGACACCCAGTGCGGCACGCTGGCCTCCACCAAGTGCCTGCAGCGCTATCGCGTGCCGTTCAGCTATATCATCAACAGCGACGTGAACTGTGAGATGTTCAAAAAGGGCTTTGTGGACTTCTGCGCGGTGGCGGCCGTGGTCAAGAAGGGCCGCGGCATGCGCATCCTGCAGGTCGGCTCCCGCCCGCAGCCCTTCCTGTCCGTCATCTGCAATGAGGACGAGCTGCTGCGCAACTTCGGCATCGAGATCACGCCCTATTCCTCCGCCATCCTCACCCGCGACGTGCAGCGCATCCTCGAAAAGCGCGCTGACGAGGTCGAGGCGGGCGTCAAGGCCTACGCCGAAAAGGTGGACGTCTCGCTGATGCCCATCGAGACGCAGCACACCCAGCAGGCCATCAAGCTCGCGATCCTGGACAAGGTCGCGTCCTCCAAGTCCGACGGCGTGGCGGTGGAGTGCTGGTCCATGCTGGGGCCGGTCTGCGGCGTGGCGGGCTGCCAGGTGCTGGGCATGCTGTCCGACCTGGGCGTCCCCTGCGCGTGCGAGACCGACGTGCTGGGCGCCATCTCCGCGGTGCTGCTGCAGGCGGCGACGCTGGGCCGCGAGCCCATCTTCTTTGCGGACATCACCGTGCGCAACGCCAACGACGACAACACCGAGCTGCTGTGGCACTGCGGGCCCTTCCCGGTGTCGCTGGCGCATCCCAACGCCAAGCCCGCCATCGCTCCGATGGGCCAGGGCCAGTTTGAGCTGCACAACGGCGATGTGACCATCTGCCGCTTCGACGCGCTCGAGGGCAACTACACGCTGATGAGCGGTCAGGGCAAGGCCGTGGACGGCCCCGCAAAGGGCGGCACCTACGTCTGGGTCAAGGTCAGCGACTGGGAGAAGTGGGAGGAGAAGATCGTGTTCGGCCCCTACATCCACCACGTCGCGGGCGCGTTCGGCTCCTACAGCCAGATCCTGTCCGAGGCCTGCAAGTACCTCGGCCCCGTGCAGCCCGATCCCATGGACCCCGTCAGCCGCGTGCTTGGCAAGTAAAAGAAGTAAACATGTTGTAACAACCGCCCCGCAGCGCCCGTTTGAGGCCCTGCGGGGCTTTTTCTCGCCGCGCCGCCTGTGGTATAATGAGTGCAGAACAAATAGCGCGCTTTCCCGGGAAAACGCGCGCACCGGGCGCATTTTACGCCCGACGCAAGGAGGAAACACCCATGATGGAGCGGCAGATACTGGTGGCAACCACGGGCGGCAGCGAGGGCGTGGCGATGCTCAAGGGCATCCGCGGCGCAGGCGTGTTCTGCGTGATGACCGACGCGCGTCAGCCCGTGATCCCTCCCGAGGCGCGGGGCATCGTGCTCATCGGCTCCGCAGACGTCGACATCGCGCAGGGCCTGCGCGCGCTGCTGGATACCGGCCTGCCCCTGCTGGCCTTTGGCGCACCGGCTGCGCAGCTGTGCGCGGCGCTGGGCGGCAGCGTCACCGGCCATGCCTTCGACAGCCAGCTCAAGGACGTCCGCTTTGCCAACCTGGGCGTGTGCGCGGGCGTGGAGGGCGGCATGCGCATGCTGGGCGGCGCGGAGTACCTCTCGCTGCCGCAGGGCTTCCGCACGCTGAGCGTGGCCGAGGGCGCCATACTGGGCTACGACGACGGCCAGGGACTGCGCATGGGCTTCCAGTTCGTGCCCGAGGCCCACGATGTCGAGGCCAGCCAGATCATCGGCAACTTCCTGTGGCAGGTGGCGGGGCTGCAGCCAACCTACAGCTGCGAGAGCTACGCCGCGCAGGCGATTGCCGAGCTGCGCGCGCGCGTGGGCGACGGCCAGGCCGTCTGCGTGCTCTCCGGCGGCGTGGACTCCGCGACGGCAGCCTGCCTTGCCCGCCGTGCCGTGGGCGACCGCCTGCACTGCCTCGTCATCGACACCGGCCTCAACCGCGCCGGCGAGATCGAGCGCATCCAGGAGGCTGCCGGGCAGATGGGACTGTCCATCCGCCGCATCAATGCGCAGGGCCGTGTGATGGAGCAGCTGCGCGGCTGCGTCACCCCGCAGCAGAAGCGCCAGGCCGTCGCGGACTTCCTGGGCAGCCGCATCGCCGACGAGGTCGCGCGCCTGGGCGGCCACGTGGTGGTGGTGCAGGGCACCAACTATGCCGAGATCCTGCAAAACGACCAGACCGACGGCCTTCCGGGCGACATCCCCGTCGAGCGCCCGCTGGAGCTGCTCTTCAAGGACGAGGTGCGCGCGCTCGCACAGCTGCTGGGCGTGCCCGAGCAGATCGCCCAGCGCCAGCACTACCCCAGCGCGGGCATCGCGCTGCGCTGCGTGGGGCCCGTGGACGCCGATAAGCTCAGCGCCCTGCGCACCGCCGACGCGCTGCTGCGCCAGACGCTGGAGGAGGCCGGCCAGCGCCGCCAGAACGTGATGGCCTTTGCCGTGCTCACCGACCTGACCGACGCCTTCCGCAGCGGCGAAAAGTGCTACGTCGTGGTGCTGCGCGCCGTCCACGCCGCTTCCTCCGACCGCGCCAGCGTCCAGCGCCTGCCGCAGGACGTGCTCGAGCGCGCCGCCGAGCGCATCATGGCCGAAGCCCCCGGCGTCTACCGCGTGGTGTTCGACGTCACACCGGTCCCGCCCGCCGCCATCGAGTGGGAATGACTGCCTTGCGCGTGCGGTGATCGCTGCAGCGCCACCCATTTGGAGGGAGCACGCCAGGGCACTGAGAGAAACCCGCCGCAAAGCAGGGCTTTGCGGCGGGTTTTATGGTGCGCACCGTTACTTTGTGCGAAAAAGGGGAGCACAGGCTGCCATCGATTGGGGATGGCCGCTTTGTTTTGTCGCGATCGCCACAGCGCCGCCCATTTGGGGAGATCGCGCAAAAGCATTGAGAGAACCCCGCCGCAAAGCAAGGCTTTGCGGCGGGGTTTAGCGTGCGTGGTCGTTATTTTGCGCGGGGCAGGAAGCCGTAGAAGTGGGGGATGAGCATGTCCTCGGGCATGTCCAGCCCGTGGGAGCCGAGGCCGCCGTCGATGGGGTGGCAGCCGTGGTCGGGCGCGAAGGCCACCAGCGCGTCGTGCGCCGTCCAGTGCTCGCGCGCCAGCGTGCACAGCCTGTCAAATTCCGCCACGTTTCCGCGCAGCGCCGCCAGCGCCTCCGCGCTCTCGGGCGAGAAGCGGTGCATCGTGGCGTCGTAATCGCCGTTGTACACCACCAGGATGTCGTGCTCGTCCGCCGCGATCAGCTGCTCCGCCTTTTCGTTGACTTCCTCCACCGTGTCGTAAATGTAGTAGTCCATCGCGCGCTCCAGGAAGATCTTGGAGATGCTGTCGCCCGCGGTGGAGACAATGGCGGGCCGCAGCCCTGCGCGCAGCGCCGCGTCAAACAGCGTGTCCGCCGTCAAAACGGGCTTAACATACGTGCGGATGCCGTGTACCTCGGGCAGCGCGCCGGTGTACATCGACGCAAAGCACACGGGCGTCACCGACGGCATCACCGACTGCATGGGCAGCGCCAGCGGCGCGTGCCGCAGCACGGGCAGAAACTCGTCCGTGTAGCGCGCAAACAGGTGGTGCGCGATGGCGTCGGGGTTGTAGAGCAGCGCGCGGGTGGCCTTGCGGCTCTCCAGCGCCCGCTCCGCCGCTTCCAGCAACGCGCGGTTGGGCGCGCCCGCCGTGCGGGGGGCCTCAAAGCCCAGGATGTGCGCCACAGAGGGCGCTACGGAGGTGATGCAGTTGAAAGCGTGCGCATTCATATCGTTACCCTCCTAAAACCAGTTCGGTCAGAGCAGCAGCAGCGCCGCGATCCCCGCGGCCAGCAGCGCGCCCATCAGCAGCACGGGCAGCAGGCAGCCCAGACAGCCGCCCCTGCGGTAGCCTCGGTAGCCCCAGCGGGGCGGCGGGGGAGGCGGCATGCCGGGGCCGCCCATTCCGGGCCCGCGTCCCATCCCCGGGCCGCCGGGTCCGCCATGCATGTGTCCTCACATTTACAGATTCGCCTCCCATTTTTGTCCACAGGAACCGGTTTCTGTAAAGTTAAACGAGTTAACGGGCACTTAAGTTCGCGCAAAACCCACCGAGGCCAGGAAGCGCAGGAAGCCCTTGCGGCCCGCGTCGGTCTGCTTGTAGACGCCCGCGTCCATCAGCACGCGCGCGCACTTGTCGGCCACGCCCTGGCGCAGCACGTCGTGCGCGTTTTCGGGCGTGACGTCGTACTTGGAGCGCAGCGCGTTGACCCAGGACAGGTGCTTGTACAGCGGCGTGTCGGGGTCGATGTGCACCTCGCCCTTGCCCGAGAGCAGCTCCTCCAGCGCGGCCAGCTCGGTCTTGAGGCGACCGGGCAGTATGAACAAGCCCATCACCTCGATCAGGCCGATGTTCTCCATCTTGATGTGGTGCAGGTCGGCGTGCGGGTGGAAGATGCCCATCGGGTGCTCGGCGGTGGTGCGGTTGTTGCGCAGCACCAGGTCGAATACATATTCCTCGCCGTCGCGGCGCAGGATGGGCGTGATGGTGTTGTGCGGCGCGTCGGTGTAGGCCAGGATGTCGCAGGCCGGGTCGCTCCACTGCCGCCACGCGGCCAGCACCTTTTCCGCCACGTCGATGAGCTTTTTGGGCTCCGTGCCGCGCAGGCGCAGCGTGCTCATCGGCCAGTTGAGGATGCCCGCGGACACCGCCGCGTCCGGGCTGTGCAGCGGAACGTCTATAGGCGCCACCGTCATGGGGAACACGTAGCTGCCGCCCTGGAAGTGGTCGTGCGACAGGATGGAGCCGCCCACGATGGGCAGGTCCGCGTTGGAGCCGATGAAGTAGTGCGGGAACTGCGCCACAAAGTCGAACAGCTTCTCAAACGCGCTGCGGTCGATGTGCATGGGCTGGTGCTTTTCGTTGAACACGATGCAGTGCTCGTTGTAGTACAGGTAGGGGGAATACTGGAAGTGCCACGGCTCGCCGCACAGGTCCAGATCCACAAAGCGGTGGTTCTGCCGCGCCGGGAAGGCCGCGCCGCGCCCCGCGTAGCCGGGGTTCTCCACGCACAGCATGCAGGGCGGATAGCTGGCGGACTTTTGCAGCCGCGCCGCCGCGATGTCGCGCGGGTCCTTCTCGGGCTTGGACAGGTTGATGGTGATGTCCAGCTCGCCCACCATCGTGGGCGCCTTGTACTGGATGTTGCGCGCGATGTCGTCCACGCGGATGTAGTTGACGTCGCGGCACAGCTTGTAGAACCAGTCGGTGGCGTTTTTCGCGCCCTCGGCGTTGCAGCGATGGTTGAATTCGCGGCACACCTCGGAGGGCCGGGGGGTGACGCAGCCCATCAGCCGGGCGGAAAACGCGTCGCGCTGGCCCTGCGTGTCGGCGCACACGCCGCGCCCCACCGCGTCCTCGGTCAGCGCCGCAAGGTAGGGCGTCGCGGTGGGCGGCAGCTCGACCGGCTCCGCCTCATAGGGACGGTAGGGCTCCTGCGGCGCATCCAGCCCCAGCACGTCCAGCAGCAGGTTGCGGCAGAAGGGCAGATCCTGCCTCTCGATCAGATGATTGCGCAGCGAAAAGGCCAGCAGCCCCTCCAGCGGATGATTTGCCATTGCCATGACCTCCTTGGCGTTTTGTTCTCTCACCCCTATTATAGCGCGTCAGGCGGCAAATGGAAAAGGAAAATTGTTGTGCCGGCATGGAATTATGTTGGAACTGCCCGCCCCCCTGCTTGACGGATGGCAGGCAGTCAGTGCATAATAACAGGGAACGAAGCGGCGCGGCAAATGGGCGCGCGCAGCGGATCAGAACGGACGGAGGCAAGCGCTATGTTTGACAAAAAGGCTCTTGTGCAACAGCTCGATACCCAGGCGGCTAAGGAGGAATTCCATCTGCTCTACGGCGGCGGCGAGGAGACCGCTGCGGAGCAGCGCGCGCGCTATGCGGCGCTGCTGGACGACTATACGGCGCACTTTGGCGAGCAGGGCGCGCAGCCCGCGTTCTTCTCCTCGCCCGGGCGCACCGAGATCGTGGGCAACCACACCGACCACAACAACGGCCTGGTGCTGGCCGCCGCGGTGACGCTGGACACGCTGGCCGCCGCCGCCCCCACGGACGACGGAATCATCACGCTCTACTCCGCGGGCTACGACAAGCCCTTTGTGGTGGATACCGCCGACCTTGCGCTGCGTCAGGAGGAGAAGAACACCACCTTCGCGCTCATCCGCGGCGTGTGCAAAAAGCTCGTCGACATGGGCTATGCCGTGGGCGGCTTCAACGCGGCCGTCACCTCGCGCGTGCTGGGCGGCAGCGGCCTGTCCTCCTCGGCGGCCTTTGAGGTGCTGCTGGTCTGCATACTGGACGGCCTGTACAACGGCTCCATCCTCGACGGCATCACCCGCGCCAAGATCAGCCAGTGGGTGGAGAACGTCTACTTTGGCAAGCCCTCCGGCCTGATGGATCAGTCCGCCTGCTCCGTCGGCGGGTTGGTTGGCATCGATTTCAAGCACGCCGACCCCAAGTTTGAGGAGTTCAGCTTCGACTTTGAGGCGCGCGGCTTCAACGTGGTGGTGCTGGCCACCCGCTCCTCCCACGACGACCTGACCGACGAGTACGCCTCCATCCCCGCCGAGATGAAGGCCGTTGCGCAGGCCATGGGCGGCAAGGTGCTGCGCGACTTCCACGCAGACGACCTCATCGCCCGCATGCCCGAGGTCCGCGAAAAGACCAGCGACCGCGCCGTGATGCGCGCGCTGCACTACTACGACGAAAACGAGCGCGTCAAGGCCATCTACAAGGCGCTGGAGGCGGGCGACCTGGACGCCTTCCTCGCGGGCGTGATCGAGTCCGGCGAGTCCAGCTGGAAGCAGCTGCAGAACCTCTACGTCGGCGGCAGCACCGCCCAGAGCCTGGCGCTGGCCTGCGCGCTGTCCGAGCGCATCTTAAAGGGCTGCGGCGCGTGGCGCGTGCACGGCGGCGGCTTTGCGGGCACCATACTCGCCTTCGTGCCCCACTACAAGCTGGACGCCTACGTCCGCCAGATGGACGCCGTGTTCGGCGACGGCGCGTGCACGGTGCTGGGCATCCGCCCCGTCGGCGCCAAAAAGGTGGAGCTGTAAATGCTGCGATTTGAAACCCACAGCCCCGCGCAGACCGAGGCGGTCGCCGAGGCGCTCGCGCACACCCTGCGCGCCGGGCAGGTGCTGCTGCTGTCCGGCGGCCTGGGCGCGGGCAAGACGGCCTTCGTGCGCGGCCTGGTGCGCGGCCTGGGCGGGGACGAAAACGAGGTCTCCAGCCCCACGTTTGCGCTGATGAACCAGTACGACGGCAGGCTGACCGTGCGGCACTTCGACCTCTACCGCCTCTCCGGCCCGGAGGAGGTCTGCGACCTTGGCTTTGACGAATTCTTCCGCGCGGGCGACGGCGTGTGCGCCGTGGAGTGGCACAGCGTCGCCGGTGCGGACTTCTGGCGCGGCATGGACACGCTGATCGTGGAACTGTCCGGCGAGGACGAGCGCCGCGTCCTAACGGTGGAGGGAGAGCATGAACCTGTTGATGTTGGACGCCTCGTCCAGCTCGGCGTCGGTGTGCATCGCACGGCCTGACGCGCTGATTTACGAGAGCTATCTCAATAATGGCCTGACGCATTCATCGTCGCTGATGCCCATGGTGGAGGACGCGCTGCGCCACGCCGGGCTGGACGTCGGGGAGATCGACGTGTTCGGCTGCGTGGTGGGCCCCGGCTCCTTCACCGGCGTGCGCATCGGTGTGGCCACCGTGATGGGCCTTGCGGGCGACAAGCCCTGCGCCCCCGTCGACGGCCTGGAAGCCCTCGCCGCGCAGGCCGCGACCTTTGACGGCATCGTGGTGCCGATCCTCGACGCGCGTGCCGGTCAGGTCTACGCCGCGCAGTTTGAAAACGGGCAGCGCATCGCCCCCGACGCGCCCGTCAAGCTCGACGAGCTGCTGGAGGCCCTCGCCGCCACGGGCAAAAAATGCCTGTTTCTGGGCGACGGAGCCGCCGCGCACCGCGAGCGCCTGGAAGCGGTGGACTTCGCCGTCGTCGCGCCGCCCGCGCTGCACGGCCTGCACGCATCCGCCGCCGCGCAGCTCGCCTTTGCCCGGCAGGAGTCCTGGCTGCCCGCATCGCAGCTGCGCCCCCTCTACCTGCGCGCCCCGCAGGCCGAGCGCGAGCGCGCCGCCCGCCTTGCAAAGGAGGCCGAACATGCCTGAGATCCTGACCCGCCCCATGCGCCCCGACGACCTGGACCGCGTGATGGAGATCGAGCATCAGGCGTTTGCCATCCCGTGGACGCGCGCGGACATGGAGGGCGAGCTGAACAACCGCGCCGCCCGCTACCATGTGCTGACCGAGGACGATACCGTCATGGCCTACGCGGGCACCTGGTTCGTGATCGACGAGGGCCACATCACCAACATCGCCGTCGCGCCCGAATGCCGCGGCAAGGGCTACGGCACCCGCGTGATGGCCGCGATGATGCAAAACGCCGTGGACCTTGGCGTCACCTACATGACGCTGGAGGTGCGCGTGGGCAACGTCCCCGCCCTCGCCCTCTACAAGAAGCTGGGCTTCAAAAAGGCCGGCGTCCGCAAAAAATACTACGAGGACAACGGCGAGGACGCCTACATCATGGTCAACGACCGCCTGCAGCTCTCCATTGACAGGGCGTTACAGGCGATGAATTAAGCACGAAAAACCGCTTGCAGAGCACACGAAACGTTCGTCTGCAGGCGGTTTTTTTGCGCCTTTTTGGGCGTCTAAAGCGGCGAAAACGGGGCAGAATAGGCGCGTGGAGGTGTTGCAAATGGATCAGAAACGGCCGCGCGACACGGCGCTGCAGAGGCTGCTGCAGGACGATGTGCGCACCGCAGAGCTGTACGCGATGCTGCCCATCGAGGTGCAGTCCATGGTGCAGCAGAACGCACAGCGCCTGAGCACCGTGGAGGACGTGGAGCACATGGCGGGCGACTATATCGACGGGATCTGAGGAGGAACAGCATGGCAAGGCAGCGCAGAAGCCGGGAAAACGGCATGGATATTCCGCAGGGACTGAGCCAGATGATGGCGAAAAACCCGGACAAGCTGGCGGTGTTCGGCCAGATGGACGACCGGACGCGCGGCGCGCTCATCCAGCAGGCGCGGCAGGCACAGTCGCGCGACGAGATGGAGGCGCTGGTGGCGCGCATCGGCGACCCGCATCATTTTGAGTGAAAATACGGCAAAAAAAGGCGTCGGAACGCGGCGAAATGCTGCGCTCTGACGCCTTTTTTTGTGCAAAAGCCCAGGGGTTTGGGCTGTGTTCGTAAGACAGTAAAATAGGCAAAAGGCGTGACGCAGTCACGACTTTTGCCTTAAGAGGATAGCCGCTTTCGCGGCGCAAGGGATGCAGTCCCTTGTTCGGAACGCAGTGACGTAAGACGCCCCGGACATTCAGGTGTCCGGGGTTCTCGGTCTCGCAGAGCGCACATACGGGGTTACCCCGTATAGAAGTGCGCCCTTGTATCTGTTCGACAAACTGGAAGTTGACTATCAACTGATAATCAAAAATATCATTTCTAAAATTGCAAGTCCTTCTCAGATCGTAACTATCTTAAAATTTTTTGAACTCATTTTTCCATTTTTATACTCATCGTGGCACAAATAAATTGTAAGTGCTGCAAACACAATCGTCATTATCCCAATAGTTGGCATCATTTTTGTGACCTCCATAACTTTATATTTGTTTATCAAGTAATTCCATTCGGTCAATATCAGTAATTTTAATTACCTCGCAACTGACAAGAATGGAACTGTCATCATAAAATTCATCGTTAAATAATCCAGTGCGAACAGAGCCGTCTTTGAAGTAAATTCTCACGAACTTATCATACATATCTGCATATTGCCTATGAAATGCTTCACTTACTTCATACATAAAGACACCTCCAAATTCCAATTTATCAGTCTGTACGATTCCATATTATTACTTAACAGGATAAAAAGCAAGAACAATCACAGCAGAGCAAATTGAACTGCTGTGACTGTTCTTGTCTTATGAACACCGCCCATTCTGGGGGGGGTGTTTTGGGTGCGAGGGGGACACCTCATCCGACGAGCCTGCGGCTTGCCGACTTCCCCTCAAGGGGAAGGCTTTGGGGGGAGGCGGTGCTGGATGTAGAAGGCCTTGCGTTCGGCCTTGCGCCCGGGCGGGAGGAGGGCTTTTTTGACGCCCTGAATGGCGCCCTCGAGGGCGAGGAGGCGATGGATGCAGGCGCTGGGGTCGATGCGCTGGATGCGCAGCCAGGCCTGTTCGGCGCCGATGGCGCGCAGCTCCGCCTCGGTGCGGATGCCGACGCGGTGGAGCTGTTCTTCGACGGCCTTGCCGATATTGGGCAGGCGGGAGAGTTCGCACATGGGCTTGGCCTCCTGAAAATGGAGCGGGGCAGGTCAGATGAGGAGGGAGAGCAGGTTTTCCAGGTGCGCACAGGTGTCGGACAGGGCCTGCGCGGCGTCCGCAGCGGACAGCGTGCGCTCGTCAAAGGCGAGCGAAAGGTGCAGCACGGGGTAGAGCTCCAGCGCGTCGCCGTCTGCGCGGAGGGCCTGCCGGGGGGCGGGCACGATCAGGCGCAGGGAGCCGTCGCCGGGGAGAGCGGCGGCGGTGACGGCGGTGGCGGACAGGTCGAGCACGTCGGGCAGGGAGGGGAGCGCGTCCAGCTGGCGCAGGGTCGTCGCCTCCACGGGGGTGAGCAGGCTGGCCAGCGCGGTGTGCATCGCGGCAAAGCGCGCCATGGCGGCGATGCGCACGCCGGTGCGCCCGGCGATGTCCGTGCAGACGGTCAGGTCGGTATCCGCGGTGAGGCAAGCGGGGCGGGCGGGGACGGCGCAGGGCGTCTCGTCGGGAGACGCGGCGGAGGGCTCGTCGGGGGCGACGGCCAGCTCCTCTTCGATTTCCTGCTGCTGGGCGGGCTCGTCGAGCGCCTCCAGGTCGCCGGTGTCGTCCTCGACGTATTGCAGAAGCTCTTCCTCGGAAAAATCCGGGGCGGCTTCAGGCTCTGGCTCTGGGCTCCCGGCGGGCGCTTCGGGCGCGGCGTCCGGGGCTTCGGCCGGTGCGGGCTCCGGCTCGTCGGGGGATTCGGGCTGGGGAGCGGGCGCATCGGGCGTGTCCCCGGAAATGGCCAACGCCTCGGGAGCGGGCGCGCCGGGGGCGTCCGCGGCCTCCTGTGCGGAGGGCTCGTCGGGGGCGGCGGCCTCGTCCAGGTAGGAGGTGCGGCCCAGGTTGAGCACGGAATCGGGCGTGGGCGCGGAGAGCATGCCCACGTCGGCGGGGCAGTGCACCAGCTCGCCCTCGGGCACGAAGATGGCGACCAGACGGCCCGCCTTCTGGGACTTTACGGTGTAGGTGCCCTCGTCGGTATCAAAGGAGAACAGCTCGTCGCCCTGCGCGACCCAGTCTCCGGTCTTTTTGTACCAGGTGGTGATCATGCCGGTCTCGTCCTTGCCGCCGCGGCTGGGCATCTGGATGACTGCCATTGTGTGTCCCTCGCTTTCAACTGGAATGAGTCTCAGGTTTTGCTAAGATTATACGCGGGATCGCCCGGGGTGTCAACTTGGAGCGGCGAGGGCGGCGGTGCGCCGGGAAGGGCTTGATTATGATATGATTTGGAGCAGGCGCTCTGGGGAGAGGGCCTGCTCCGGGGATGCAGGAGGTTTTGGGGCGGTCAGCGGGTGGGGGCGATGGGATAGCAGACCTCGGTGACGAATTCGTCGGGGTTGCTGGTTTCGTGGGGACTGACGTGGTAGAGGTTGAAGGCGGGGCCGGAGAGGGTGTAGCCGTTGTCCAGCACCCAGGCGGCGACGGCGGTCATCACGTCGTTGAGCTGGGCGTAGGAGCCGCGGCAGACGGCGGTGGCGGCGGTGACGGGCGGGAGGGTGCGGAAGAGCACGCCGTCCGTGTCGGGGTAGGCGCCGCGGACGGTCTTTTGGGCCTCGACGTCGACGTCGGACTCGCGGAACTCGCGGTCGTGGAACACGACGGCGCACAGGCAGGGGTCGTCGGGGACGAGGTGCAGCGACGCGGTGCGGCGCACGAGCTCGCTCCAGAGCAGACCTTCCTCATCGTAGGAGGGAATGGTCATGCGCAGCGTGGCGGCGTAGCGGGCGGGAAAGGTCTTGATGGTGACGGGACAATTCATGGGGAAACCATCCTTTCTCAGGCGTTGCAGCGCTGTCCCGAGCAGGCGCAGGCGGCGGGCGGTCTGGTCCTGCAGCGCGGTCAGCTCCGCGCGGCGTGCGAGCAGATGGCGCTCGAGCAGCGCGGGGTCGTCGCAGGCGAGCAGCTCGCCGATGGCGGCAAGGCCAAAGCCCATGTCGCGCAGCGCAGCGATGCGGCTGGCCGTGGGCAGCTGGCTCTCGCGGTAGTAGCGGTAGCCTGTGTCCGGGTCGATGCGGACGGGGTGCAGAAGGCCCAATTCGTCGTAGTGGCGCAGCATGCGGATGCTGACGCGGGACAGCTTGGAAAATTCTCCGATCTTCAGCATGGGATACCTCGCAGATCTGCAGGATTTTTGAGCTCAGGGGTATTGTAGCGCCTGACACGGAGGGAGAGTCAAGAGGAAAATCGCGCGATTTTGCGCGGGGCGGGTGTTTTGCGCGAAAATGCGTGCATCCGGGCGCATTGTATGGTAAAATGAAAACCGATATGGACGCATCCCGGGAAGGGGGATTTTTCGGTTATGATCGTAATGCAGACCAATCAGCTGACGAAGGCATTCGGCGTCAACGAGGTGCTCAAGGGCGTGACGCTGACGATACAGGACCACCACCGCGTGGGGCTGGTGGGCTCCAACGGGTCGGGAAAGTCCACGCTGCTCAAGATTTTGGCGGGACAGGATCACTGCGACGGGGGCACGCTGTCCGCGACGCGCGGGCTGCGCATCGGCTTCCACACGCAGCTGGACGATCTGACCTCGCCGCTGACGGTGTGGCAGGAGATGGAGACCTGCTTTGAGGAGACCTTCAGGATGGAGGAACAGCTGCGGGAGATGGAGCAGCACATGGGGGAGATGCACGACGTCGACCCCGAGGGCTACGCGCGCCTTGCCGAGGAGTACGCAAAGCTGACCGACCGCTTTGAGGAGGAGGACGGCTACGCGTGGCGCTCGCGTTTGCAGGGGGTGCTGACGGGGCTGGGCTTTACCGCGGCGCAGTACGATCAGACGGTGGCGTCGCTCTCGGGCGGGGAGCGCACGCGGCTGAAGCTGGGCAAGCTGCTGCTGACCAGGACCGACCTGATCCTGCTGGACGAGCCGACCAACCATCTGGATCTGAACTCCATTCAGTGGCTGGAGGACTATCTGCGCAGCTACAAGGGCGCGGTGGTGGTGGTGTCGCACGACCGGTATTTTTTGGACGCGGTGTGCAACTCCATTGCGGAGCTGTCGTTCGGGCGCATCGAGCAGTACGAGGGGAACTACACGCGCTACCTCAAGCTGCGCGAGGAGGTCATGGTGCGGCGGATGAAGGAATACACGCTGCAGCAGAAGGAGATCGCGCGCGAGGAGGCCATCATCGCGCAGTTCCGCGCGTACAACACCGAGGCGGCGCACATCAAGGCCAAGAGCCGCGAGAAGCGGCTGAACATGATCGAGCGCGTGGACAAGCCAGTGGAGGAGCACAATGTGTACTTTTCCTTCCACGCGGGGCGCGGCACGGGCAACGACGTGCTGATGTGCGAGGATCTGTCCAAGCGCTACGGGGAGAGGACGCTGTTTCAGGGGCTGAACCTGCACGTGCGCGCGGGCGACCGCATCGCGCTGCTGGGCGCGAACGGCGTGGGCAAGTCCACGCTGCTCAAGATATTGACGGGCAGGGAGCAGGCGGACAGCGGGTCGGTGCGGTTTGGCTCGGGCGTGGAGATCGGGTACTACGACCAGCAGCAGGAGGGGCTGACGCCGGACAAGGACGTGCTCAATGAGGTGTGGGACGATTTCCCGCGCATGGAGCAGACCACCATCCGCAACGCGCTGGCGGGGTTCCTGTTCACCGGGGAGGACGTGTTCGCGCCCATCAGCACGCTGTCGGGCGGCGAGCGCGGGCGCGTGCTGCTGACCAAGCTGATGCTGCGGCAGGACAACTTCCTGATCCTGGACGAGCCCACCAATCATCTGGACATGGACAGCCGCGAGATGCTGGAGACGGCGCTGCTGGGCTTTGAGGGGACGATTTTGACGGTGTCGCACGACCGGTACTTCATCAACCGCATCGCGGACCGGGTGATCGTGATGGAGCCGGACGGCGTGACGGAATATATTGGAAACTACGACGATTATCTGGAGAAGGCGGCGCAGAAGAACCTCCCGGAGGAGGAGCTGACGCAAGTTAAGACCAAGACGGCGCTGCGCGAGGAGAAGAAGCGCGAAAAGGCGGCGCAGGAGGCCGCGCGGCGGGAAAAGGCGCGCATCGCGAACCTGGAGACGCGCATCACCGAGCTGGAGGAGAAGATGACGCAGCTGGAGATCGAGATGAGCGACCCGGACACCTACGCGGACAACGCGAAGGCGCAGGCGCTGAGCAGGAAGTACAGCGAGCTGCAAAAGACCATCGCGGAGCTGTACGAGGAGTGGGAGCAGGCGCAGTCCTGACCGGGGAGTGAGGCGAAGGTGGGCGCGGAGCTGTGGAAATGGTCGGCGGTGCAGCTGCGGGAGCAGATGTGGGCCGGGGAGATTACAGCGGAGGAACTGACGCGGCATTATTTGGGGCGCATTGCGCGATACGACGGGCCGGAGGGGCTGAACTGCGTGGCGGAATTGGACGAGACCGCGGTTGCGCAGGCGAAGGCGCTGGACGGGCGTATGGATAAAGAGGAGCTGCCGCTGTTCGGGCTGCCGGTGCTGGTCAAGGACAATATTGATGTCAAGGGCTTGCACACCACGGCGGGGAGCCTGGCGCTAAGCGACCATGTGGCGGCGGAGGACGCGCCCGTGGTGCGCGCGCTGCGGGAAAAGGGCGCGGTGGTGCTGGGCAAGGCCAACATGACGGAATTTGCCAACTATGTGTCCCGCGACATGCCGAACGGGTATTCCTCGCGTGGGGGGCAGGTGGCGCACGCGTACGAGCGCGGCTGGGACGTCAGCGGGTCGTCGAGCGGATCGGCGGTGGCGGTGTCGGCGGGACTGTGCGCGGCGGCGCTGGGCACGGACACCTCGTTTTCCGTGGTGGGCTGCGCGTCGGAGAACGGCGTGGTCGGGGTGAAGCCGCCCGTGGGGGCGCTGAGCGCGCGGGGCGTGGTGCCGCTGGCGCACACGCTGGACAGCGTGGGGGTGCTGGCGCGGACGGTGGAGGACGCGCTGCTGATTGATGATGCGATGCGGGACGAGCCGCTTGGGCAGGCGCCGGAGATTGCGCCCGAGGGGCTGCGTCTGGCGGTCAATGGATTCAACCGGGAGAGGGTGTCCGAGGCGCAGCTTGCGCGGTACGACGGGTTGCTGGGGCGGCTGCGGGACGCCGGCGCGAGGATCGGCGAGGTGATGCAGCCGTATGCCCCGCAGCAGAGGGTCGTGATGCGCTGGGAGTTCATGCCCGACGTGGAGGCATACCTTGCCGGGACGCGGGCGCGGTGCCGGACGCTGGGCGATGTGCTGGCAGAGATGGACGCGCACCCGGAGACGATGAGGCGGTACGGGGATGATCTGCTGCGGGAGGCGTACCGGGTGCACGGGGAGCCGGGCGGCGAGGCGGAGTACCGGGAGGCGCTGGCGGCGCGGGAGGCGATGCGCCGGGAGCTGCGGGAGCAGCTTGCGCCCTACGACGCCTGCCTGATGACGGGGCCGACGAACTGCATGCACTTTGCGGGGCTGCCGTCGGTTTGCGTACCGTTTGACGTGAATGAGAAGGGGATTCCGTGCGGGGCGATCCTATATGGCGCGGATGAAAAGCGGCTGTATGCGGCGGCGCGGGTGATCGAGCGGTTCGCGCGGGCGATTCCACTGCCGGATCTGCCGTGATCCGCATGCGTTCTATTGGTGTATTTATACACAAAGAGAAGGGATGAGGGGTATGAAATTCGATACGCTGTATTATCCGTATGCGTCCAGGAGGAACCTGGTGTACGGGCACCGGGGCATGGTGGCCTCGTCGCACCCGCTGGCGACGCAGGCGGGGCTGCACGTCCTGCACGAGGGCGGCAACGCGGTGGACGCGGCGCTGGCGGTGGCGGCGGCGCTGACGGTGGTGGATCCCGCCAACAACGGCGTGGGCGGCGACTGCTTTGCGATCGTGAGCATGAAGGGAGAGCCCTTGCAGGGGCTGAACTCGTCGGGATTTTCGCCGGAGAGGCTGACGCGTGCGCGCGTGGAGGCGGAGGGGCATGACGATGCGGTGCCCTTTAAGGGCTGGCTGCCCGTGACGGTGCCCGGCGCGCCCGCGGGTTGGGCGGCGCTGCACGAGCGCTATGGCACCAAGCCGCTGGGCGAGCTGTTTGCGCCGGCGGTGGAGCTTGCGCAGGGGTACGCGCTGTCGCCGGACAACGCGCCCATACTCAACCGGTTCACGGAGGCGGCCCAAAAGAGCGGCGACCCGGTGCTGCGCCGGTGGCTGGAGGGGTTCAACCCGGACGGGCGCGCGCTGCGGGCGGGCGACGTTTACGCGGTGCCCGAGATGGGCGAGACGCTGCGCAGGCTGGCGGAGACGGGCTGCCGCGACCTGTACGAGGGCGGGCTGGCCGAGAAAATTGACGCGTACAGCCGGCAGACGGACGGCACGCTGCGCGGCGAGGATC
>JAXEXP010000135.1:0-13639 GCA_034113365.1 Candidatus Spyradocola sp.
ATGGCCGCACGCAGCTTGCCCGCTACCAGCGGGCATCCAACAACCACATCATGACCTGCCTCGGCCTGCGCTCTCCCAATGATGTCCTTTCTGACTATCTCCACTTGTTCTGACTGTTACCTATGTTTGACACTCCTACACTGTCGGGTTTGAGCAGATTTTGACAGGGATTGGCGACGGCGCTTGCGGGCGGGGGCGCGGGCCTGTATGCTCAGTGTGTATACAGGGCGCTGCATGCGCATATTTCCCGGAAATCCGGGAGAAACGGCGGCGCGGCGACGGGAAAGGAGCGGGAAAAACGTGGGAGAAGCGATCGTCATCACCTCGGGAAAGGGGGGCGTGGGCAAGACCACGGCGACGCTGAACATCGGCGCGGCGCTGGCGCTCAAGGGCGCGCACGTGATGCTGGTGGATACCGACATCGGCCTGCGCAACCTGGACGTGGTGATGGGGCTGGAGGAGCGCATCGTCTACGACCTGGTGGACGTGGTGGAGGGGCGGTGCAGGCTCCGGCAGGCGCTGGTGGAGGACCCCCGCTTCTTCGGGCGGCTGCACCTGCTGCCCGCGGCGCAGACGCGCGACAAGAGCGTGGTCACAGCACAGCAGATGGAGGCGCTCATCGGGCAGATCAAGCCCTCGGTGGACTATGTGCTCATCGACTGCCCGGCGGGCATCGAGCAGGGCTTTTGCAACGCCGTTGCGGGCGCGGACAGCGCCATCGTGGTGACGATGCCCGAGGTGTCCGCCGTGCGCGACGCCGACCGCGTCATCGGCCTGCTGCGCGCCTACGACCTGCCCGCCCCGCGCCTCATCATCAACCGCGTGCGCGCCGGCATGGTGCGCAGGGGCGACATGATGAGCACCGAGGACATGCTGGAGATGCTTTCCGTGGAGCTGCTGGGCGTCATCCCGGACGAGGAGACCGTCATCCGCGCGGGGAACCTCGGGCAGCCCGTGGCGCGGGGCAACACGCCCGTGTCGCTGGCCTACCGCAACATCGCCGCGCGCCTGCTGGGCGACGAGGTGCCCGTGCTGTCGCTGCACGAGCAGCGGGGCGGATTTTTGCGGCGGCTGCTGCCGCGCCGGTACGGAATGTAAAGGAGGAATATGGGGATGCTTGGACGCGAGAGGACAAAGGACGTGGCGCGCAGCCGGCTGGGCAGCGTGCTGCGGGAGGACAGGACCAACGTCAGCGTGCGCGACCTGGCGCTGATGCAGCTGGACGTGCTGGCGGCGCTGAGCGCCTACCTGGAGATGGAGCGCGATCAGGCGCACATCACGGTGACGCGCGAGCGCGGCGGCAGCGGCGCGGTGCTCACCTTTACCGTGCCCGTGCGCGCGGTCAAGCGGCGGCGCTGAGGACCCAAAACGCGGCATAATAAAGATTTTACATTTCTTCAGAAACCGTTTGCATTTATTCGGTTTTTGGTGTATAATCAATGCAAGAACTTTCAGATGCGTTTAGGGGGTCTGTTTATGAAGTTAATCATCGCGATTGTTCAGGACGAGGACGCGGCGCGCCTGGTCAGCAACCTGATGAACGAAGGCTACTCCGTCACCAAGCTGGCGACCACCGGCGGCTTCCTGCGCGCGGGCAACACCACGCTGCTGCTGGGCGTTGACGAGGAGAAATTCCAGGGCGCTATGGACGTCATCGAGAAGGTCTGCAAGAGCCGCAAGCAGATCGCCACCTCTCCCTCGCCCGTTGCGGGCACCACGGGCGTCTATGTGCCCTACCCCATCGAGGTCATGGTGGGCGGCGCCACGGTGTTCGTACTGAACGTGGAGCAGTTTATCAAGCTGTAACGTATGGCGCTACAATTCGAGCAGATTTATGGACAACCGGGCGTGCTTGCGGAGCTTACGCGCTCCTTTCGGGCAGGCTCGGTTGTCCATGCCTTTTTGATACACGGCGAGGCCGGCTGCGGCAAGAGGACGCTGGCCATGACGCTGTCGATGGCGCTGCACTGCGAGACAAAGGGCAGCCAGCCCTGTATGCAGTGCGGCCCGTGCAGGCGCATGCTGGCGGGCTCGCATCCCGACCACATCGTGCTGCGCAGCGAAAAGAGCGTCATCTCCGTGGACGAGGTGCGCGACCTGATCGACGCGCTGGCGGAAAAGCCCTATGAGGGCGGCTTCCGCACCGTCGTCATCGAGGACGCCGATAAAATGAACGACCGCGCGCAGAACGCGTTCTTAAAGACGCTCGAGGAGCCCGACGGGCGCACCGTGTTCTTCCTGCTCACCGCCCGCAAGGAAGCGCTGCTGCCCACCATCCGCTCGCGCTGCCGGCCGGTGTTCATGCCGCGCCTGCCCGAGAGCACCGTCGAGAGCGAGCTGCTGAGCCGCGGCGCAAAGCCCGACCGCGCCGCCTACGCCGCGCGCCTGAGCCAGGGCGTGCTGGGCCGGGCGCTGGAGCTGGTGGGGGAGGACCCCTACTACGCGCTGCGCGACGAGGCGCTGGCGCTGCTGACGCGGCTGCGCGGCCGCGAGGACATCCCCGCGGCGTCCACCGGCTGGGACGACAAGCGCAAGGCAGAGGACTGGCTGCGTCTGCTGGACGCGCTGGAGATGGTGCTGCGCGACGTGGCGCGCGTGCAGGCGGGGCTTGAGCCCATCGACGTTGCCATCGAGGAGGAGCTGTCGCGTTTGGCGGAGCGCTTTACATTTTCCGCCGTTGCCTGTATTATGGAGGAGACGGCTTCCGTGCGCAAGCGCCTCAGCGCGCATGTGCAGTGGCGCTCGGCGGCGGAACCCCTGCTTTTGAAGATTGTGGAGGGCTAAGACAAATGACGACCGTGATCGGTGTTTCTTTTAAGCGCGCGGGCAAGATGTACTACTTCGACCCCAACGGGTTGGAGATGCACGTGGGCGATCAGGTGATCGTGGAGACCGCGCGGGGCATGGAGTGCGGCGACGTGGTGACAGAAAAACGGGAGGTGCCCGACGAGGAGGTCGTGCAGCCCCTCAAGGCCGTCATCCGCGTGGCGACGGACGAGGACAAGCGGCGCATCGCCGTCAACGCCAAGAAGGAGGCCGAGGCCTTTGAGATCGGCCAGGCGCGCATCGCGCACCATCAGCTGGAGATGAAGCTGGTGGACGTGGAGTACACCTTCGACGTGAGCAAGATCATATTCTACTTTACCGCAAACGGCCGCATCGACTTCCGCGAGCTGGTCAAGGACCTGGCGTCCATCTTCAAGACCCGCATAGAGCTTCGCCAGATCGGCGTGCGCGACGAGGCCAAGATGATCGGCGGCCTGGGCTCCTGCGGGCGGCCCATCTGCTGCAGGACCTTCCTGGGCGACTTTCAGCCCGTGTCCATCAAGATGGCCAAGGAGCAGAACCTGCTGCTCAACCCCACCAAGATCTCCGGCCTGTGCGGCAGGCTGATGTGCTGCCTGAAATATGAGCAGGACACCTACGACGAGGTCTACAAGCGCGTGCCCCGCGTGGGCAAGGAGGTCCTCACCCCCGACGGCCGCGGCACCGTGGCCGAGATCGCCGTCATCCGCGAGAAGATCAAGGTGCGCATCCCCGTAAAGGACGGCGCCACCGAGTTCCGCGAGTACGACTTTGACCAGGTGCAGCTCGCGCCTAAGGACGGCGCGCCCGCGCCCGCCCCGGCGGAGCCGGTCGAGCTCCCTGCGCAGCAGGCGGAGGACGCCCCCGCACAGAAGCCGGAGATCCCCGCGGATCCCGATGCCCCCGCCCAGCCCGAGGCGGAGTCCGCCCCCCGCGCCGACCGTCCCCCGCGCTCCCGCTCCCGCGGCGGCAGAGGCAGAAACCGCGGCCAGAACGGCGGCCAGAACGGCGAGGCCGCCCGCACCGAGGAACCCAAGGAGCCCAAGGAGCCCAGGGAGCCCCGCGAGAAGGGCGAAAAGGGCGACCGTCCCCCGCGCCCCCCGCGTCCCCCGCGCGGCGGCAGAGGCGGTCAGCGCCGCGACGGCGCACCCGGCGGGGAGGGCAAGCCCGAGGGGAACCGGCCCGAGGGGAGCAAGCCGGAAAACCGCCCGCAGGAGGGCAGCCGCGGCGGTGAGAACCGCGGCAGGAATCGCTCGAACCGGCCCCCGCGCCGCGACGGCACCCCCGGCGGCGTGCGCACCATCCCCAAGGAGCAGCGCCCCGCGCCCGCACCGGCCCAGGACGGCCCTGTGAATCCATAATTTGTGCTTGCGAATCCCATACTTCGGTGTTACAATAGAAGCGTGTAGAGGAATCTACAAACAATGTTGTGGAGGTGAATCTCAATGGCATACAAGATTTCCGATGATTGCATCAGCTGCGGCGCTTGCGCAGCCGAGTGTCCTGTCAGCGCCATCTCCGAGGGCGATGGCAAGTTCGTCATCGATGCGGATACCTGCATCAGCTGCGGCGCCTGCGCTGGCACCTGCCCCGTCGGCGCTCCCTCCGAGGAGTAATTTTTCCGACCAGACGTAAATCCCCGCCCGGTGTTTTCCGGGCGGGGATTTATTCTCTGAAAAGTACAAATAACGCAGATGGAAACGGTGGCATCCCTTGGCCTCGCCCTGAGAATAAGCCGGACGAAACACCGGAACAGCCGGAACGGCTGGTTCGGTGCGGAATAAGCTGACGCCCGCAGGCGACGGATGAGGTGTCCGTCGAGCACTGGAACCCCGGATGCGCGAATTTGATATGGATTTGATGGAGGGCTGGGCAATGGGTCATTGCGGCAGCCGGGCGAGGAGCGCGGGAAGCTCGGTAAAGTCGTCCGTGCGCGCGTCGACGTGGGGGAGAAGGGGCGCAAGCTCCGCCTCCGGCCGCGGGCGCAGGTGCGTGACCAGTATGGTGCGCAGCCCCGCCCGCTTTGCGCCGCGGTGCTCGTCCGAGCCGCCGTCGCCTATGAATGCGCTGCGGGCGGGGTCTGCGCCGGTGCGCTCCAGCGCGATGCGGTAGATGGCCTCGTCGGGCTTGCGCGCGTGCACCAGGTGGGAGAACACCGTCTCGTCCATGCGCGCGGCCAGCGGCGATTCCCGCCAGTGCAGCGTGTCGATCACGTCGGCGTTGCTCACCAGGCACAGGCGGTGCCCGCTTTCGTGCAGCGCGTCCAGCGTGCGCAGGATCTCCGGGCGGATCTGCGTCACCGCGCGGCGCATGCGCTCGATGCGGATGTCCGTAAGCTCGCGGATCAGGCGCTCGTCCAGTGCAAGGCCCGTCCGGCGCAGCACGTCGCGCATCAGGCCTTCGGGCGTGTCAAATAGCAGACCCAGCTCGCGGCGGACGCACATCGCCTCGTCCTCCACGCGGGTCAGCCAGGCCTCCTTCGGGATGCCCAGCGCGTCCCACTCGGTGCGCGCGCCCGGCGCAAAGGGTGAGCAGAGCGTGAAGAACAGATCGACGAACAGCCACATGATGCCCATCTCCTTTTCCTAGCGGAGAAACGCCCTTGGGTACACAATAATGCGCGCGGCAGGGGGCTGTCAAGGCGCTGCGGAAGTTGTAAATGATTTGTTTAGAAGCCTGCAACGGGTTTGACGGCACACAGGGCGTATGCTACACTATGGATTGTAGAATCTGCGCACAAACAGTGCCTTTTTGCAGGCTGCGCGTGTGCAGTCATTTTCGCCCGCGTTCCCCATATAGATAGAATCAGGCCGTCGGCGTGTATTTTTAGGAGGAAAAAACCGATGAAGAGAATTCTGGCATTACTGTTGAGCGTTGCGGTGATGTGCGCGACGCTGCTGGTGGGCATGCCCCAGGCGGACGCCGCCGTGGACGGCATGGTGCGCGTGTGGCTCAAGTCCATGGACTACTACGGCAGCATCAGCTCCACCTCCATCACGCTCAACGGCTCCTACTCCGTGCCGGCCAATCCCGACGTGGTGCTGTCCACGCGCGGGGAGTACACCATCGAGGTGGTGGGCGGCACGCTGATGCTCTCGGGCACCGGCATCAACGGCCAGGTGGACATGGGCAGCAAGTTCACCATCAAGCAGCACCTCAACGACGACGGCTCCATCGGCACCATCAGCCTCTACAACGCCAAGTACGGCAACCGCTCCTACCGCGGCGACATGACCTTTGACATCAACGGCGGCTATCTGCGGCTGATCAACCGCGTCTACATCGAGGACTACCTCTACGGCGTGCTGGCCGGCGAGCTGTCCAACACTTTCCCCATCGAGACGCTCAAGGCGCAGGCCGTCATCGCCCGCTCCTACGTCTACAACCGCATGCTGGGCAGCGAGCCCAACTACGAGATCAACGACACCTCCTCCGACCAGGTGTACAAGGGCTACAACTCGGCCAACACCAACATCATCAAGGCCGTGGACGACACCGCGGGCGTGCTGCTCAAGTACGGCTCCTCCTACGTCAACGCCTACTTCGGCGCGTCCAACGGCGGCCAGGTGGAGCTGCCCGGCAACGCGTGGTCCTCCTCCTCGTCGCTGGGCTGCTATGTGATGAAGGACGACCCCTACGACGTGCGCAACCCCTCGTCGCGCTCGGTCACCTACACCTTCACCTCCAACCCCGGCTCGCTGGACACCGCCTTCTATACCCTGATCCAGGACAAGGTCTACCAGAAGCTGGGCTACTATCCCACCATCAGCGCCATCCAGTCGGTGTCGCTGTCCAACCCCGTGCAGACCGACAAGCGCTCGGTGGGCATCAGCCGCAACTACCAGACCATGAACATGACCGTGCTGGTGCAGGACAACGGCACGGGCAGCTACTGGGGCAGCGGGGACAGCAACGTCTACGACCCCACCTACAGCGGCGGCGTCTATGACGGCAGCGCCTCGGGCTCCGGCGTGACCCAGTCGGTGGACATCACCATCGACCTGCACGGCGAGCTCAAGTACACGCTGTTCTCCGTGGACTCCGACCTGCGCCTGTTCTCGCTGGAGAGCAGCGGCGGCTACTACTACCTGACGCTGGCCCGCTACGGCCACGGCGTGGGCATGTCCCAGCGCGGCGCGCAGCAGATGGCCAACGAGGGCAAGAGCTACAAGGACATCATCAACTTCTACTTTGACGGCGTGAGCCTGCCCAAGCTGGACTTCACCCGCGAGACGCTGACCAAGTACGTGCCCATGTCCACCACGCCCATCGCCACGGGCACGGTCAACGCCTCCTCGCTGACGGTGCGCGCCGACGCGTCCACCTCGGGCAAGAAGCTGGGCTCGCTCAGCCGCGGCGCCACCGTGGACGTCTACGCCGACCTGGGCGAGTGGCTGTGCATCGTCTACAACGGCTCCATCGGCTACGTCAGCGCCTCCTACATCCAGCTGAGCAATTATGAGGGCGGCGCGGCAACGCCCACGACCTCGCCCGACGGCGGCAATGCGGCCGACGACGCGGTGGGCCAGGCCAAGGTGACGCTGTCCACCGCCTCCTCGACGCTCAAGCTGCGCGCGACGGCGTCCTCCTCGGGCTCCGTGCTCACCTCCATGCCCCATGGCACCATCGTGGACGTGCTGCAGTACGGCAGCGAGTGGACCAAGGTGCGCACCCCCGGCGGCACGGTGGGCTACTGCGCCACGCGCTATCTGACCGACATCACTGCAGCTCCCGGCGCCACCCCGACGCCCACGCCCGACGGCGGTAGCGTCACGGGCAGCGCCTGCATCGCCACCGACGGCGTCGCGCTGCGCGGCTCTGCGGGCGGCAACGTCATCTATGACTACCTGAGCAAGAATACGCCGGTGACGGTGCTCTCCGAGGAGGGCGGCTACTACTGCATCCGCATCGCCGACGGCACCACGGGCTACGTCGAAAAGAGCGCGGTGACCACCACGGGCGGCACGACTGCGACCGCCACGGCCACCGCGACGCCCACGCCCACCCCGGCCGGCGGCTCGGACGCCGTCGTGGCCACGGGCACGGTGACGGGCTCCACTGTCAACGTGCGCTCCGGCCCCTCCACCACCGCCACCAAGATCGGCCAGCTGACCAAGGATGCGCCGGTGAGCATCATCTCGCAGAACAGCGGCTTCTACAAGATCAAGTACGGCACGGGCACGGGCTACATCTCGGCCAGCTACGTCAAGGTCAGCGGCAGGGTGGATACGCCCACCGCGACGCCCACGCCCACGCCTGCCACGCCCACGCCCGGCACTTCAGGCGAGACCCGCTACGTGACCGAGGACAGCACCAAGCTGGCCTCCGCGCCGGGCAGCAACGTCATCGAGGCGCTGCTGAGCAAGAACACCGCGGTGACGGTGCTCTCCACGGCCGACGGCTACTGCTACGTGCGCACCTCCGGCGGCCTGACGGGCTATGTGGCGCAGTCGGCGCTGGCCGCGGCGCCCGAGACCACGCCCGACCCCGCCGGAAGCCTGCCCGCGGGCCAGGCCTACATCAACGCGGACGGCACGGCGCTGCGCGCGGCCCCGGGCGGCAACGTCATTGAGGAATATCTCACCCGCGGCACGGCCGTGACGGTGCTCTCCACCGACGGCAGCTACAGCTACGTCTCCACGTCCTCCGGCGCGCGCGGCTATGTGGACAAGAGCGCCATCTCCACCGCCACCGGCGCCACGCCCACGCCCACCAATACCCCCGACAACGGCGGCTCGACCGCCGCGCAGACGGGCGCCATCAAGCTGTCCTCGTCCTCCTCGTCGCTCAACCTGCGGCAGGGACCCAGCACCTCGACGGCGGTGGTGACGCAGCTCAAGCACGGCGCGGCCGTCACCGTCACCGGCGAGAGCGGCGACTGGTACGCCATCACCTCGGGCGGCTATTCGGGCTATGTGATGAAGAAGTACGTCAACATCGGCGGCAGCTCCGAGGAGAGCACGGGCGGCGGCAGCAGCTCCACCTTCCCGGGCGTCATCAAGCTGTCCAACGCCAGCTCCACCGTCAACGTGCGCGCGGGCGCGGGCACCAACACCAGCAAGCTGGGCACGCTGGCCCACGGCGCGTCGGTGAGCATCGTGGCCCGCAACGGCGACTGGTACAAGATCGAGTACGGCACGGGCTACGGCTATGTGCTCAAGAGCTACGTGCAGCTGACGAGCGGCTCGTCCGGCAGCTCCTCGGGCAGCTCCTCCTCGTCGGGCACGACCACGGCCACCACGACCACGTCGGTCAACCTGCGCTCGACGGGCTCGACCTCGGGCACCAAGCTGGGCACCTACCCGGCGGGCACCAAGGTGACGGTGCTGTCCAAGGGCTCGACGTGGAGCCAGGTGTCGGTCAGCGGCAAGACCGGCTATATGAAGAACGACTACCTGAAGTTCAGCTAAAACGCACAGGTACGGGCACGGGGATGACCCTCCCGCCCCTCCCCTCAGGGGGGAGGGGCGGGAGGGTCTATGGTTTCCTCGACGGAAACCGGGGACGTTCCCCGGGGCGTTTGTGCACAAACGGGGAGGGCTTGTGATGGAGAGTTTGGAATGGCTGCGCGAGGGCGAGCGGCTGGACGATCTGCAGGTGGAGGGCTATCGCATCATCCAGCGCCCGGACCGGTTCCGGTTCGGTACGGACGCGGTGCTGCTGCAGAACTTCGCGCGGCTGCAGCCCCGGGCGCGGGTCGCGGATCTGGGCACGGGCACGGGGATCCTGCCCATCCTGCTGTGCGCGCGCAATCCGGGGCTGACATTTGACGCGGTGGAGATCCAGGGCGACTGCGCGGACATGGCGCGGCGGTCGGCGGCGCTCAACGGCCTGAGCGGGCGCATTTCCGTGCACGAGATGGACTTAAAGGACGCACCGGCGCATTTGGGGCATGACGTGTACGACGCGGTGCTGTGCAACCCGCCCTACGGCAAGCGCGGCGGCGTGCTGCACAACCCCAACGACGCGCTGGCCATCGCGCGGCACGAGATCGCCACCGACCTTGCCGCGGTGATCGCCAGCGGCGCGGCGCTGCTCAAGAACGGCGGGCGGTTCTTCCTGATCCACCAGGCCGACCGGCTGCCCGAGATCGCCTGGCGGATGCACGATAAGGAGCTGCCGCTCAAGCGCGTGCGGCTGGTGCAGCCCAGCGCGGGAAAGCGCGCGCACCTGGTGCTGGTGGAGGCCGTCAAGCAGGCGGGCGAGGGCTGCGTGATGCTGCCGCCGCTGGTGCTGCACGACGGGCACGGCCAACCCACCGAGGAGCTGCAGCGCATCTACAAGGGAGAAAAGACGGTTTAGAGAGGAAAAGCGCATGAGCGAGAGCTGCCCCTGCAAGAGGAAGAAGTGCGAGCGGCACGGGAACTGCGCAGCGTGCCGGGCGCATCACCGGGAAAAGGGAAAAATGACGAAATGTGAAAGGCTGGCGCAGAAGGAGCAGAGACGGGCGCAAGGGGGCCGGTAACCCCGCGCATCGATTGACAGGCCGGGCGAAAAGGTGTATCTTTTTATGATGAATGCTGGGAAAAGGATGGGATGGCGTCAAGATGAGCAATGAGAACAACAAATCCTTCGTAGGCGGCGCGGCGGTGCTGGCCGTGGTGGGGCTGATCGGCAAGGTGATCGGCATGTTCTACCGCGTGTGGCTGACCAACCTGATCTCCTCCGAGGGCATGAGCCTGTACGGCATGCCGTACTCGGTGTATTCCTTCCTGCTGGTGATCTCCTCGGCCGGCCTGCCCACCGCCATCTCCAAGATGGTGTCCGAGCGGCTGACCAACGGCGACCGCGCGGGCGCGAAGTGGATCCAGAAAAAGACGCAGCGCATCCTGCTGTGCACGGGCCTGGTCACCACGGTGCTCATGGCGGCGCTTGCCAAGCCCATTGCCTCGATGATGGGCGACCCGGCCGCGGCGCCCGGCTTTGTGGCGCTGGCCCCGGCCATCTTCTTTGTGTGCCTGATCTCGTCCTATCGCGGATATTTCCAGGGCGCGCAGAACATGAACCCCACCGCCGCCTCGCAGCTGATCGAGACGGTGGGCAAGGTGGTCTTCGGCTACGCGCTGGTGCGCGTGCTGGCGCCCTACGGCCTGGTCTGGGGCGCGGTGGGCGCGATACTGGGCGTGACCATCGCCGAGCTGTGCGCGCTGGCGTTCATCTGGGCGCGGTACCTGGTGGAGAACCGCCGCCGCCCCGTGGAGAGCGCGGGCCCCGCGCAGCCCATCGAGCACTTCTATAAAAAGCTGTTCGCCATCGCCATCCCCGTGACCATCGGCTCGTCCATGATGTCCATCGTGGGCCTGGTGGACGGCTCGCTGATGGTCAACCGGCTGACCGACATCGGCTATGCGATCGAAAACGCGCGGGAAATGTACGGCGTGCTGACCGGCATGGTCAACACCATGGTCAACATGCCCGCGGTCATCACGCTGAGCTTCTCCATGTCGCTGGTGCCTGCGGTGTCGGCGGCGCTGGCGCGCAGGGACAGCGAGGGCATGCACCACATCGTGTCCACGGCGCTCAAGCTCGCGCTGATGATCGGCTCGGCCGCGGCGGTGGGTATGGGCATCCTGTCGCACCAGATCCTGCGGCTGCTCTACGCCTCCCAGCCCGAGAACTGCCTGAACATCGGCGGCGACCTGCTGGCCGTGATGGCGGTGGGCATATTCTTCCTGGCGCTGGTGCAGACCACCACCGGCATGCTGCAGGGGCTGGGCAAGCCCGGCTACCCCGTGCGCACCATGGCGGTGGGCATCGTGGCCAAGATCATACTGAACTACGCGCTCATCGGCATCCCGCAGCTCAATGTGCTGGGCGCGGCGGTGGCCACGGTGACCTGCTACGGCATCGCGGCGCTGGGCAACGTGGCGATGGTGCTCAAGCTCACAGGCACGCGGCTGCGGTTTGCGGACGCGGTGGGCCGTCCCGCGCTGGCGGCTGGCGGCATGGCGCTTGCCGTGTGGGGCTTTGTGCGGCTGATGAGCGACAGGCTGGGCAATGCGCTGCTGACGCTGGGCGCGGTGGCGCTGGGCGTTGTGATCTATGCGCTGCTGGCCTTTGCGCTGCGCGCGCTCAGCCGTGAGGATCTGAAGATGATCCCCGGCGGCCGCAGGCTGATGCGGCTGATGGATAAAGTTGGAGGAAAGAAAGCATGATAACCATCGTAGGGCTGGGCGTGCGCGCGGGCGACCTGACGCTCGCGGGCCTGGAGGCGCTTACGGGCGGCGGCAGGGTGCTGCTGCGCACCGCCGTCACCCCCGCAGCGGAGCTGCTGCGGCAAAGGGGCGTGGCGTTTGAATCGCTGGACGCGCTGTACGAGCGCACCGAGGACTATGACGAGGTCAACGACGCCATCGCGCGCGCCGTGCTGGACGCTGCATTGCTGGGCGACGTGGCGTTTGGCGTGATCGGCGGCGCGGGGCTGATGGACGCGTCCGTAAGCTGCGTGACGCAGCGCGCCGCGCAGAATGGCATCCCCGTGCGCGTGATCCCCGGCGTGGGGCTGTACGAGCACGCGGCGGGGCAGGCGGGCGGCCTGGACAACGCGTGCGTGACCGCCGCCATCGACCTGGGCGGGCTGAACATCGACGTGCGCCGCCCGCTGATCGTCTGCGAGCTCAACGACCGCGTGACGGCCTCCGAGTGCAAGCTGACGCTGCAGGAGCACTACCCCGACGCGTGGAATGTGATCCTGGACGGAAAGACCATCCCGCTGGAGGAGCTGGACCGGCAGGAGCAGTACAGCCACCTGACGGCGCTGGTGGTGCCGCCGCTGGAGCTGCTGCAGGCCGAGCGCTACGACTTTTCGCACCTTGTGGAGATCGTGGAGCGCCTGCGCCGCCCCGACGGCTGCCCGTGGGACCGCGAGCAGACGCACCAGAGCATGAAGGCCGACCTGCTGGAGGAGGCCTACGAGGTCATCGACGCCATCGACGGCGACGACCCCTACCGCCTGGCCGACGAGCTGGGCGACCTGCTGCTCAACATCGCGATGCACGCGCAGATCGGCAGCGAGCACGGCGAGTTCGACATCACGGACGTGCTGTGGGCGGTGTGCCACAAGATGATCACGCGGCACCCGCACGTGTTCGGCGACGTCAAGGCCGACACCTCCGAGCAGGTGCTGGCCAACTGGGAGGTCATCAAGAAGGGCGAGAAGCGGCTCACCACCCAGACCGAGGTGATGCGCGACATCCCGCGCTGCTTCCCGGCGCTGATGCGCGCGGCCAAGGTGCAGAAGAAGGCGCGCAGCGTGGGCTTCGACTGGGACGACGCGCGCGAGGCGCTTAAAAAGGTGCGCGAGGAGGCGGACGAGGCCGAGCAGGTGTGGGACGACGCGGACAGGCTGTTTGCGGAGCTGGGCGACCTGCTGTTTGCGGCGGTGAACGTCTGCCGCATGAAGAAGGTGCCGCCCGAGCTTGCGCTGGAGCGCGCCACGGACAAGTTCATCCGCAGGTTTTCCTACGTCGAGCGCACCGCGGGCGAGCAGGGAAAGCGCCTTGAGGACATGACGCTGGCGCAGATGGACGCCCTGTGGGAGCAGTGCAAGGCGCTGGAGCGGAAATAACCCTGAATTATCGGCTTTCTTTACAAAAAATCAATACGGAGCCGGCAGGAAATCCCAAGGATATGGCGAAACTTATGTAGGCACGGTCCCCACGGGGGCTTTGCATAAAACTCAAACTCTTTTCAGGAGGCTTATATTCATGAATAAAGCTGAACTCATCACCGCTGTGGCCCAGAAGAGCGGCCTGACCCGCAAGGATGCCGACAAGGTCGTCGCGTCCGTACTCGACAGCATCACCGAGACCCTGGCCAAGGGCGAGAAGGTCTC
>JAXEXP010000136.1:0-42936 GCA_034113365.1 Candidatus Spyradocola sp.
CCGACGAGCAGCGCTATACCTTCGGCTGGCACCAAAACGGCATCTTCGCCGCGCGTTTGGGCCTCACAGACGAAGCCCTGCGCATCCTCCGCGACAAGCTGGCCGACGCGCCCCGCCGCTTCCCCGCCTTCTGGGGCCCCGGCCACGACTGGACGCCCGACCACAACCACGGCGGCAGCGCGCTGATCCAGCTGCAGGAGATGCTGGTGCAGGAGGACGCAAACGGCATCCATCTTCTGCCCGCATGGGACCGCAGCGTGGACGTGACCTTCCGCCTGTGGATGCCCGGCCGCAAGACCGTCACCGGCACGCTGCAAAACGGCGTATTTTCTCATCAGATCGATTGAAAAACGCCTGCCGGTATGGTAAAATAGCCCTGCATTCCCACCAAAATACAGACTCGGGGGTACCTTATGGCTGAAAACCGACTCACCGCCGCGCTCAAGCGCCATCCGCTGGTCAAGACGCTGCTGGAGCTGGAAGGCAATCCGCGCATCTGCGTCTATCTGGAGCCCCTCTGGGGCATCCCCTACAACCTTTACAGCCCCTTTGCCACGCTGTTCATGTACAATCTGGGCGTCAGCGACGAGCAGATCGGCTTGCTGCTGTCCATCGGCATGGTGTTTCAGGTGCTGGCGTCGCTGCTGGGCGGCGTCTGCGGCGACAAATGGGGCCGCCGCGTGACCACCGTGGTGTTCGACACCATCTCCTGGTCGATTCCCTGCCTCATCTGGGCGTTCTCGCAGAACTTCTGGTGGTTCTTAGCCGCCACCATACTCAACTCCATGTGGCAGATCACCAACAACACCTGGACCTGCCTGCTGGTGGAGGACTGCGACCCCAAGAAGCTGGTGGACGTCTACACCTGGGTGTCCGTCTCCGGCCTTCTTGCGGTGTTCTTTGCGCCCATCTCCACCGCGCTGGTGTCGCACTACACCCTCATGCCCGTGATGCGCGGGCTGTACCTGTTCTCCTTTGTGTTCATGACCATCAAGTTCTGGACGCTGTTCGCATTCGGCCGCGAGACGCGTCAGGGTCGCATCCGCATGCAGGAGACCAAAAACGTCTCCTTCTTTGCGATGTTCAAGGGCTACGGCGGCGTCATTCGCGACATGCTGCACTCCAAGCCCACCCTTCTGGTGCTGGCCATCATCATCCTGTGCAACATCACCTCCACGCTGTCGGGCACCTTCTTCTCGCTCTACGTCGTGCAGAACCTGGGCATCCCCGAGGCGTTCATCACCTTCTTCCCGATGATCCGCGCCGGCGTGATGCTGCTGTTCATCTTCCTGTGGCAGGCGCGCATCAACGCGCTGCCCTTCAAGCCGCCCATGATCGCAGGCCTTGCGCTGTTCATACTCGGCCAGCTGCTGCTGGTATTCGCGCCCCGCGGCGGCGGCGTGGGCACCTGGGCGGCGCTGGTGCTCTACGTGCTGGCCGACGCGTTCGGCAACGCCATCTTCTCCCCCCGCAAGGAGAGCCTGGTGGCCATGTGCATCGACGAAAAGGAGCGCTCCCGCGTCAGCGGCCTGCTCTATGTCATCATGATCGGCCTGTGCTCGCCCTTTGGCTACATCGGCGGCGTGCTGTCGGGCATCAACCGCATACTGCCGTTTGCGTTCAACGCCGTGCTCTACACCGGCTGCCTGATCCTCGTGCTGACCAGCGGCATCATCCGCCGCGTCTCCGACAGCCTCAATGCCTAAACCAAATCCCGCCCAAAACAGGCCGGAGCCTCCCATCATTTCGGGAAGCTCCGGCTTTCATATTTACTTGAATCTTTCGGGGAAGCACACCGCCTCGGCGTTGTCGTGCACCAGCCTGCGCAGCCACAGCTGTGCCCGCTGCTGCGTCAGCCCGATCTCGTCCGCCTTCTCCGTCAACGCCCGGCAGAGGTTCTCCCGCGCGATGCACAGATGCCCGTACACCTTCTCCACGATCAGGTAGTCCCCGCCAAAGCCCAGTATCTTGTTCATGGGCAGCAGATTCATCCAGCGCTTGAGCTCCTTGACGGCGACGTCGGGCGAGACGATGTGCAGCCACGCCATGTCGATGTAGACGTTGCTAAAGTACTTGGCCAGTATCGCCGCCTGATCCGTCCCCGGGATGCCGCAGTGCAGCAGCACGAACTTGACAATCGGGAACGCCTGCAGCGTATTGGTCAGCGGCAGCGGGTCGGTGTGGATCAGCGTGTTCCCCGGCCCTGTCTGGATGCCGGTGTGGAACACCGCGGGCAAGCCGAACTCCTCGCAGCACTCCAGCGTGCGGTACAGCAGGTAGTCCTGCAGCGCCTTCTTCTGCTGCTCCGTAAGCTGTCCGCACTCCTGCGCGCCGTCGATGGGCAGCTTCTCCCAGATGCGCAGCGCGTCCTCCCGCTCGATCCGGTCGATGCGCAGCGTGCGGTTGTACGCCACCAGATACTTGATGCCGCGCACGCCGCGCTCCGCCTTGGCGCGGATGAACTCGTGCAGCGTCTGCACAACCTCGTCCAGCGTGCCGCACGCGCCGCCCAGCTCCCGCCCGAAGCCCTCCGCGTCCGCGCGGCTGGCGATCTGGCAGTAGGGGTCCACATAGTCCACATACTGGTAGAACCCGTCGCGCTCGATGTGCTCCGATTCGCAGGTAAACAGGAAGCTGTGCTCCATGTGGCAGGCCTGCCGCAGCACCCTGTCGTATAGCCCGGGCTTGTTGGCCTGCCGCATCCGCTGCGTGACCGCCTCCGCCTGCGCAAAGCTGGTCAGATCGCCGCAGCCGTAGAACTTCTCCATCGCGATGCGCGCCGAGCGCACATACGAGGTGTCGCGCACCATCGGATAGTACGCACTAAACAGCTCCCATTTGCGCTCCAGATCGGTGTCCGGGCTCTGCATCTGCGCCAGCTGCTCCAGGCTCATGCCCGCCGCGTAGAAATCGTCCCGCGTGTAGTGGGCAAACAGCGTGGCGAAGTCCACCTGCTGCTCGAGCCGCGCGCTCTCCTTGGGAAGGTGCTCGTGCGAATCGATGATGGGCATGCGGTCGAACGCCTCGCACAGCCCCTGATAGAACGCGCTGCTCTCCATGCTCTTCACGGTCAGTTCTCCTCCCATTCCAGCGTGTACACGCCGAACTGATGCCCCTTGTCCTCCATGCGGTACGCCCAGCGCGCGTCCGGCCCCGCCACGCCGCCGATGGACGAGGTGGGCGTGGTGTGCGGGAAGCTGTTGTCCACCGTGACGATGAACACGTCGTCCGCCGCAGCCTTGAGCAGCACGTGGCACTCGTGGAAGCGCTTGGTGGTCACCTGCGACAGCTCGCTGTCGTCGCGGCCGCCGTTGACCGCGTGGAAGATCACCTTCGCGCCCATCTGCGCCAGCCGGTGGGACAGGTGCGTGTCCACCGTCGGCGTGCAGCCGGGGTTGGCCCACATGTCGTTGCAGATCAGCCCGCCCACGGTGATGCCGTTAAAGTCGAACACCCGCAGCGGCTTGGTCGCAAAGTGGTTGATCTCCCCCACGGTGGGCTCGGTGATGGTGCCGCACAGCAGCGTCTTGGTGTGGCAGCCCAGGTACGTCCCGTCGGGCAGGTAGAAGCGCAGCTCGTTGTAGCACAGCCCGTCCGCCTCGTATTTGCAGGTGCCCAGCGCCAGCCCCACGCCCGCCTGCGCCGCCGCGCGCTCCACGCGCTCCAGCGCCTGCTCCATCTTCGCCGCGTCAAACTCGTGCGTGTAGCCCGACAGCGACCCCTCGGGCGTGAGCAATATGTCCGCCCCGTTTCTCTCCGCATACGCGATGCCCTCCATGATGCGCGCCTCGTTTGCGTCGATGTCCCGCGTCACCGGGATCTGCGCCAGCGCGACCGTCAGTTTCATGTTTCCATCCTCCCCCTGCATAACCGCGCAGGCACACCGAAAAGCGCCCCCACAGCCTGCTCTGTTTTTTGATTCACGCAGGTAGTTTACCCCGTCCGCCGTCCAAAAGCAACGAGAAGGCTGACTTCTCAGCCTCCCCGTTCCACTATTTCACCTCATACAGCAACGGCGCAAGCGCGTCGTCGAACATGTTCTCTGCGTCGACGTATAGCGCCTCGAGCGTCTTTTTGCCGTCCGCCTCGCGCCCGGACGCCATGCGGATGGCGTTCTCCACCGCCATGTACGCGCAGCCGTAGATCGTGTGCACCACGGTGCCGCGCACCTGCCCGTCGCGCAGCCCCAGCGCGATCTCGTCGTTCATCTCCGCCCCGATGATGGACACGTCGGAGCCCAGCGCGCGCACCGCCCGCAGCGCGCCCAGCGTGGCGTTTTCACTGGCGCAAAGGATGCCGTCGTAGCGCACGCCGCTGTCCAGCGCCGCAAGGCACAGCGAATAGGCGCGCTCGGCGTCGTCCCCGCAGTCCACACGCTGCGCAACGCGGCTGCCCTGCTGTCCCAGCACATTGCGCAGCGCGTCCTCCCAGCGGTCGCTGAAGCGATAGGTCTCCGTGGTCGCCACCAGCAGAAAGTTCTTCTGCAGGCCGATCTGGTTGCCGGCCTGCGTGCCCACGGCCCTGCCGACGGTATTGCTGTCATAGGCGATGTTCACCGTCGCCGCATCGCCCGTCTGCTGCCCGATGAGGATCACCTCCGGGTCGCCATTGTAGCCCTGCGGCAGGCGCGGCTCGGTGCTCGCCGAGGCGATGGCCAGAAACTCCGCCCCGCTCTGCCGCGCCGCGTCGATCTGCGCCTGCATGCCCTCCTGCTCGTCCCACAGCGCGACCTCCAGCTGCCAGCCCGCGTCGTCCGCGGCCAGCTGCGCCCCGGCGATCAGGTTTTCCCAATAAAACCCCTCCGTCTTGTCCGTGACCAGGCGGATGCTGCGCGCCGCATCGGCGCTGCCGCACCCGCACAAGGCGCCCGCCAGCAGCGCCGCGCTCAGGCAGAGCGCCGGCAGGGCAGCTCGATGGTGACGCATGTCCATTCCTCCGTTTCACTGTCAATGCCAATGCCGTACTGCTCGCCGCACAGCAGCCGGATGCGCCGGTTGATGCTCTTGAGCGCCAGCCCGCTGATCTGCTCGGGGTTGGGCGGCTGATTCTCGCGCAGCGCGCGCTGCACCTCCTCGAGCTTCTCGGGCAGCAGTCCCATGCCGTCGTCCCACACCGTCATCACCAGCCTGTCCTCCTTGAGAAACACGCGCACCACGATCTGGCAGTCCTCATTGTCGGCTATGCCGTGCTTGATGGCGTTCTCCACGATGGGCTGCAAAATCAGCCGCGGGCAGTAGAGCGCCTCGGCCTCCTTTTCCACATGGATGTGGCTGGCAAAGCGCTGCCCGTAGCGCGTTTTCTGTATGATGAGGTAGTTGTGGATGTGCTCCACCTCGCGCGACACCGTGTGGAAGTTGCCGCCTCGGTTGATGGACAGCCGCAGCAGCCGCGCCAGCGCGCCGATGGTGGTCACAGCGTCCTTGCCGCGCCCCGTCTCCACCAGCCAGGTGATGGAGTCCAGCGCGTTGTACAGGAAGTGCGGGTTGATCTGCTCCTCCAGCGACGCGATCTCCATGCGCCGCAGCTGCTCCTGCTTGCGCTCGCTCTCCTGCATCAGCTGCTCGATGCGGTCGATCATGCCGTTGTAGGTGTGCGTCAGCGACACGAACTCGCGGTAGCCGTGGCTCTCCAGCCGCACGCCCGACACGCCCGCGTCAATGCGGTGCATCGCGCGCTCCATGTACCGGAAGGGCCGGCAGACCCAGGTGGCCACCACCGCCGCCAGCACCCCCGCGATCAGCATGGAAAACAGCAGCACCGTAAGGCCCTTGCGCTGCAAAGCCTTCCCGCCCTGCGTGATCTCGCCCTCGCGCGTCAACCCCACCAGGATCCACTGCTCGTTCTCCAGCGGCTGCGACAGCTCCAGCTGCTGCTGGCCCTCCTGACGGCTGCCCACGCTGCGGAACACGTCCGACGCGCCGGGCAACGCCTCGAGCTTGGCCCTGGGCGAATACACGATATTCCCCGCAAGGTCGGTCAGCACCAGGCTGCCGCACTCCTGCCCGGAATACTCCCGGCAGATCTCCTCAATGGCGCTCAGGCGGATGTTGACGGCCAGCACGCCGTAACTGAGCGTGCCGTCCGCGCCGGTGTACACCGTGCGCCGCGCCAGCGTCGCCACCCAGCTGTAATCGCCGCGGTAGCTGCGCTCCAGGTGCGCGCCGCTGAACACCTCCTCGCTGCTGGTCAGCGCTGCGCGGAACCAGTCCTGCTCCGCGACGCTCTGCGCGGTCAAAAACGGCCCCGGCTTGCCCGCGCTGCTGGCGCAGATGGGCATGCCCGAGCTGCCGTACAGCGCGACGGACCCCACCGCGCTGCCCGTCTCCACCAGCGGGTCCACCTGCGCGGCGAATTCTCCCGGCGCAAAGTCCGCCCGCGTCAGCACCGAGTGGGCGATGTAGTCGGACATGCCCTGCGCGTCGCGCACCAGCACGTCCAGCTGCTCCTTTGCGCGCGATACGTTCTGCGTCACCAGCTTCAGGTCCATCTGCGTGAAGGTCTCGCCCGCGAGGTTGCCGAACACGCCGTTGTAAATCAGCATCGTGGTCAGCGTCACCGTCAGCGTCATCACCACGATCACAAAGCGTATGCTGACCTTGTGCATCGCCCTTCACCCCTTCCCCAAAGAACGCTCAACTTTCCTCATATCCATCCGCAGCCTCTTCCTCAGGCTTCCCCTTGAAGGGAAGCTGCCGCCCGCAGGCGGCGGATGAGGTGTCCCCCACCGCACCCAACGCTTCTCAAGGACACCCCCAAAGCCTTCTCCTTGAGGAGAAGGTGGCGCCGCAGCGCCGGATGAGGTGTCCCCAACCGCACCCAAAACCTCCCCCAGAACCTCCAAAAGGCTCCCCCCTTGAGGGGCAGGCGGCTGATGAGGTGTCCGTCAACCGCCGTCCGCCCCCTGCCTGAAGTTCTTGGGCGTCATGCCGCAGCGCTGCTTGAAGCAGTAGGAAAAATACCCCGGATCCTCAAAGCCCGTCTCCAGCGCGATCTCATAGATCTTCTTGTCGCTGGAAAGCAGCAGCTCCTTTGCCCGCGCGATGCGCTTGTCCAGCACATATTGCAGAAAGCTGGTGCCCATCTCGCGCTTGAACAGCAGCGACAGCTGCGTCTGGCTGATGCGGAACTTCTCGCACACCCCAGGGATGGACAGATTCGCATCGCCGAAGTTCTCCTCGATGTAGCGCGCGATCTCCCCGGCCTGGCGCTGGGAGTCCTGCGCCCGCATGGACGCGATCCTGCGGCAGGCCGCGCAGGCAAAGGCGCACAGGCTGTCCAGCAGCGGCCCCGTCTCCAGCGGATAGTGCACCCGCTGCTTCTCCAGCGCGGGGTACAGCGCCTCCGAGGCCACGCCGCAGCGCAGCGCCGTGGTGAACACCGCGGACTTGACCATCGCCTGCAGCGCCTCCAGCAGCGCCGGGCTGACCCCGCTGGCCTCCAGATCCGCGCGCATGCGGGCGAAGTATTCGGCGCACCGCCCCTCGTCCCCGCTGCGCAGCAGCTGCGCGATCTCGCCGGGCAGGCTGTCCGTCAGCGTCAGCGCGGCGTCCTGCTGCAGCTCCTCCTCCATCAGGAACACGCTGCCTGCGTCATAGGTGGCCTCATTGCCCACCAGCAGCAGCGCGCGCTGATACATCCCCGGCAGCATCCGCGCATCCTCCATCCGGCAGCTCATTGCCGTCTTGACCGACAAACCCAGCACCATGCGCAGCGTGTCCGCCACGCGCTCGGCCAGCCGCAGCACGTCCTCCTCCTCGCGCAGCAGCACCACCAGTCGCCCCCGGTGCAGCACGCAGATGCCCTGGTCGCCCTCCTGCAGCAGTTCCTGCGCGAGCTGCTGCAGCGAGAAGTCCAGCAGCATCCGGTCGCCCTGAAAATCCTCCTGCAGCACGCGCTCGTTCTCCGGCGCGCCGGCCAGCTCCATCAGCGCCAGCCGCGCGGGGAAGTAGCGCTCCGCCTTCAGCGCCTCACCCGTCTCGCCGCGCGCCTCCAGCAGCAGCTCCATCAGCTGCGTGCGCTCCAGCTGCAGGCGGTCCTGCCGGGCCTCCTCGCGCAGGCTCTCCAGGTCGCGGCTGCGCGCCATGTTGACGTCCAGCTTCGCGCGGATGCGCCGCAGCGCCTCGCGCACGCCGTCCGCGGACAGCGGCTTGAGCAGGTAATCCATCACCTGCGCCTTGACCGCGCGCTGCGCGTACTCAAACTCGTCGTAGCCGCTCACGATCACAAACTGCATCGCCGGGTACTGCTCGCGCAGCCGCTCGGTCAGCTCCAGCCCGTCCATGTAGGGCATGCAGATGTCCGTCATCACCACGTCGGGCAGCAGCCTGCGCGCCAGCTCCATCGCCTCCAGCGCGCCGCCCGCGCAGCCGCACAGCACAAAGCCCTCAGCCTCCCAATCCACCGTCCGGGCGATGCTCTGCCGCACGTCGGTCTCGTCGTCCACCAACAGGATCTTGTATCGCTGCATGTCACACCTCTGTCAGTTCCTCATCATACGCGCCCGAGCGCATCAATTCCGCCGCCTGCTCCAGCGTCGGGTTCGCCCCGTGGCTGACGTACCAGCCCGAGACCGCGTTGCCCATCGCAAGGCAATCTCCCATCTCCATGCCGTTGAGCAGCCCCAGCGCCAGTCCCGCGTTGAAGTTGTCCCCGCCGCCGGTGGACAGCACGGGCTTGTCAAAGTGCATGTTTTTGCGCGAGACCAGCCCCGCCCGGCTGACGCAGAACGCCCCCGCCGTCAGGTGCGCCACCACGCGCGCGCCGTTGAGGCGCTCGTGCAGCGTCTGCGCTAGCTCCACCGGGTGCATCGGCGCAAGCCCCAGCCCGCGCCCCAGCTGCTCCAGCTCGTTTTTGTTGGCGGACAGCGTCACCGGCACCCGCCGCGCCATCAGAGACAGCAGCGCGAACATCTCGCGGATCTCCTCCCCGCTGCGCGCCGAGCAGTCGGACAGGTCCACCAGCAGCGGCCCCGTCAGGCTGCCCGCCAGCTCCTTCCAGATGGACGTCTCGCGCACCACCTCGCTCCAGTTCATAAACGCCGCAAGGTCGCAGTCCCCAAACAGCCGCTCCGCCTCGCCCTGCCCCAGACGCTCCCGCAGCATCTGCGCGTCCAGCGCCTCGATGTCCTCGTTGTGCGCCAGCATCAGCTTGCCGTCGTCGAACTCCGCAGCGTCGCACAGCCCCGGCTGCGCCACGGAGCGCACCGTGCACAGCGGATGCGCCGCCAGCTCCTCAAACGCGGGGTGCAGCTGCGGCCAGCCCATCGCGCCCACCGCCGTCACCTCCACGCCCAGCGCGCACAGCGCCTTTGCAAACAGCGGCAGGTTGCCGCCCGCGCGCACCTGCTGCGCCCGCAGCTCGATGGAGGCGCTCTTGCCTGCCTTGGCCGTCACATGCGCGCCAAATTCCGCGATCGTGGAGAAATACTCCACGCTGCCGTCCGCGCCCTTGCGCCTGACCACCCGCGAAATGGTGTCCACATAGCCGTCAAACCCCGCCGTCACGCGCATCCTGCGCGCCTGCTCCTGCTCCATTTTTCCAATCTCCCATCTGTCGCTTCAATCTTCTCCGATGATCGCATCCAGGTTCATGCGCATGACCTGAATGGCCGCGCCCACCACCGCGGGCGTGGGGCAGACCTGCCGCTGCGCGCGCAGGTGGGTCAGCATGCGCGCGTCCAGCTCGCGCTGCAGCGCGGCGATCAGCTCCGGCCCCAGCCGGGAGGCCACGACGCCGCCCACGGACAGCGCCTGCGCGTCGCACCCCAGCGTCAGGTTGTGGATGGCGTCGGCCAACAGCGGCGCCGCATAGCCGATGATCTCCTGCCGGTTGCCCGGCCCAAGCGGCCCGAAGCGCTCCTCCAGCGCCTGGCGCCCCGCCAGCTCGTGCAGCGTGCGCCCTTCGCGTATGCGCATCAGGCCGATCTCTCCGCACTGCCCGTGCCGTCCCTGCACCAGCCGCCCGCGTGCGACCACGCCGCAGCTGACCTGCTCGCCCAGACCCAGGTACAGAAAATCCTCCTGGTGCCGCCGCAGCACCGCGTATTCGCCCAGCGCCGCCAGGTGCGCGCCGTTTTCCACCAGCACCGGCATGCCCAGCTCCTCGCGCAGCTGCGCAAGCTGCGTGCCCACAGGCATGCGCCCCGGTTGGCCCATGAGCTCCTGCCCGTAGATGGCGCCGCCGTCCGGTTCGCACACCGCGGGAATGCCAGGCCCACGCCCAGCAGCAGTCTGCGCGCCGCGCCCTCCTGCGCCATCAGCTCGTCGATGAGCGAGGGCAGCTCGGTGCGGATCAGCTGTTCAAAGCCGCAGCTGACCCGCCGCGTGCGCAGCCGGCGCACCCGGCCGCAGAGATCGACCAGCCCCGCGTACAGCAGATCGCCCTCGTACCGCGCCCCGATGACGTAAGCCCGGCTGGCGCAGAAGCGCAGCACCTGCGGCGGACGTCCCTGCGCCTGCGGAGGCTGCGCCTCGTCGTCCTGCCGCACCAGCCCCCGCTCCTCCAGGTGCGACACGATCTTGAGCACCGTGGGCACGCTCAGCCCGCTCAGCGCCGCAAGCTCGGTCTTAGTGGTGCGCCCCATGCGCAGCAGCAGCTTGTAGATGGTTCGTCGGTTGTGGTTTCGGACCTGTCTTGCCGTCAGCGTCATGCGCGCCCCTCCCGTAATATGTTATATTCCCTTACATTCAGTATACACGACGATGATTTTTTGCGCAACATGTGCTTTTGTATGTCTTTCCCCCGCGCCCCGCCTGTGCTATACTGATGCTGACCCCAAAACCCCGATCCATCAGGAGGCGAATCGCCATGTTGACCTTTAGGAAGGCCACGCCCGAGAGCGTGGGCATCCCCTCCGCCGCCGTGGCAGACTTCATGCGCGATCTTCTCGACGCGCGCCATTGTCTGCACACCCTCTCTGTCATCAAGGACGGCGCATTGATCTTTGAAGGCGCGTTCTCGCCCATGACGCTGGACGAGCCCCACCGCCTGTACTCCTGCTCCAAGTCCTTCGTGTCCGTGGCCATCGGCCTTGCCCAGAGCGAGGGCCTGCTGCGCCTGACCGACCGCGTGGCGCAGTTCTTCCCCGAGTACGACACGCCCGACCTGCACCCCTGGCTCAAGACCGCCACCCTCCGCGACATGCTGCGCATGACGGACTGCCACTCCGAAAACACCTATCACATGGACAAAAACCCGCCCGACATGGACTGGGTGGACACCTGGTTCCGCACGCCGCCCAGCCATCGCCCCGGCACCATATTCGAGTACAACACCACCTGCACGGTGATGCTGTGCGTCATCCTCGAGCGCGTCACCGGCCAGACCTTCGTGGACTACCTGCGCCCGCGCGTGTTCGAGAAGCTCGGCATGAGCCCCGACATTCAGTGCGTGCGCACCCCCTGCGGCCACGCCTGGGGCGGCAGCGGCGTGCTGTGCTCCGCCAGAGACTTTGCAAAGTTCGCCTACCTGTGCATGCACATGGGCGAGCTGGACGGCGAGCAGATCCTCCCGCGCGACTACATGGAAGAAGCCACCGCCTACCAGATCGACAACACCCTCAACGAGGACAACTGGGAGCACCAGCAGGGCTACGGCTACCAGCTCTGGCGCTCGCGCGGGGGCGGCTTCAGCTTCTACGGCATGGGCAGCCAGCAGGGCTTCTGCTACCCCGAGCGCGACCTTCTGGTCGTCATCACGGGCGACACGCAGGCCATGCCCTCCGCCCGCGAGATCCAGCTGCAAAGCGTCCGCCGCCACCTGCTGCGCCCTGCCTGCGCCCCCCTGCCCGAGAATCCCGCCGCATACGCAGACCTCATCGCGCTGCAAAACAGCCTGACCCTGCGCACCGAGGAGGGCGCGTTCGACTCCCCCCTCGCCCCGTCCGTCTCCGACCGCGTCTATACCTTCCCGGAGAACGAGCTGGGCTGGAAAGCCGCCCGCCTCGCCCTCGGCCGCACCGGCCTTCTGTCCTATGAAAACGCCACCGGCGCGCACGAGATCCCCTTCGGCTTCGGAAAGCCCGTCCAATTCGAGCTGTCCGAGCCCTCCACCTACACCATGGACATCGGCCACCCCGGCGGCCGCACGCTGCGCGCCTTCGCCAGCGCCGCCTGGAAGGACCCCCGCACGCTGCATCTGACGGTCTACGTCTGCGACGTGTGCTTCGGCACCCTCCAACTCACCCTCCGCTTCGACGACGACGCCCTCACCGTCGCCGCCAAAAAGAACGCCGAATGGTTCCTCAATGAGTATCAGGGCTACGCAACCAGTCTTGCCTGATTCTCTAGTACAATTAAGGAGAGTTTCAGCACATTTCCAGCTGTATACTGCGAACCGCTGCGGTGCGTTCCCACCGTTCAGCCGGCCGCCAACCCACTTTGCACCCACCCAAAAGAGATGCGTTCCCTCCCCAGGCTTCCCCTTGAGGGGAAGCTGGCGCCCGCAGGCGACTGATGAGGTGTCCGCCGCCCGCAACCCATCCCCAAACCCGCAAAAAAGAGATGCGATTTTCAAAAACCGCATCTCTTTTCCTATTTATACACGCTATTTCGCAAGCGCCTCGCGCAGCGCCGCGTTGACGTCCTTGGGGTCGGCCTTGCCGCGCAGCAGCTTCATGCACTGGCCCGTCAGGAAGCCGTAGACCTTCTCGTTGCCCGCGCGGAACTTCTCCACCGCGTCGAGGTTGTCGCGCAGCACCTGTTCAACCGCCGCCGCCACCGCGCCCGCGTCGCGCTCCACCAGCAGACCCTTCTCCCGGATGAACGCGTCCACGTCCACATTCTCCGCGAACACCGCCTCCAGCGTCTGCTTGGCCGCCGCGCGCGTCAGCTTGCCCTCTCCAAGCAGCGCTATGATGTGCGCCAGCTTTCCCGCGTCCAGCTGCAGGTCGGCCGCGTCCACGCCCGCCTCCTTGCACAGCCGCAGCACCTCGCCCAGGATCCAGTTTGCGGCCTCTTTAGGCTCCGTGCCCAGCGCCACCAGCTCCTCGAGCAGCTTGCACAGCCGCGCGCTCTGGCATAGTATGCCGATGTCGTGCTCCGTCAGCCGGTACTCCTCGCGGTAGCGCACGCGCTTGGCGTCGGCCAGCTCCGGCAGGCTCCCCTTCACCTTCTCCAGCCACCTCTCGTCGATGTACACCGGCGGCAGGTCGGGCTCGGGGAAGTAGCGGTAGTCCTGCGCGTTCTCCTTGGAGCGCATCGCAAAGGACGCGTCCTTGTTGTCGTCCCAGCGGCGCGTCTCCTGCACCACCTTTTTGCCCGACTCCAGCACCTCGATCTGGCGCCTTGCCTCGGTGTCGATGGCGCGGGCGACGGCCTTGAAGGAGTTCATGTTCTTCATCTCGGTGCGCGTGCCCAGCTTTTCGCTGCCCGCGGGCCGCACGGAGATGTTCAGGTCAGCGCGGATGGAGCCTTCCTGCATCTTGCAGTCCGACACGCCCAGGAACTGCAGCGTGCTGCGCAGCTGCGTCAGAAAGCCGATCACCTCGTGCGCCGAGCGGAAGTCCGGCTCGGTCACGATCTCCATCAGCGGCACGCCGCAGCGGTTGTAGTCGCACAGCGTGCTCTCCGTCCACGGGTCGTGCACCAGCTTGCCCGCGTCCTCCTCCATGTGGATCTCGTGCAGGCGGATGAACTTCTTCTCCCCCTCCTCGGTTGTAACCTCGATGCCGCCCTTGGTGCAGATGGGCGCGTACAGCTGGCTGATCTGGTACGCCTTGGGCAGGTCGGGGTAAAAGTAGTTCTTTCGGTCAAAGCGCGTCAGCCGCGTGATGTCGCAGCCCAGCGCAAGGCCCGTCATCATGGCGTTTTCCACCACCTGACGGTTGAGCACGGGCAGCGCGCCCGGCTGACCGGTGCACACGGGGCAGACGTGCGTGTTGGGCGCGCCGCCAAACTCCGTCGTGCAGCCGCAGAATATCTTGGTGCGGGTGTTCATCTCCACGTGCACCTCAAGGCCGCAAACCAGCTCCCACTTCATCACAGCGCGCCTCCCTTCGTCATTTTATGGAATTCCGTCGCGCGCTGGAACGCGTCCGCAGCGCGCAGCACGGTCTTGTCCGCATGCGCCGCGCCGATCAGCTGCGCGCCCACCGGCATGCCGTCGCGGTCAAAGCCGCAGGGGAAGGTCACCGCCGGCAGCCCCGCAAGGTTGACAGACACCGTGTAAATATCCCCCAGGTACATCTTCAGCGGGTCGGACAGCGACTGCCCGATGCCCAGCGCCGTGGTGGGCGCCGCGGGCGACAGGATCACGTCGTACTTCTCAAACGCCGCGTCAAACGCCTGCTTGATCAGCGCCTTGACCTTGAGCGCCTTGACGTAGTACGCATCGTAATACCCCGACGACAGCACGAACGTGCCCAGCAGAATGCGCCTGCGCACCTCCTTGCCAAAGCCCTCCGTGCGGCTTTTGCACATCAGCGACACGATGTCCTCCGCCTCGTCCGCGCGATAGCCGTACTTGATGCCGTCAAACCGCGACAGGTTGCTCGACGCCTCCGCGCACGCGAGGATGTAATAGGCCGGCACCGCGTACTTGACCATGCCCAGCGAGAAGGTCTCCACCTGCGCGCCCAAGGATTTCAGCGTCTCCGCCGCCTCCAGCACCCGCGCGCGCACGTCCTCGTCTAGCCCTTCCGCGAAATACTCCTCCGGCACGCCCACGCGCAGCCCGCGCACATCGCCGTCCAGCGCCTCCAAAGCGCCGCACACCGAGTCCACCGTGGTCGCGTCGTGCACGTCCTTGCCGTGGATCACGTCATAAATCGCCGCGCAGTCCGCCGCGTCGCGCGCCAGCGGCCCGATCTGATCCAAACTGGACGCATACGCGATCAAGCCATATCTCGATACCGCGCCGTAGGTGGGCTTGAAGCCCGTCACGCCGCAGAAGGACGCCGGCTGCCGGATCGACCCGCCCGTGTCCGACCCCAGCGCGCAGGGCAGCTCGCACGCCGCCACCGCAGCCGCCGACCCGCCCGACGACCCGCCGGGGGTCTTGCCCAGATCCCACGGGTTGTGTGTCGCGCCGTGGAACGACGTCTCCGTGGTGCTGCCCATCGCGAACTCGTCCATGTTGGTGTGGCCCACGATCACCGCGCCCGCGTCCAGCAGCTTGCCCACCGCCGTCGCGTCATAGGGCGGGTCAAAGTCCAGCAGCATCTTCGAACCGCACGCCGCGGGCAGCCCGCGCATGCAGATGTTGTCCTTGATCGCCATGGGAACGCCCGCAAGCGGCCCCACGTCCTCGCCTTTGTCGATGCGCGCCTGAATCTCTTCCGCGCGCTGCATCGCCGCGTCCCAGTCCAGCGCCGTCATCGCGTGGATGTCGCCATCCACCGCCTCAATGCGCGCCTTAGCCGCCCGCACCAGCTCCGGGGACGTGACCTTGCCCTCCCGGATCGCCCGCGCCAGCTCCAGCGCCGTGCTCTGCGTGTAGTTCATGCCCTTCCCCTCCTCATTCCACCGTGCGCGGCACCTGATACGCGCCGTCCAGCTTCTTTTTTGCGTTCGCCATCAGCCGATCGCGGTCGGCCGAGGGCTGCACCACGTCCTCGCGGAACACGTTCTTCAGCCCCGCCGCCTGGATCAGCGGCTCGGTGTGCTCGGTGTCCACGGTGTTCAGCAGCTCCATGTAGTCGAGGATCTGCTGCATCTGCTCGAGCAGCTCGGCCTTTTCCTCCTGCGGCAGCGTCAGCCGCGACAGCTCCGCGATGTATTCCAGCGTTCTTTCATCCATAGCGCCTATCTCCTTCCAAATCCTTCGTCACGGGATCAGCCGGTTGATGTCCCGCGGGAACAGCGTCGCCTCGCGGATGTTGTTCTCACCGATCAGCTTCATCGTCAGCCGCTCCAGGCCGATGCCCAGCCCCCCGTGCGGCGGCAGGCCGTTCTTGTGCGCCAGCAGATAGCTCTCAAAGTCGGCCACGTCCATGTGCAGCCGCTCCATCTTTTCCACCTGCATCGCGTAGTCGTGGATGCGCTGGCCGCCGGTGGTGACCTCCATGCCGCGGAACAGCAGGTCGAAGGACAGCGTGTGCTTGGGGTCGTCGGGGTCGTCCATCGCGTAGAAGGGGCGCTTCTTAGTGGGGTAATGCGTCACGAACACGAAGTCCGCGCCGTATTCCTCCTTGAACAGCTGCCCGATCAGCTGCTCCTCCTCGGGCTCCAGGTCGTGCGGGTCGCGGATCCTGCGGTTGTACTTCTCCGCCACCATCTCCTTGGCCTTGACGAACGGCACCGACGGTATGCTCTCCACATTGGGCAATTCCACGGAAAGCAGCTCCAGCTGCGGCGCGTACTCGGTTTTTAGCACCTGCATCACATGCTGCAGCATCGCCGTCTCCATCTCCATCACGTCGGTGAAGCTGTCGATGTAGCCCATCTCAAAGTCCATCGAGGTGTACTCGTTCAGGTGGCGCGTGGTCGCGTGCTTCTCGGCGCGGAACACCGGTCCCACCTCAAACACCCGGTCGAACACGCCCACCATCGTCTGCTTGTAGAACTGCGGCGACTGCGCCAGGAACGCCTTCTGCCCGAAATAGTCCAGCTTGAATATGTTCGCGCCGCCCTCCGCGCCCACCTTTACGATCTTGGGGCTGTGGATCTCGGTGAAGCCCTCGCCGTGCAGGAACTCGCGGAAGCCCCGCACGATGCCCTCCTGGATCTTGAACACCGCGCGCTTCCTAAGGTTGCGCAAGCTTACCGGCCGCACGTTCAGGTCGCTCTCCAGCCCAAGCCCCAGCTTGAACTTGTGTACCGGCACCTCCAGCGCCCCGGCAGGCCTGCTCAGCACGCGCAGGCCCTCCACACGCACCTCAAACCCGTGCGGCGCGCGCTCGTCAAACGCAACGCTGCCCGTCACCGCCACGCACATGCCGTCGGACAGCTCCTGCGCCGAAACGCCCGCCTTGCCCCGCTCCAGCACGCACTGCACCGTGCCGTCATACCTGCGCAGGATCACGAATGCGAACTCCGCCATGTCGCGGATGTGATGGATGCAGCCCCGCAGCTCTATGGGATTTGCGGGCCGCTCCTCCAATACGCGCTGTATCGTCCACTGCTCCTGTCTCTTGCCGGTCGTCGCCTGCATAAGCCCTTCTCCTTTCCATACTGTCCACGGGCCCCACACCAGGCCCGAAAAATCCATAAAAAAATCCCCTGAGGAGTATACTTCTCCCCAAGGGACGGAATAACCAAAACTGCTACCCCGCGGTACCACCCGATTTGTCGCATAAAGCTGCGCGCGTCGCCATTGACGGTGCCTTTATGTAACCGCTCGTCGCCGCTGTAACGCCCGGCTCTGCGTAGACCCCTACTTGCCCCAAGCGGGCGTTCGAAGCCTCGGCTACGGAGTGTTCCCCCTGTGCTGCGGCCCCGCGATGCTTTCAGCCGACGACATCGCCTCTCTGCTGCCGGATCCCACAAGGCATTCTCCATCACTGCCTTTTAATGTTGCTATCATACTCGTTCCATCGCCCGCTGTCAAGAGCGAGTTTTTGGCTGTGCCGAATTTTTACAAACCCATGAATTTCACCCGTTCGGGCTGAGAAGGATTTTTACATTGTGTAACTTTTATGTTAATGGTATTCTGTCTTTGTAAACCGACCCAACATACAAGGAGGAATGAACGTATGTTTAGACTGCGCAAGGTTCTGTGCGTGCTGCTGGCCGTGCTGATGGTCGCAGCGCTGACCGCCTGCTCGGGCGGCACCACCGGCGGCGCTCCCGCTGCCGATAAGCCCGCCGCCGACGCTCCCGCCGCGGATGCGCCCGCCGATTCCGGCGAAGGCACTCCCGTCGAGGTCCTGACCTGGTCCAACGCGGCCACCGTCGAGTACCTCAAGAGCATCGTTGACGCCTTCCACGAGGCCTATCCCCAGTACAAGCTGGTGGTGACCGAGGTTCCCTCCGGCGAGATCGATCAGGTCATCCAGACCCGCATCTCCGCCGCCAACGTGGACATCGTCTCCTTCCAGACCTTCTCCAAGCCCCAGGCCGACTGGAACAAGGATTCCATCGACAAGCCCGCTTGGCAGCAGTACATCGACGAAGGCCTGCTCACCGACTTGACCGATGAGCCCTACGTCCAGAACTACAACGTGGACACCCTGATGGGCAACGCCTACAACGGCCGCCTCTACAGCCTGAACATGGGCGTCGTGGCCTACACCGGCCTGTTCTACAACAAGGCCATCTTCACCGAGCTGGGCCTTGAGATCCCCAAGACCTGGGACGAGTTCATCGCCGTGTGCGAAGCCGTCAAGGCTGATGGCCGTTACTCCGTGCTGTCCGCCGGCGCTGCCGACCAGTGGCCGCTGAACATGTTCGCCAACGCCATCATCTCCGCCAACTACGGCGAGGATGCCGAGGAGATCGGCATGAAGCTGCTCACCGGCGAGATGAAGCACACCGATCCCGAGATCAAGCTGGTCTACGACTGCATGGAGCAGTTCGCCTCCTACCTTGAGCCCGGCGTCACCGGCATCGCCTACTCCGACGCTCCCGGCCGCTTCGCTCTGGGCAACATGGCCATGTACGCCGACGGCGCCTGGTCCTTTGCCGACATCCAGAAGGCCAACCCCGACATCGACTTCGGCTACTTCCCGCTGCCCGGCGTCAACGCCCGTGAGGACGGCCTGGATCCCCAGTACGGCATCAAGTACGACCTGTCCTTCGCCATTCCCACCAACGCGCCCAACTCCGACGGCGCCAAGGCCTTCCTGGAGTACATCTCCCGCAAGGAAGTCTACACCGCGTTCCTCAACGCCATCGGCTTTACGCCCACCCAGAACGTGACCCTGGAGAACGAGTTCCTGAACTCCCTGGCCTCCGGTCTGCAGAAGCCCTGCCTGAACGCCGAGATGTACATCTACTCTCCCAAGGGCGTCGGCGAGTACGGCTCCGGCCAGTTCTCCTTCCTGTACCTCAAGACCCTGGGCGGCCCGCTGACCGCTGAGGAGCTGGCGCAGAAGGCTGACGAGGACTTCGACACCGCAAGAGCCGCTCTGGCCTCTCTGGCTGACTAAACCGCATATCGCATGCATCAGGGGGCGAACGCTTTCGCCCCCTTTTTAGAATCCTGGACCGAAACGGAGGGATCCCCTCATGCAAGCCAACCTCACGGCTGTCAAAGCGCCCCGCCGGCGCAAGCACATCCGCACCTTCCCCATCTGGATCGTGTTCCTGTGCATGCTGCCCGGGCTGCTGCATTACACCATTTTCCGCCTGTTCCCCTCCGCGATGACCGCGGTGCTGTCCTTTACCGACATTTCGGGTATCCCGGGCTCCTCGTGGCAATGGGTGGGCTGGGCCAACTACAAGGAATTCTTCATTCTGCAGAACATCCGTGACCTCAAGGCGTCCCTGGGCCGCACGGCGATCTACGCGGTGTCCGTCACGCTCATCCAGAACGCGCTGGCGCTGCTGATGGCCGTGATCCTCAACGGCAAGTTCCTGAAGGGCCGCAACTTCGCGCGCGCCGTCTACTTCATGCCCGTGATCCTGGGCGCGGCGGTGGTCTCCACCATCTGGAAGCTGATGTTCTCCACCCCCACCGGCCCCATCTTCCTGTTCATGAAGAACGTGCTGGGCATCGAGAACCCGCCGGCCATACTCTCGAGCTACACCTACGCCTTCCCCGCGGTCATCGCCGCGCAGATCTGGCAGAACATGGGCTATTCCATGGTCATCTTCCTGGCCGCGCTGCAGAACATTCCCGCCGATCTCTATGAGGCCGCCTACATCGACGGCGCCAACGAGTGGCAGGTGTTCTGGCGCATCACGCTGCCGCTGATCTGGTCGGCCGTCACGGTCAATACGCTGCTGGCCATCATCGGCTCGCTGCAGAGCTATGAGCTGATCATGACCATCACGCGCGGCTCCTTCAACACCGCAACCCTTGGCATGATGGTGTTCGCCACGGCATTCGGCGGCGGCGGCGCAACGGCCAGCGGCGGCACGGTGGCCGGCATGCGGCAGGGCTATGCGGCCGCCGAGTCCATGATCCTGTTCCTGGGCGTGCTGGTCGTCACCGTCGTTTCCCAGCTGGTCATGAAGAAAATGGAGGCGGATTCGTAATGGGCAAGATCAAAAACATACCCTTCCGCGCATTCTGCTATGTGCTGATGATCGTTTTTCTGTTCATCTACCTCTTCCCGCTGTTCTTCGTGGCCAACACCTCCATCAAGAGCGCGCAGGACTACATGCTGCACCCCACCGCGCTGACCACCACCTGGCAGTTTGGCAACTTCCTCACCGCGTGGAACAAGGCCAACTTCGGCGCATACATCGGCAACTCGGTGCTCTACACCGCCGTGTGCACCATGGCCTCGCTGCTGCTGTCGCTGCTGATCGCCTTCCCCATCTCGCGCAAGTACATCCCGCTGTCCGGCTTTCTGTACCTGCTGTTCCTGTGCGGGCTGTTCCTGCCCAACGGCATGATTCCCACCTTCCAGATGGTGCTCAACATGGGCCTGTACGACACCAAGATCGGCTACATGCTGGTGATGACGGGCGTCAACGCCACCTCGGTGTTCTTCTTTACGGGGTACTTCAAATCCATCCCCCGCGAGTTGGACGAGGCCGCCTCCATCGACGGCTGCGGCTACCTGCGCTACGTGCTGACCTGCGTGGTGCCGCTTGCACAGCCCGCCATCGTCTCGATGGGCATGCTGAGCATGATCGGCGTGTGGAACGACATCGTCTCCTCCACCATCTACCTGACCAGCGAGTCCAACTACAACATCACCCGCGGCCTGTTCGTGTTCACCGGCCAGTACTCCAACGACTGGACGCTGACCGCGGCCGGTCTGCTCATCGTCGCCGCCCCGCTGATCGTGGTCTACATCTTCGGCCAGCGCTACATCGTCGACGGCGTCATGGCCGGCGGCCTCAAGGGCTGATCCTTTCAACTCCATAGAAAAAGCGCCCCGCAAGGAGCGCTTTTCTTTTTTTGCAGACCCGTGTCGCAGCGATTCCACCCTTCAGTCCTCCGAAGGCGGACAGCTCCCCTCAAGGGGAGCCTAAAACCCAACCCCGTGGTCCCTTCCGCGACCCGATTTCAGCACAAACCGCAGCAAACCATCCCTCTATTCCTGATAGAGATAGCATCCCGGTTCGTGGTCGTCTACCACGCCCACCGCCTGCAAATACGAGTAGACGATCACCGTGCCCACGTACTTCATCCCCCGCTTTTTCAAATCCCTGCTGATGCGGTCGGACAAGACCGTGGACGCCGGCATGGGCAGCGCGTGCTCCCGCACCACCTGCCCGCCCGTAAAGCCCCACAGATAGGCGTCAAACGACCCGAATTCCCGCTGGATCTTGAGGAACGCCTGCGCGTTGCCCACCGCCGCCGTGAGCTTCCTGCGGCTGCGCACAATGCCCGCGTCGCACAGCAGCTCCTCGATCTTCTCCTCGCCATACCCCGCGATCTTCTCCGAGTCAAAGCCGTCCAGCGCGCGGCGGAAGTTCTCCCGCTTGTTCAGTATGCACGCCCAGCTCAGCCCCGCCTGGAACCCCTCCAGCAGCAAAAACTCGAACAGCACCCGGTCGTCGTGGCAGGGTCTGCCCCATTCCTCGTCGTGGTAGCGCACCATGTTCTGCGCGCCCCGCGCCCAGCCGCAGCGTCGCAATTCCGTCATGTTCATCCCTCCTAAAGCGCACAAAAGGGCTGCTGCGTGGAGATGAGCAGCAGCGGGTAGTCGGTGATGGGCAGATGGAGCAGCTTCCACGACTGCTCGCCCGTGCAAACCATGTTCTCCTCCCCGATGCGGTAGATGCCGCCCTCCATCGGGTCGATCAGCGCAAACCCGCCCGGCAGCGCCGACACCTCCACCGTGTAGGTGGACTCGTACTTGGTGGTCATCAGATCCGTCGCATTCCAGTAGGCGTACAGGAACGCACCGTTCCTGCGCATGAATCCGCCCGAGATGATGCTCTTGTCCGCGCAGTCCCTGCCGAACACCAGCGGCGACTCCTCAGGCTGCGCCAGCACCGGCAGGTCGCACACGTCAAACTCCCCCGCGAACACCGCGCACAGGTTGCGCAGCGCGTAGTAGGAGGGCTTGGGCGCATAGCTGCCCGTCGCCACGCCGTTTTCGTCGAACTCCGCGCGCAGTATGCCGAAATACGCGTAGTCCAGGTAGCTCGCCTTGTCCCCCACGCTGCCGTTGAGCGCCTCCACCATGTCCAACGTGGAAAAGTACGAGCTGAAGCGCACGTCGCACAGCAGGTCGGCCACCGTGTGCCGCAGCAGCTGCCGCGCCTGCCGGTCCTCCGTCCACGCGCCGCCGCGCAGCGCTCCCGCGCCGTCCCGCCGCGACTGCGAGCCCGATTCGCCCTGTATGATCTCGATCCTGGGGTTGTAGCGGCGGCACAGCGCCCGCAGCGAGCGCACCCGCTCGAATACCAGGCCCTCGTCAGCCGTGTACTCGTGGAAGGACACCGCGTCGATCAGCCGCCCCGCGCCCGTGCGCAGCGCGTCGTCTAGGAAGCTGAGCGTGCGCAGGCAGATCGCCCCGCCGATGATGCGCGCCTCCTCGTCGCTCTCGCGAATGGCCTCGGCCGTCATGCACAGGAACTGCCCGTACTCCCTGCCGCTCACGCCGCTCTTCCAGCACCACTGCCCGTCCGGCTCGTTCCACACCTCGTAGTCGCTCACGCGCCCCTTAAAGTGCGCCGCCAGCGCGCGCACATAGCGCTGCCACGCCTCGCGCGCCTCCTGGGTAAAGATGGGCGGGCAGCCCACCGCGCCGTACACCTGCGCCGCGCGCGCGTCGTACAGCCCGTTGCCGTAGCACAGGCAGATCCACGGCCTCAACCCGCGCATGCGCAGGTTGTCCACCACGTCGTCCAGCCACGCAAAGTCGTACACGCCCTTCTGCCGCTCTGTCCGCGCCCAGCCCGACTGGATGCGCACCCATTTGACGCCCGTGGCGGCCACCTTGTCGTAGGCCTTTTCCGGGTCGAACGCGCTCCGGTCCAGCTTTTCAAACCCCAGTCCGATGCGCGACTGCGCCACTTCCGCGCTGGCCACCGGCTGGATCCTGCCGATCCTTTCAAACCCTTCCATCGCAAAAGCCCCTCCCTTTTCTCCCAAAAATCCGCACGGGAACGCCCTTTCCGGGCGCTCCCGCACAGCAGGTTACGCGTTTTCCAGCATCTCCACGGCGCGCTGCAGCTCCGAGATGATGCCGATATGCTGGGGACATGCGCCCTCACACTGCCCGCAGCCGATGCACTGGCTGGGCTTGCCGCCGCTGCGGGTGGCAAAGGCAAAGTTGCCCAGCGCGCCGGCGCGGTTGCCGTACACCAGCTGGTTGTTCATCGCCTTGAACACGCCCGGGATGTTGATGGACATCGGGCAGCCCTTGACGCAGTACTGGCAGGCCGTGCAGGGGATCTGCGGCAGCGCGTCCAGCGCGGCGCGCGCCCTGTCCACCACGGCCTTCTCCGCGTCGCTCAGCGGCTCGAACTGCTCCATGAACGACAGGTTGTCCTGCATCTGCTCCAGCGTGCTCATGCCCGAGAGCACCGTCACCAGCCCGTCCAGCGACGCCGCAAAGCGGATGGCCCACGACGGCAGCGACGCCTCGGGATCGGCGTCCTTGAAAATCTTCTCAATGGGCGCGGGCAGGCTGGCCAGCGACCCGCCCTTGACGGGCTCCATGATGATGACGGGCTTGCCGTGCTTGCGCGCCACCTCGTAGCACGCGCGCGACTGAATGGACGCGCTCTCCCAGTCCGCATAGTTGATCTGCAGCTGCACAAATTCCATGTCCGGATGCAGCGTCAGCAGCTCGTCCAGCTTGTCCGCCTTGTCGTGGAAGGAGAAGCCCAGATGCTTGATCAATCCCTTTTTCTTCTGCTCCGCAAGAAAATCCCAGATGTCGAACCGGTCAAACGCCTCGGTGCGGCTGTCGCCCAGATTGTGCAGCAGGTAGAAGTCGAAATACCACGCGCCCGTGCGCTCGAGCGAGGTGTAGAACATGTTCTGCGCCTCCTGGGCGGTGTTCGCGCCCGCCCACGCCGGCAGCTTGGTCGCAAGCTGGAAGCTTTCCCGCGGATAGCGGTCCACCAGCGCGGTCTTGACCGCCTTTTCGCTCTTGCCGCCCAGGTAGCCGTATGCGGTGTCAAAGTAGGTAAAGCCCTTGCTCAGAAACAGGTCCACCATCTGTTTGGTCTGCTCGATGTCCACCTCATCGCCGATCATCGGCAGCCGCATCAGTCCGAAGCCCAGCTTTCTGATCTCCTGTCCCAGATAAGTCATATTGCGTACCCCTCTTTCTGTCTCTGAATGAATATAGTGTACACCATTTGCCAGAATTTCGCAACTTTTCTACCCAACGCGCCGTCAAAGGTGTATAATGGAATCATCAACTCACAGGGGGGGAGGTCCGTTATGCGCCCATCTCACACGCGACTTACCGTCTATTCCTTGGCGCATTTCTTCGTCGACCTGTGCTGTGCGCTGCTCATGTTCCGCATCACACCCGCCGCGTCTGACGCCGCGCTGCTCTTTCTGGTCTACAACTACTGCGCCTTCGCGCTGCAAATGCCCATCGGCCTGCTGGCCGACCGCCTGGACCGCAACGCGCTGGTGGCTGCGGCGGGCTGCGCGCTGGTCGCGCTCTCCTTCGCACTGTTCAGCCTGCCCATGGCCGCCGTCGTCACCGCGGGCCTGGGCAACGCGCTGTTCCACGTGGGCGGCGGCGTGGACGTGCTGGGCGACAGCGGCAAAAAGGCCGCCGCGCTGGGCGTCTACGTCTCCCCCGGCGCGCTGGGGCTGTTTTTTGGCACAATGCTTGGCAAGGGGGAGTTCCCGCTGCTCTTCGGCGCTGTGATGATGCTGGCCGCGCTGGCCGCGATCCTGATCATGGCGCAGCGCACGGGCGTGCTGCGCGCCTCGCACAACGCGCCGCTGTCCTTCCGCGGCATGGCCCGCTTCGACGTGCTGCTGCCCGCGCTGTGCCTGTTTCTGGTGGTGGTCATCCGCTCCTACGCGGGCATGACCATGCGCCTTGACTGGAAGAGCATGGGGAACTGGGCGCTCATCGCCACGCTCGCGGTGATGCTGGGCAAGTGCGCCGGCGGCTTTGCGATGGACCTTCTCGGCGCGCGCACCGCCTCGCTGCTGTCGCTGGCCGCTGCCGCGGTACTGTTCTTCTTCGCGGACAACCCCTATGCGGGCGTCGCCGCCATCTTCTTGTTCAACATGACCATGCCCGTGACGCTGTGGGCGCTGGCGCAGCGCATGCCAGGCTGCAAGGGCTTTTCCTTTGGGCTGCTGACGTTCGCGCTGTTCCTGGGCTTTGCGCCGGTGGGGCTGGGTCTTTCCGGCGCCAGCGCAAACTGGCTGCTGGCGGCGCTGTGTGTGCTCTCCGCGCTGCTGATGCTGCCCGGCGTGGAGACAAGGGCGCGAGTGCACCGCGATGCTTAGGCCGCTGACCGCGCTGCTCATCTCCCTGCTGCTGACGCTGCTGCTCGAGTGCGCGTTCGCGTTCGTCACCGGCGCGCGCACGCCCCGCCGCCTGCTGTTGGTGGTGCTGGTCAACGTGCTGACCAACCCGATCGTGGTGCTGCTGTGCACGCTCTTCCCCTCCCCGCTGCTCACCGCCGTCATGGAGCTTGCCGCGGTGCTCACCGAGGGCGCGATCTACCGCGCCCGCGCCGACTGGCTGCGCCGCCCCTTCCTGTTCTCGCTGGCCATCAATGCGTTCTCCTACCTGACCGGCCTGCTGATCAACCGCATACTGTAAACCAAACCAAATGAGGAGGATATCCGCATGAAACGACTGCTCACCCTCGCGCTGGCCCTGCTGCTGTGCTGCGCGCTGCTCATCCCCACCGCACACGCGGACGTGGTCTGGGAGCCCACCGAAAACAGCTTCTACGACGCCCACAGCGACGAATGCACCTATCTGGCCGAAAGCTACTTGGTGCCGCAGGACACGCCCGTCCGCAAGGCTCCCGACGACGCACAAACGATCTTTACACTCCCCATGGGCGAAATCATCTACATCGACCTTGCCTATACCGACCAAACCGGCAAGACGTGGGGCGTGGTCTATGGCTGGGGCAATGATGGAGAATGGAGCAGCGGCTGGGTCGATGTTTCGCTGCTCGCTCCCCCCTACTACAACAGCGACTTCCTCGCCGACCACGCAGACGAGCTCAAGCCCTACGCGGGCGACCCCGCCCAGCTCGACGTCGCCGACGGGTGGATGCTCTGGGAATACCCCGGCAGCCTGACCTGCTTGCCCTTCACCCCCGACGACGGGCACCCCCTTGACTGGGTCAAGTCCGTCTACACCGACCCCACCGGCGCGCAGTGGCTCTACCTCACCGGCGTATACGGCGGCGAGGGCTGGGTCTACGTCCCCGATCCCGCCCGCTCCACGCCCATCGACCTGACCGCCGCCACCCCAGGGTCCTCCGCCGCCCCCACCGCGCAGCCCACCGCTGAGCCCACGGCGCAGCCCACCGTCCAGCCCACGTCCACCCCATACGCCACCAGCGGCCCCGGCATTCTTTCCCGCCTGCCCGCGCTGGCCCTTGGGCTGGTGTGCATCGGTGTGCTGCTGGTCGCGGTCGTCACCGTGGTGCTCATCCTCGTGTTCTATCCCCGCAAAAAGAAGTAAAGGAGATGTCCCTCATGCTGCCTCTGTACTGTGACGTCGTCGTCGATCCGCTTGTCGAGTCAACAGGCTCGTTGCTGTCCGTGTTCCCGATCATCGTCTGCGTGGGCGTGCTGCTGGTCGCGGTGATCTCCGCAGTTCTCATCGCGGTGCTCTATCCCCGCAAAAAGAAGAAATAAGCGAAATTCCCGCACGACCGACAAGAATTAACATCCCTGTGCTACACTGTCCCCATTGCAGCACGAGGAGGGACCCCCGCATGAAAGACGCGATCCTGTTTGACCTGGACGGCACGCTCTGGGACAGCGTGGACGGCTGCGTCCGCGCCTGGAACGAGGTGCTCGCCGCCCATCCCGGCGCCGGAGACCCGCTCACCCCCGAGCGCATGCGCTCCTACATGGGCAAGACCAACCAGCAGATCGCGCGGCTGATGATGCCCACGCTGCCCGACGCCGACGCAATGTCCATCATGGCCGAGTGCAGCGCCCACGAGCACGACTACCTGCGCGCCAACGGCGGCGGCAGGCTGTTCGACGGCGTGCCGGACACCCTGCGCGCCCTGAGCGAAGAATACGACCTGTTCATCATCAGCAACTGCGAAAGCGGCTACATCGAGATCTTCCTCGATTTGACCGGCACCTGGGACTGCTTTAGCGGCCGCGCCTGCCCGGGCGACACCGGCCTGCTCAAGGGCGACAACATCCGCCTGATCCTGAACCACGCCGGCAACCCCCGCGCATTCTACCTGGGCGATACCGAGGGCGACGAACAGGCCGCGCGTCAGGCCGGCATCCCCTTCGTCTACGCTGCCTACGGCTTCGGCTCCGCCGCTGCCCCCGACGCCGTGCTGCATCGCTTCTGCGACCTGCCGCAGCTGGCGCGCACCATGTTTTCGCGCTGAATCCTCATAAATTCCACGCCTCCCTGCGCACACTAAGCGCACAGGGAGGTGTTTTTCATGCAAAAACGTTCCGTTTTCTCCGCGCTGGCGCTCTCCGTTCTGCCCGTCGCAGCCATCGCCGCGCTCTCTGCGCTGCTCACCGACGCAAACGGCGCCTGGTACCTGTCGCTGCGCAAGCCCGCCTTCACCCCGCCGGACTGGGTCTTTCCACTCGCCTGGGGCGTCGTTTACGTCTGCGCGATAGCGGCCATCTACCTGCTGCTGCGTGATGGCGCGCCGCTCTCTCCCGCCGTGCCCGGACTGCTGATCGCCGTGGGCGCGCTCAACGTGCTGTGGACGGCGGTGTTCTTCCGCCTGCACGCGCTGCCGGCCGCCTGCGCCGTGCTGCTGGCGCTGCTGTGCGCGCTCGCCTGGCTGATGGGCCTGCTGGGCGCTCCACGCCGCGCCTCCATGCTCCTGCTGCTGCCGCACCTGCTCTGGGGCCTGTTCGCGCTGGCGCTCAACGCCTGCCTCGTGGTGCTCAACGCCGCCTGAGCCGCCGCATTTTCAAGAATTCACACAGAACATCTTGTTTCGGGCACACTTTTAGCGTATAATGAGTAGCAGTTTGAACCTCTGCTGCAAAGGAGTGCCTGAAAAAAATGAAGATCACAGCTGTCCGGCTGTATACGATGAACATACCGCTCATCACGCCCTTCAAAACGGCGCTGCGCACGGTCAACGCCATCGAAAACCTGGTCGTCGCCGTCGAAACCGACGAAGGCGCGGTCGGCTACGGCGAAGCGCCGCCCACCGCCGTCATCACCGGCGACACCATCCCCTCCGTCGCGGGCGCGATCAAATACTTCATCGCCCCCAAGCTCATCGGCCGCCAGGTCGACTGCTTTGACGAACTGCACGACGTCATCGAGTCCAGCATGGTGCACAACACCTCCGCCAAGGCCGCCATCGAGATCGCGCTGTACGACCTGGTGGGCAAGCGCTGGAACGTGCCGCTCTACAAGCTGCTGGGCGGCGCGAAGCAGCAGCTGGAGACCGACATCACCATCTCCGTCAACCCCGTGGACGAAATGGTGCGCGACGCGGTCACGGCCGCGCAGCGCGGCTTCCGCATCCTCAAGGTCAAGGTGGGCAACGACGTCAAGCTCGACGTCGAGCGCCTGACCGCCATCAAGGCCGCCATCCCCGCCGGTTCCGTGATCCGCGTGGACGCCAACCAGGGCTGGACGCCCCGCCAGGCGGTGCGCATCATCAAGACGCTGGAGGACGCGGGCCTGGACGCCGACCTGGTCGAGCAGCCCGTCAAGGCGCACGACATCGAGGGCATGCGCTACGTCACCGCCAACGTCGATACCCCCATCCTCGCCGACGAGAGCGTGTTCTCCGCCGCCGACGCCATCGAGATCATCCGCACCCACGCGGCCGACCTGGTCAACATCAAGCTGATGAAGACCGGCGGCCTCTACGGCGCGATGTCCATCGCCTCCATCGCCAAGGCCTGCGGCGTCGAGTGCATGATGGGCTGCATGCTCGAGGGCAACGTGGCCGTCACCGCCGCTGCGCACGCCGCGCTGGCCCGCGGCGTCATCACCCGCATAGACCTCGACGGCCCCGCGCTGTGCAAGTCCAACCCCGTCCACGGCGGCGCGCAGTTCGCCGACAGCATCATCACCCCCTCCGAGGGCCCGGGCCTGGGCATCACCGGCATCGACGGCCTGCTCCCGCTGGAGATCTGATCCCCACCGCTGATTCAAAAGGAGTGCCACATGAAAAAGTTTCTCTCGCTTCTTACGCTTCTTGCGGTCTGCGCGCTGGCGCTGACCGGCTGCGTCGCCGCCACCACCGTCAATGAGGACGACGTGGACCGCCCCGCCGTCATCGTCACCTGCGGCGAGACCGAGCTGATCCCCACCCCCGAGCAGGACCCGACCGCCGAGGCCACCGCCACCCCCGCCGAAGGCGAGGAGGCCGAGCCCGTCGATCCCAACATCTACAATCCCGTTTCCACCGGCGATGAGCTAACGCTGACCGGCGCGCACACCAGCGGCATCGTGTCGGTGTGCTACCGCGTCAACGGCGGCGACCCCGTCGTCACCAAGCAGCCCTCCGTCACCCTCCCCGTGGACGCCGACCTCGAAAAGCTGGAGCTCTACGTCACCGACGGAGACGGCATCGTCTCCCAGTGGGCCACCTACTTCTTCACCATCGAATAATTCTCAGCAAAATAAACGCCGTGCATCCGCATTTTACATCGGATACACGGCGTTTTTCGTCTCTATCGCTCGGTCTGCTCGGTCATCAGCGTCCAGCGGATGCCGAACCGATCGACCAGCGAGCTGTGGCAGGAGCTGTACGCCGTGGTGCGCGGCGCGTAGATCACCGTCTGCGCTCCCGCGCTCAGCGCGTCAAACGCGGCGCGCACCTCCTCCTTCGTCTCAAAGGTCACGTTGAGGAACATCGCGCTGCTCGGCTGATACGGCACGTCCAGATCGTCCGCCATCATGAACCGCTGACCGAAAATCTCCATCTCCGCGTGGTAGATCAGCGCTTCCGCCTCCGGTCTCGCCGCGCAGTCGGCCGGATCCGCCTCCGCGTAGGTCATGCGGCAGTTGATCCTTCCGCCCAAAGCCTGCGCGTAGAACGCCATCGCCTCCGCGCATTGCCCGCCAAAGTGGAACACCGGTGTAAAGAATGCCATGTTTCTCCCTCCTCAGCCGTTTTTCTTCGCGTCCTCCGCCCAGCGGCGGCAGTTCGCAAGGCGCGCCCCGCCGTCGCCCTCCTTCGGGTCGTAGGCAAACTCGTGCGCCAGCTTGCACACAAACTCCGGGCACAGCCCACAGTGCGCGTGCCCCCTGCTCTCGCAGCAGCCCTTGACCGGGCACTTCCCCCAAAAAGGCTGTGTCTGCTTCAGGCACCCGGGGCACCTCCCCGACGCATGATGAACGCAGGCGTCGCACGCAATGCCGCATCTCGACGAACACATAAGAGCCGTCATCTCCTTTCTGCATCCAGTGTAGCAGGCCGAAGGTGACAGCTCTTTTGTCATATTCTGTTTTCCCTGCGCAAAATCTCCCGCGCGTGCCGCTCGAGCTCTCGACGCACCTCTTCGGGCTCGATCACCTCAATGTCCGCGCCGAACCCCAACGCCCAGGTCAGCCGCTGGCTCTCTGACGCAAAGCGCACCGTGGCGCACAGCCGCCCGTCGGGCATCTCCTCCGCCTCGGCAAACGCGTCAAGCAGCCGGTGCCGCATCTGCGGCGCGTACAGCGCGGTCAGCTCACAGGGCGGTTCCCCCGGATCGGGCAGCAGCATCCCCGCCGGGATCTCCTTGCGGATAAATTCCTCCCCCGCGTCGCGCGCCGTGCCGATGCGCCCCAGCCGGAACAGCCGGAACTCCCCGCGCAGCCTGCACCACGCGATCAGATACCACCCGCCCCACTTGTACACCAGCTGATGCGGCTCCACCACGCGCTCGCCGCTGCCGTGCGCGGAGCAGTAGTCGATCCAAATCGCCCTGCGCGCAAGGATCGCGTCGCGCAACAGCTCAAACAGCGCCGCCCCCGCGGATAAATCGATGCGGATCCAGTCCTCCTGCGGCGGCGCGGCCAGCTTTTCCGACAGGTCGCGGCCATGCGCCCGACCCGTCACGCTGTCCATCGCCTGCACGCCCGCCAGCACAGCGCGCAGCTCCGCCTCGGTCAGCAGGCTCTCGTCAATGCGGTAGCCCGGCTGGATGCGGATGCCCCCGCCGCTGCCCTGCGCCGTCACAAGCGGGATGCCCGCGCGGCAGATGGCGTCCACGTCGCGCAGCACCGTGCGCCGCGACACCTCAAACCGCTCCGCAAGCTCCCCTGCCGTAGCCTGTTCGTGGCGCAGCAGGTAGGTCACGATGCCCAGCAGCCGGTCGAGCTTCATGCCCCCTGACCCGCCAGACCGATGGCCTCCGCGCACGCGCGCATGCCCAGTATGCACTGGGTGATCAGCTCGTCCACCGTAGTGCCCAGCATCTGCGCGCCCTGCTCGATCACCGCGCGGTTGACGCCCGCGGCGAAGTTCGCGGTCTTGTACTTTTTCTTCACGGACTTCAGCTCCAGGTCCATCACGCTCCTGCTCGGGCGCATGATGGCCACCGCGTTGATGAGCCCCGTCAGCTCGTCGATGGCGTACAGCGTCTTTTCCATGCGCGACACCGGCTCCACGTCGCTGCAAATGCCCCAGCCATGCGACGCCACCGCGCGGATGATCACGGGATCCACGTTCAGCTCGCCCAGGATCTGCTGCGCCTTTGCGCAGTGCTGCTCGGGGAACTGTTCATAGTCCACGTCGTGCAGCAGGCCCACCACGCCCCACAGCTCCTCGTCCTCACCGTTGAGCCTTGCAAAATGCCGCATGCAGCCCTCCACGGCCTGCGCATGGCGCAGCAGCGCCTCGTTCTGGTTGTATTGGGTCAGAATTTCCCAAGCCTGTGCTCTGTTCATTGCAATTTCCTTTCTTTTCCTGTAAACTGATTATGGATAAGATGTGCAACGAAACCATCCGCTGCCGCGTCTTATAGGAGTATGATAACGCATTTGAGCATCTTTGCGCAATGATATGGAGGGATTTTGCAATGAAAATGTTGAAAAAGGCGCTGGCGCTGCTGCTGTGCTGCACGCTGTTCCTGCTGCCCGTGGCGGCGCAGGCGGCCGAGGTGGGCGACAGCATCACCTGCTACGGCGACGACCTGTCCAGCGAGCAGTTCCAGCAGGTGATCAAGCTGCTGGGCGCCGATCTGGAGCACGACACGCTGGTCGCGGTGCACATTGAGGACGAAAAGAACCTGCTGGGCGGCGTGGTGGACGCCGACAAGATCGGCTCGCGCTCCATCTCCTCTGCGCGCGTGACGCTCACCGAGGAGGGTACGGGCATCTCCGTCACCACGCACAACATCAACTGGGTCACGCCCTCGATGTACTCCTCCGCGCTCATCACCGCCGGCGTGCAGAACGCCAAAATCGTGGTGGCCGCCCCCGTTGAGGTCTCGGGCACCGCGGCGCTGGCCGGCATCCTCAAGGCCTACGAGCAGGCCATCGACACCAACCTCTCCTCTCTGGCCAAGGCCGTTGCGGGCAATGAGATCGTGGTCACCGGCGACCTTGCCGACGTCATCGGCTCGGACGAGGCGGTCGAGCTGCTGGCCATGGTCAAGCAGGCCATCGCCGACTACAACCTAGACGACTACGACACGCTGCGTCCCTACGTGGTGCAGGGCGCCAAGCAGCTGGGCGTGCAGCTGACCGACGCGCAGATCGACCAGATCACCAGGCTCGGCGTAGAGTTTGCCAAGCTGGACCTGGATCCCGAGCAGCTGGCCGACCAGCTCAACGGCCTGATCGGCAACATCCAGAAGATCCAGGTGGCCCAGCAGACGGCCTCCACCATCTTTACCCAGATCAAGGATGCCGTTCAGAGCTTCTTCAACTGGATCGGCAGCTGGTTCAAGCGCTGAGGCAAGGCGCGCGCAAACGGCTCTACCGCGGAGCGGAGACACACAGGTGTCCCCGCTCTTTTTTTGCATACCCGTATTTGTCATACAGGCATAATAGGGGTAGCTATGCAAAAAAGGAGGCTGTACCCATGGAAACCCGGAACCAGATCTATGCCTATGTGCGCGTGTCGACGCGCGAGCAGAACGAGGACCGCCAGCTGCAGGCGCTGCAGGAATTCGGCCTGCCCGAGGACCACATCTACCTGGACAAGCTCAGCGGCAAGGACTTCAACCGCCCCGCCTACAAGCGGCTGCTCAAGCGCATCAAGCGCGGCGACCTGCTGCTCATCAAGAGCATCGACCGGCTGGGCCGCAACTACCAGGAGATCCTGGAGCAGTGGCGCAAGCTGACCAAGCTGCGCGGCGTGGACATCCGCGTGCTGGACATGCCGCTGCTGGACACCACGCTGTCCAAGGACCTTCTGGGCACCTTCATCGCGGATCTCGTGTTGCAGCTGCTCTCCTTTGTGGCGCAGAACGAGCGCGAGACCATCCGCCTGCGCCAGGCCGAGGGCATCGAGGCCGCCAAGCGGCGCGGCGTGCGCTTCGGCCGTCCCGGCAAGGTGGATTCCGAGGCCTTCGACGCGGTCTACAACCAGTGGCTGCAGGGCGGCCTGACCATCCCCGAGGCCACGCGGGCGCTGTCGGTGTCGCGCTCGACCTTCTACCGCTTCGCGCGCAAGCGGGAGTATCCCTACAAACACACGCTCTGACCGCGCAGGGGAAAGTTGTCTCCGTCAAATTCATGCTTTCTTCCGCGGGAAAAATCTGCTATAATGATGGACAAGATTCGGGCGCGAGGGAGGGAAGCTCATGCCGGATTCTTCCATCACCAAAAAAGCTCTGGCCACCGCGCTCAAGCGGCTGATGGCCACACGCCCGCTGCCCAAGATCAGCATCGGCGACATCTGCGAGGCGTGCAGCATGAACCGCAAGAGCTTTTACTACCACTTCAAGGACAAATACGACCTGGTCAACTGGATCTTCTACACCGAATTCGTCGAGCGGCTGCTGGATTCTTCGGTGCAGGACAGCGCGTCCTTTCTCACGGGCATCTGCGAATATTTCTACGCCAACCGCGCCTTCTACGTCAACGCGCTGGAGCAGACGGGGCAGAACAGCTTCTCCGACTACTTCGCCGAGGTGATGCGCCCCATCATCCTCACCCACTACGCCGACATACTCGACGACGGCGACGCCCACGACTTCTACGCCACCTTCTACACGGACGCCTTCCTGTGCGCCATCAAGCGCTGGCTGCGCGACGGCAGCATGACGCCCGAGCGCTTCGTGTCGCTCATCACCCGCCTGACCAACCGCGCATAACGTCATCCCAGAAACCCGTCGTTCCGGTCAATCGTTGTGCCCTTCCATGTAACCCCTCAGCAGTCAAAACCAGCAAAAGCGCCCCCGCGGCTTCCCCTTGAGGGGAAGCTGTCGCGAAGCGACTGATGAGGTGTCCGTCAAGCACTAGCCCAACCCAAGACGCGCCAAATCACGCCGAATTCATTCCAGTAACACTTTACTACCAAACAATAACGCCCCCTGCCGCAGTTCTTCTGCAACAGGGGGCGTTTTTCCGTTCCAAACTTCTTATTCCGCTTTGCCCTCCAGGATCGCCATGAACTCCTCGCCGGTGATGGTCTCCTTCTCGTAGAGGTACTTGGCCAGCTCGTGTAGCTTGCCCATGTTCTCGGAGATCAGCTGCTCGGCGCGGGCGTACTGCTGCTTGACCAGCTCGATGACCTTCTGGTCCAGCTTTGCCGCCGTCTCGGGCGAGCACGCCAGCGACGCGTCGCCGCCCAGATAGACGTTGTTCTGCGTCTGCAGCGCCACCATGCCAAATTCGTCGCTCATGCCGAACTGTGCCAGCATCGCGCGCGCCAGGCGCGTGGCCTGCTCGATGTCGTTGGACGCGCCCGTGGTGATGGAGTGGAACACCAGATCCTCCGCCACGCGGCCGCCGGTAAAGGTGGCGATCTTGTTTTCGATCTCCTCCTTGGTCATCAGGTTGTGCTCGCCCTCCTCCACCTGCATGGTGTAGCCCAGCGCGCCGGAGGTGCGGGGGATGATGGTGATCTTGTGCACGGGCGCCGAGTGCGTCTGCAGCGCCGCCACCAGCGCGTGCCCGATCTCGTGGTAGGACACGATCAGCTTTTCCTTGTCGGAGAGGATCTTGTTCTTCTTCTGGTAGCCCGCGATGACCACCTCGACGCTCTCCTCCATGTCGCTCTGCAGCACCTCATTGCGGCCCTGCCGCACGGCGCGCAGCGCGGCCTCGTTGACGATGTTGGCAAGCTCCGCGCCCGACGCGCCCGCCGCAGCGCGCGCGATCGCGTTAAAGTCCAGGTTGGCCGCATGCTTGACCTTCGCGGCGTGTACGCGCAGGATCGCCTCGCGCCCCGCAAGGTCGGGCAGCTCCACCGGCACGCGCCGGTCAAAGCGGCCGGGACGCAGCAGCGCCGGATCAAGCGACTCGGGCCGGTTGGTCGCAGCCAGGATCACCACGCCCTTGGTGCCGTCAAAGCCGTCCATCTCGGTCAGCAGCTGGTTGAGCGTCTGCTCGCGCTCGTCGTTGCCGCCCATGCCGTTCGCGCCGTCGCGCTTCTTGCCGATGGTATCGATCTCGTCGATGAACACGATGCAGGGCGCCTTTTCATTGGCCTGCTGGAACAGGTCGCGCACCTTCGCCGCGCCCATGCCCACGAACATCTCCACAAACTCCGAGCCGGAGATGGAGAAGAAGGGCACGTTCGCCTCGCCCGCGACGGCCTTGGCCAGCAGCGTCTTGCCCGTGCCGGGAGGGCCCACCAGCAGCGCGCCCTTGGGCATCTTGGCGCCGATCTCGGTGTATTTCTTGGGGTTGTGCAGGAAGTCCACGATCTCGGTCAGCACTTCCTTGGCCTCATCCTCGCCCGCAACGTCGGCAAACTTGATGCCCGTGGTCGAGGGCACGTACACCTTTGCGTTGCTCTTGCCAAAGCTCATCGCCGGGTTGCCCACGCCGCCGCCCATCTTCTTCATCATCATGCGCGACAGCAGCTGCCCCAGCAGGATCATCGCCGCAAAGGGCAGGATCCAGGTCAGCAGGAATTCCAGGATCGGGTTGGCCTGCTCGACGATCACCTTGCCGTACTCCACGCCCGCGCTCTCCAGGCGGTTGACCAGGTCGGGGTCGTCCATCTTGCCGGTCTTGTAGATGCGGGGCCGCTCGGCGTTGTCGGAGAACAGGATCACGTCCTCCTCCACCTGCACCTGCACAACCTCGCCATTGGACAGCTTGGACAGGAACTCCGAGTAGCCCACCTCCTCAATGGAGCGGTTCATCAGCGTGGGCATCAGGAACAGGTTCAGTGCCAGCAGGATCGCCAGTACGATCAGATAATAGAAGATCAACGGTTTTTTCGGGGGCTTGACTTCTTTCATATTGTCACTCCTTCGTCTGCTCGTCGGGGTCGTAGGTCACGCGCGGCATGGTGCACATCAAAATGTCCTCCAGCGCAATATTCTGCACGCTCAGGTTGGGCTTGCTTCCCTGCGCGGTGAACACCGTGCCGTCCGCATGGATGCCCAGCATGCACGGCTCCACCGAGATGATGCGGTCGATGCGCTCAATGTCGCTGAAAAACTCCGCCAGGAAGGGCAGATAGCGCTTGTGCTCCCGCGCCTTCATCGCGTATTGCTTTACGCGCTCGCTGGTCTCCGCGCTCGTGCCCGGCTCGGTCACCGCGATCAGCGGCACTGCGCCCAGCTCCTGCGCCAGCGCTTCTGCGCTGCCGTCCGTCACCGCGCCCGCCGTGCCGTCGTTATAGTGTACCCAGGCGCCGTACAGGCAGCCGCGCTTTTGCAGCTCCTGCGCGCTCTCCCGCGCGCCCGGCTCGTTCTGCGGCACCAGCAGCAGCACGTTGCCCACGTTCTCCACATTGACCAGCGGCAGCTCGGGCGTGCGCAGCAGCACCACCACCGCGCAGTCCCTGTGCTTGCGGAAGATGGGGTACAGCTCGTCCAGCTCCGTGCGGTCGCCGCCGAACACCAGGTAGGCGTAAATGCCCAGCTTCTCGCCCTGCCGCATCAGCTCGTCCACGTCGTAGCCCATGCCCTGCCGCAGGTCCAGCACCAGGCACCAGGGCACATTGTAGCCGTGCTCCGCCTCGTGCGCGCGGATCACCTGCGCGCCGTGCGTCCAGCTGTTGTAGCCCACATTCAGCCCGAATTCCTCAAGAATTTCAGGCCGCACGCACCAGATGAGGCGCATCACCATCGCGTAGTAGGCGCTGTCCGGATCGGTCAGCTCCTTCTGCATCACCTCAAACGTGAGCTTCTGGAACCTTCCCTTGGAAAAGTGCGAGCCCAGATCCACCAGCTTGCGGATGCCCCGCTTGGGATCCTCCCGCACCTCCTCGATTCCCTTGTGAACCGCCGAGCGCACGATGGCGCGGCGCAGTTCGTTCATTTCCATAGTTCTTCACCCACAATCATCATACCCCACCGCGCCCGTTTTCCAAATAGACAAAAATGCAAATGTGTCCAAAAAGGTAACAGTTTTCCCAACCTGCGCAAGATTTGCGCAGCCCCGCGTTTTTGTCCGGTGACAGCGCGGCCTGCGCGCCGTACAATGTTCCCAACAACTGACAGGGAGGATGTACAAACCTTGACACCGCATGACACCGATCTTCGCGACCTGCTGACCAACCTTCAAACCGACGCCGGTACCGGCCTGACCAGTTCCGAGGCCGCTTCCCGCCTTGCCCGCGACGGCGAGAACCGCCTGCGCGAGAAAAAGAAAAAATCCATGGCCCAGCGCTTCCTCGACCAGTTCAAGGACGTGATGATCCTGATCCTGCTGGCGGCGGCGGTGGTGTCCTTCGCCGTGGCCTGCTCCTCGGGCGAGGCCTCGGAGTTCTTCGAGCCCATCCTCATCGTGGCCATCGTCATCGCCAACGCCGTGATGGGCGTGCTGCAGGAGAGCAAGGCCGAAAAGGCGCTCGACGCCCTCAAAAACCTCTCCGCGCCCCATGCCCGCGTGCTGCGCGATGGCAAGGAATCCGTCGTCGAGGCCAAGGACCTCGTCACCGGCGACGTCATCCTGCTGGAAGCGGGCGATTTCGTGCCCGCCGACGCCCGCCTGCTCACCTCCGCGTCCCTAAAGTGCGAGGAATCCGCCCTCACCGGCGAATCCGTCCCCGCCGAAAAGGACGCCCAGGCCGCCGTCGCCTCCGACGCCCCGCTGGGCGACCGCCGCAACATGGTCTACTCCGGCTGCTCGGTCACCTACGGCCGCGCCACCGCCGTCGTCACCGCCACCGGCATGAACACCGAGATGGGCAAGATCGCCAACCTGCTCGACTCCAGCGAGGACACCCAGACCCCGCTGCAAAAGAAGCTCGCCAACCTGGGTAAGTACCTTGGCATCCTCGCCCTGGCCGCCTGCGCGGTGGTGTTCGTGGTCGGCCTGCTCAATGGCATGGAGGTCATGGACATCTTTATGACCGCCGTATCGCTGGCCGTCTCCGCCATCCCCGAGGGCCTGCCCGCCATCGTGACCATCGTGCTCGCCATCGGCGTGCAGCGCATGGTCAAGCGCAACGCCATCATCCGCCGCCTGCCCGCGGTGGAGACGCTGGGCTCCGCCTCCGTCATCTGCTCGGACAAGACGGGCACGCTCACCCAGAACCGCATGACGCTCACCCACGCCTACGTCGACGGCGCCCCCGCCCCCGAGGCGATCTCCTCTGACAACAGCGAGTCCGTCCGCCGCCTGCTGCGCCTCGCCGCCCTCTGCTGCGACGGCTCCGTCACCTTCACGGGCGACGCCGAGCAGCACATCGGCGACCCCACCGAGACCGCGATCCTCGTCGCCGCCCACAAAAACGGCATGGACAAGGACGATCTCAACGCCCAGTCCCCCCGCATCGCCGAGCTGCCCTTCGACTCCGACCGCAAGCTGATGACCACCGTCAACCGCATCGACGGCCAGAACGTCGTCATCGTCAAGGGCGCGTTCGACGTGCTCGCCAACCGCTGCACCTCCGGCGACCTAGAATCCTCCCGCCGCGTCTGCGACGAAATGAGCGATCAGGCGCTGCGCGTGCTCGCCGTAGCCGCAAAGCACATCGACGCCCTCCCCGACGATCCCACCAGCGACGCCCTCGAGCGCGATCTCACGCTGCTTGGCCTCGTCGGCATGATCGACCCGCCCCGCCCCGAGGCGCGCGAGGCCGTCAAGCAGTGCCGCAAGGCCGGCATCAAGCCCGTGATGATCACCGGCGACCACGTCGTCACCGCCAGCGCCATCGCCCGCGACCTGGGCATCCTACAGCCCGGCGACGAAGCCGTCACCGGCGCGCAGCTGCAGAAGATGACCGACAGCCAGCTGGACGCCCGCGTGCGCGGCATCTCGGTCTACGCCCGCGTCTCCCCCGAGGACAAGATCCGCATCGTCCGCGCCTGGCAGCGCCAGGGCGAGATCGTGTCCATGACGGGCGACGGCGTCAACGACGCTCCCGCGCTCAAGGCCGCGGACATCGGCTGCGCGATGGGCATCACCGGCACCGACGTTGCCAAGGGCGCCGCCGACATGACGCTCACCGACGACAACTTCTCCACCATCGTCTCCGCCGTGCGCGAGGGCCGCGGCATCTACGACAACATCAAAAAGGCCGTGGGCTTCCTGCTGGGCACCAACATCGGCGAGATCCTCACCGTGTTCCTGGCGATGGTCTGCTGGCACAAGTCCCCGCTGTTGTCCATGCAGCTGCTGTGGATCAATCTGGTCACCGACTCGCTGCCCGCCATCGCCATCGGCATGGAGGCCGTCGAGCCCGACGTGATGGAACGCAAGCCCAAGCCCCGCGACGAGAGCATCTTCGCCCACGGCATGGGCGTCCGCATCGCGCTGCAGGGCCTGCTCTTCTCCGGGCTGACGCTGTTTGCGTTCCACCTGGGCGAGAGCACCACCGGCTCCCTCGCGGGCGGTCAGACCCTCGCCTTCATGGTGCTGGCGCTGTCGCAGATCTTCCACGCCTTCAACATGCGCACCAACCAGAGCCTGTTCAAGGTGGGCGTGTTCTCCAATTCCCAGATGAACAAAGCCGCGCTGGTCTCCCTCGCGCTGACCGCCGCCGTGCTGTTCATCCCCCCGCTGGCCACCGTTTTCGGCCTGATTCAGCTGCCCGGCTGGCTCTACCTCGCGGGCCTCGGCCTGTCGCTGGTGTCCATCCCCGTGGTGGAGATCACCAAAGCCCTGGGCCTCCACAAAGCCTAACTACCAAAAACGCCATGGCCGTCATCCAGTCGAACATGGCCGAATGACGGCTTTTGCTGTACATTCCGTGCGTTGAATTCAAGTTTCCCCTTCAGCAAGCAGGGCGTTATGCGCATTTCTGACGGTACAGTGCGGACCGCTGCGGCGCAGTCCCACCCTTCAGCCGCCTGCAGGCGGCAGCTCCCCTCAAGGGGAGCCTCAAGGCTGCGGTAACCGGGCTGCGCGCGACAAGCCCACTCCCCTCCCAAGCCTGCGCGTTCCTCAAGCCTCCCCTTGAGGGGAGGTGGACGCCTTCGGCGGCCGGAAGGGTGGGAACTCCTCGACCAGCGCGCACAGCTCGTCCAGCGTGCCGTGCCGGGTCACGGACAGATCCGCACCCTCCGGCGCGATCAGGCAGTCCGTCACCAGGTAGGTGTCCATCCCGATCTTCGCCGCCGCCAGATCCTCCGTGTAATCATTGCCCACCATCAGGCACTTTGCCGGATCCAGCCCCAGCTTTTCGCAGATCTCCGCAAAATACCCGGGGTTGGGCTTGCAGCGCGTGCTGTTCTCATAGGTCGTGATGTACGCAAAATCCTCCGCGTCCAGCCCCGCCCAGCGGATGCGGCCCAGCGTCGCCACGCGCGGGAAGATGGGGTTCGTGGCCAGCACCACCGGAACCCCCTTCTCCTTGAGCGCCTTGACGCACCGCCGGGCCAGCGGCGTGGGCTGCGTCATCGCTGCCGCCTCATTGAACTCCTTTGCGTAGAAGTCGTCGAACTGCAGCCTGTCCGCCAGCTTTTCCTGCCCGAATTCCTCCGCGAACACCTGCCAGAACCTCTCGCAGTTGCTCATGCTGCCGTCGTTTTTCACCATTGCGCCCGTGCCCTTCCACACGGTGTCGATCATGTGCTTGGGCTCATACCCCAGCGGCGCGAACCGCCTGCACAGCGCGCCGAAATACCCTTTCACGAACTGATCCTGGTCCATCGGTAGCAGCGTGCCATCCAGGTCGAATAAGATTGCCTCGTACATTTCAAGCCCTCCGAAGATGATAACAGAATAACCATTCCTCCTCATTATACTTTTTCCCCGCCGCTTGTCAAAACCGCTCCGCAGCGCTATACTGAAACCGCATCCCAATGAAAGGAGGCGCGCGCCATGCAGCCACCGCTCCATCTGCTCATCAAGCCCGCCTCGGGCAACTGCAACCTGCGCTGCACCTACTGCTTCTACGCCGACATCACCGAAAAGCGCAGCATCCCCTCCTTCGGCATGATGACCGAGGAGACGCTGGAGCTCGTCGTGCGCAAAGCCCTCTCCTCCGGCGCGCCCGAGGTCACCTTCGCCTTCCAGGGCGGCGAGCCCACGCTCTCGGGCCTGCCCTTCTTCCGCCGCCTGATGGCGCTGGAAGCGCAGTACAATACGCACCATGCCACGCTGCACAACGCCATCCAGACCAACGGCATGCTGCTGAACGACGAATGGGCGTCCTTCTTTGCCGAAAACCATTTCCTCGTCGGCCTCTCCGTCGATGGCACCGAGTCCGTGCACGACCTGCACCGCGTCGACGCCAGCGGCCAGGGCACCCATCACCGCCTGATGCAGGCCGTCCGCCTCCTCAAAAAGCACAACGTGGATTTCAACATACTCACCGTCGTCACCGCCAAGGTGGCCAAGGAGATCAAGTCCATCTACGCCTTCTACCGCCGCCAGAACCTGCCCTACCAGCAGTACATCCCCTGCCTAGACCCATTGGGCGAACCGCGCGGCGGCCACCCCTATTCGCTGACCCCGCAGCTGTACGAGCGCTTTCTCAAGGACCTGTTCGACCTGTGGTTCGACGATGTCACCCACGGCCGCTTCATCTACATCCGCTATTTTGAGAATCTGGTGGGCATGCTGTTGGGCCATCCGCCCGAAGCCTGCGGCATGATGGGCTTCTGCTCGCGCCAGAACGTCGTCGAGGCCGACGGCAGCGTCTATCCCTGCGACTTCTACGTGCTGGACGACTACCGGCTGGGCAGCCTGGTCACAGATGACTTCGCCGACATCGACCGCGCCCGCGAAGCGCTGGGCTTCATCGAGCAGTCCCGTCCCCTCGCCGCGGAGTGCGCTTCTTGCCAATGGCGCCACCTCTGCCGCGGAGGCTGCCGCCGCGACCGCGAGCCCATGGTGGACGGCCGGCTCAGCCTCAACTACTTCTGCCCCGCCTACAAGGGCTTCTTCGCCTACGCCTACCCCCGCCTTGCGCACATCGCCCGCGCCGTCGCCCCGCGGTGAGAATTCACGATTTTGCCGTTGTCTATTCGTTAACGAAGTGTTATACTGTATTATCATATCAAAACATACTCAGGGAGGTAATCCATCATGGCCAACCGCATCGTACTGAATGAAATCTCCTACCATGGCAAGGGCGCGATCCAGGAGATCGCAAACGAAGTCAAGGCGCATGGCTTCCAGAAGGCCTTCGTCTGCTCCGACCCCGACCTGATCAAGTTCGGCGTCACCGCCAAGGTGCTCGCCGTGCTCGACGCCGCAGGCCTCGCCTACGAGGTCTACTCCAACATCAAGCCCAACCCCACCATCGAAAACGTGCAGACCGGCGTGGAAGCCTTCAAGGCCTCCCA
>JAXEXP010000137.1:0-23652 GCA_034113365.1 Candidatus Spyradocola sp.
ATGGCCGCACGCAGCTTGCCCGCTACCAGCGGGCATCCAACAACCACATCATGACCTGCCTCGGCCTGCGCTCTCCCAATGATGTCCTTTCTGACTATCTCCACTTGTTCTGACTGTTACCTATGTTTGACACTCCTACACCGGACAGCTTTTTCACAAAATGGGTGCATCAAACAGGCCCTGGATGCGCAGCACAGCACACGTCACCCACGGCGGATCAAAAATGCCTGAAAATCAGTCTTTTTTCTCATAGGGCACGCGGTTTCCGCCGTCGTCCCACAGGCGTTCGAGGTGGTAGAATTCACGCTCGGGCTCATAGAAAATGTGCACGATGATGACCGAAAAGTCCATCACGATCCAGCGCCCCTCGGCATAGCCCTCGGAGCGGACGAGCGGGTAGCCCAGCTCCTCCATCTTGACCTCCAGCTCGTCGTAGATGGACTTGACGTGGCTGGGGTTGCGGCCGGAGGCGATGACGAAATAGTCGGAAATGACGGTCATATTGGTGATGTCCAGGCAAACGATGTCTTTGCCCATCTTATCATCGATTATATCACAAGCCTTGAGGGCGATCTCTCTGATGTTTTCGGTCATTTTTCTTCTCCTTTTTGGATGGAAGCGCGCATCCGCAGCGCGTTCCAGGTCAAGAGCGTATCCGGGTGCGTGACGGACCCGGAGCGGATGGTGAGGATCATGGTTCTGCCGAGGCATTCGCAGAGTGTGTCAAAAAGTGATCCTTCGGCCATGGCGCGCATCTCCTCCACGTCGGGATAGGAGCGCGTCGGCTCGATGTAGTCTGCCAGGTTGACGACGGCGTCGAGCACCGTCATTTCGGGATGGCCGCACATGTGGCGGCGAATGGCGCACAGCACCTCCTCATCCTCCACGCCGAGGTCCCTCTTTGCAAGATAGGCGCTGACGTAAGGATGAAGCAGCTCGGGACTGTGCAGCTGGTAAATGTCGGGCTCCATGCCGGATTTCCGCGCGGTATCGATCATTTCCGGGTATGACAATCCCTTGGAGCAATCGTGTAAAAGTCCCGCGATCTCCGCCTTTACGGGATCGGCGCCGTATTTTACGGCAAGCTTCACGGCGGTTTGCGCGACGCCCAGGCTGTGCCGCAGGCGTTTGGGTTTTACATGATCCTCCAGATAGCGAATGTATATCTTACGTTGATTTTCATCTAAACGGTTCATGAACGATACAAGTTTTCCCTGTCGATATAGGAACGCACGGATTCAGACAACAGCCCGTCGGTGGAGCATCCCTGCGCGATGCGCGCACGGATCTCCGTAGAGGAAATGTCCGGGCCGGATGCGGCGATGAGCTGCACGTGCTTGTGATACTCGCTGCGCATGCGCTCCAGCGCGCGCGCCACGGTATCGCTGCCGATGCCGGGGCGGTGTACGCAGACAAAGTCGCACAGCGTGCAGACCTTTGGAATGTTGCGCCAGTTGGGAAGGTCCACAAGGGTGTCCGCGCCGATGATGTAGGTAAAGTCCGCGTCGGGCATGCGCTCGTGCAGCAGCCCCAGCGTGTCCACGGTATAGATGGTGCCCTCGCGGAACACCTCGATATCGCACGCCTGCGCCCAGGGCAGCTCCTGCACGGCCAGGCGCGTCATCTCCAAACGCTGCGCCGCGCTCGCGCCCAGATGCGCCTTGTGCGGCGGCCGGCCGGACGGCAGAAACAGCACGCGCTGCAAAGAGAGCGCCGCCCTCGCCTGCTCGGCAATGAGCACGTGCCCCAAATGAATGGGGTCGAAGCTCCCGCCCATCAGGCCCACGGCGATCTTGCTACTCATGTAAAGCACACTCCCTGCTTATCCTCTAATAGTATAACCGATTTTGTCCAAAATGTAAAATATTTTTCACGCCTTCGGCAAAGAATATCACTGAAAAATTCTGGAGGTGAGTCTATGCAGATGCGTACCCGCACAGCCGTTTGGCTGGACCGGATCCTGGGCAGCGCCGTGCTGTTCGGCTTGAGCGCGTTGTGGTTCACTGCGCGCCTGAACGGGCTGCTGTCGGGGCTGTTGCTCGCAGCGCTGCTCACGGGGCTTCTGCTGTACGGCTGCGCGCTGCTGAGCAGGCGCGTGCAGGGCGGCAGGCGGGCGCAGGAGCAGCGGGCGAGCGAGCGCCGCGCCGCGCTCTACGCGCTGACCATGCTCCCCTACCTCGATGCGCTGAACTTCGCGGTGCAGGCGCTCACCGAAGCCTATCCCCTCACCCGGCTGTACGCCGTGGGAAAGCTGCAATATCTCACCGACAGCGCCGGACACCGCATCGCCGCCTCGCTGTACACAGTTCCACAGCCTGTGGATGTCGCGCAAGTCCACGCTTTCCACATGGAGCGCCGGGATGCGCACGGCGTGCTGCTGTGCGTCTGCGGTGCAACAGACGCAGCCCAGGCCTACGCGGGCGGCCTTCAGCCGCCTCTGCGCCTGCTGGACCTGCGCACGCTGCCGCTGCCCGACGCGCTGCTGCACAGCGAGCCTGCCCGCCAGATAAAAAAACAGCGCGGGCTCGCGCAGGCTCTGGCAAGCGCACTGAGCCCCGCGCGGTCCCTGCGCTATCTTGCGCTGGGCGCGCTGCTGCTGTTGGTCTATCTGCTCACGAACCGCCTCACCGCGCTGTTTCCTGCGCTGGTGCTGGTGCTGCTCGCGCTGCTGAGCAAGCGGCGCAGCAGCCTGCAGGAGGAGCTGTTCTAGACCCTACTGCAGCTCGTCAAAATTGATCTTGGAATCCTTGCGGGCGCGGCGGTAGATCACGAACCGGGAGCCGACGCACTGCACGGGATCGGCATGCACCTTCTCGCACAGCAGGTCGCAGGCCTCGCGCGTCTCGTAGGGCGCGTTGCGCAGCACCTGCACCTTGACCAGCTCGCGCGCCTCCAGCGCGTCCCAGGTGGATTTGACCAGATTGGGCGTGATGCCCTCCTTGCCGATCTGCACGATGGATTCATAGGAATTGGCCAGCGAGCGCAGATACGCGCGCTGCTTGGAAGTCAGTGCCATAAACTCTGTATCTCCTTAATTGATGAATTCAAACTCGATCTCGCCCATGCGCACGGTATCGCCATCCGTCGCGCCCTGCTCGCGCAGCGCGTCGATGATGCCCATGCGGCGCAGCGTGCGCTCGAAATAGGCCATGGATTCCGCGTCGTCCATGTTGATGCGCATCATCAGGCTGTCCACCGCGGGGCCTTCCACGACGTACCAGTCGTTCTCGCGGCGCACGGTGTAGGGCTCGCCCTCCGACGCCTTGAACTCGTCCGCGCCCTCAGCGTCCTCAAAGGACTCGACGGGCGGCAGCTCGCGCAGCATCTGCATGCACTTGTCCACCAGCGGCGCAAAGCCCTGCGCCGTAGCGGCGGACACCGCAAAGACCGGGATGCCCGTGCCCTCCAGCCGCTCGCGGATCATCTCCAGGCCCACGTCCGCGCCGTCTACGTCCATCTTGTTGCACACCACGATCTGCGGCTTGCGGTTGAGCTCGCGGTACTTGGCCAGCTCACTGTTGATGACATCCATGTCCTCCAGCGGGTCGCGCCCTTCGCTGCCCGACGCGTCGATGACGTGCAGCAGCAGTCGCGTGCGCTCGACGTGGCGCAGGAACTCATGTCCCAGCCCAACGCCTTCGCTCGCGCCTTCCACCAGCCCCGGAATATCGGCCAGCACGAAGCCGTCCGAATGCGCCTTGACCACGCCCAGGTTGGGCAGCAGCGTGGTGAAGTGATAGTTTGCGATCTTGGGCTTTGCCGCGGTGAGCACCGACAGGATCGTAGACTTGCCCACGTTCGGGAAGCCCACCAGCCCCACGTCCGCGATGGTTTTGAGCTCCAGCTGCACCTCGAATACCTCGGTGCGGATGCCGGGCTTTGCAAAGTTGGGCGCCTGACGCACCGCGTTGGCAAAGTGGCTGTTGCCCCATCCGCCCCGTCCGCCGTGCAGCACCACGCGCGGCTCGTCGGGCTGCTGGATGTCCGCGATGACCTTGCCGGTGTTCAGGTCGCGCACCAGCGTGCCCATGGGCACCTTGATGATCAGATCCTGACCGTTCTTGCCGCTGGAGCGCCCCGCGCCGCCGTTCTCGCCCGGCTCGGCAAAGTATTTCTTGGTGTAGCGGAAGTCCAGCAGCGTGTGCATGCTGGGGTCGGCAACAAACACGATGTCGCCGCCCTTGCCGCCATCGCCGCCGTCAGGGCCGCCCGCCTGCACGAACTTCTCGCGGTGAAAGCTCACCTTTCCGTCGCCGCCGTTGCCCGCCTTGAGCCTGACCTTGACCACATCTACAAAAGAAGATGACATTCTCTAAACTCTCCGTGTTCTTTCAGTTTTCAGCCCTTCTATGATATAGGATTGCGCGGCGTTTTGCAATCCATTCGGCCAAAACATGCCGCCATTTGCGCAAAATTTTACGTTATTTACCGTCATTCTGGTGATACTTGCACAGTCCGGCCAGCGTGCAGGCATCGCACTTGGGCGCGCGCGCAGAGCAGACCCTGCGCCCGTGGAAGATCAGACAGTGGTGCGCCTTGGACCAGTCGGACTTGGGGATGGCCTGCTGCAGCTGCTGCTCGGTCTTTTCCACGTCCTTGGCGTCCGCAAGCCCCAGCCGGTTGGACACGCGGAACACATGCGTGTCCACCGCGATGGCGTCCCCGCCAAATGCGTTGGCCCATACCACGTTCGCCGTCTTGCGGCCCACGCCGGGCAGCTTGACCAACGCGTCCCAGTCGCCGGGCACTTCGCCGCCGTACTGCTCGCAGATGACGCGGCAGGCCGCCACGATGTTCTTCGCCTTGTTGTGGTACAGCCCGCACTGCTTGATGTGCGGCTCCAGCTCCTCGGGCGTGAGCGCCGCCATGTCCGCGCAGCAGGTGAAGCGCTGGAACAGCGTCTCCGTCACCATGTTGACGCGCTTGTCGGTGCACTGCGCCGAGAGCATCGTGGCGATCAGCGTCTCGTAGGGGTTGGTAAAGTGCAGCTCCGGCGCCGCATCGGGATAGAGGCGCTGGAGCTCGGCCAGTATCTGTTCATTCTGTGTCACTGCGGACATCCTCCTTGCATAAAGCTGTTTTGGTTATCCCCTCACCGGGGTGACGCGGACTTTGTCGTCCTGCCGCTGAGCAATGTAGAAGCCGATGAAGCTGGGCGACGGGTGGCTGCGCTGCAGCTCCATCGCAATGGGCATCGCGCACCGGTCGAAGCGGACGGACAGTCCGCAGCCCATCGACACGGCGCGCGGCGTGGTGATGATATGCGTAATCAGGCCCGCTCTGCGCATCTGATCGTCAAAGCGCAGCACGGCCTGGCGCGAACGGAAGGCGGCAATGCCGTAGCTCTCCATGAAATTCCCTCCCATGACGTCGTAAACCATGGCCCCCGGCCATATATTAGAATACGATCCATCACGTAAAGAGGTGCGGGAGGAAGGAAGTATGATCTATCTGGACAACGCGGCGACCTCTTTTCCCAAGCCCGAGAGCGTTTACAGGGCGGTGGAAAAGACCATGCGCGTGCTGGGCGCAAATCCCGGCCGATCGGGCCACCGGATGTCGCTGGCGGCGGCGCGCATCGTGCTGGACGCGCGCGAGGCGCTGGCGGCGCTGCTGCACGTGCGCAACCCCGACGACATCCTGTTCGGCAGCAACTGCACGGATCTGCTCAATCTGGCCATCAAGGGCGTGTGCCGGCCGGGCATGCGCGTGGTGACGACGGTCTGGTCGCACAACTCGGTGCTGCGCCCCTTAAAGCGCCTGGCCTCCGAGGGCAAGATCCAGCTGCGCATCGCCTCCGACGTGCTGGAGGCCATCGACAAGCACACCGACCTGGTCGTAGTACCGCACGCCAACAACGTCACCGGCGAGATCATTCCCGTCGAACAGGTCGCGGTGCTCTGTCAGATGCACAAGGCGCTGCTCATCGTGGACGCCGCACAGACGGCGGGGATACTGCCCCTCTACCCAGAGGAATGGGGCGTGGATCTGTGCGCCATGCCGGGCCACAAGGGCCTGCTGGGCATCCAGGGCACCGGCGCGCTCTACATCCGCCCCACGCTGACGCTGGATACGCTCAAGGAGGGCGGAACGGGCACCTCCTCTCACCTGCTGACGCAGCCGGAGGAGCGCCCAGAGCGCTACGAGAGCGGCACGCTCAACACGCCGGGCATCGCAAGCCTCGGTCAGGGCGCGCGGTTCGCGCTGGAACACCGCGCTGAGATCCACGGTCAGGAGCTGCTGCTCACCGACGCGCTGCTCTGCGGGCTGCTCAACATCCCACATGTCAAAGTATACGGCGCTTTGGACGCAATTTCAAGAGTGGGAACTCTATCCTTCAATGTAATTGGCCGCTCTTCGGGCGAGGTCGCCGACGCGCTGGACCGCGCGGGCATCTGCGTGCGGGCAGGGCTGCACTGCGCGCCGCTGGCGCACGAAGCGCTGGGTACGCTGGAGCAGGGCGCCGTGCGCGCCAGCCTTGGCTTTACTACAAATATGAACGACATCCGCGCGCTGCTGTTGGCGGTGGAGCGCATCGCAAAGGGAGGCTGCCTATGACGCAAAAGCACTGGTACGACGGGCTTTATGACGAAAACGACGACGCGCTGCACCGCGGGCTTGAGCTGCTGGAGGAGCTGCGCGGCGCGCTGCCCAGTGAGAAACAGAATGCTGTTGACGAAGCAAAGGCGCTGCTCTGCCGCGCCGCAAGGCTGTATAAGGACGCGCAGAAACGCCTGGAACAGGAACAAAAAGAGGGCGCGCCCCCTGTGTGACGCACCCTTATTTTCCGTGAAGCCTACGCCTTTGCCGGGGCGGAGGGCTTTTTCTTTGCGCTCGGCGCGATCTCGCCTGCGCGGGTCAGCGCGATCTTGCTCAGCAACGGCCCCACCAGCTCGTAGATCAGCGTGCCGCACAGCACCACCGCACGGATGACGTCGGCGTACTCCGGCACGACAGTCTGTGCCAGCAGCGACAGACCGATGGCCACGCCCGCCTGCGGCACCAGCGTCGGCCCAAGGTATTTCTTGACCGCAGGAGGCGCCTTCATCACCGCTGCACCGAACCAGGCGCCTGCGATCTTGCCCACCACACGCATCACAATATAGATGATGCCAACCAGTCCCACCGTGGGCAGCACGGACAGCTGAAGTCCTGCGCCGCTGACTACGAAGAACATCATGAAGATGGGCGGGGTGATGTTGTCCACCAGCTTCATCACGTCGGGCGCGGCATTGCTGCAGTTGACGAACATCGCGCCCATCGCCATGCACATCAGCAGCGAGGAGGCATCCAGCACCGTCGCCAGCGCAGAGCACAGGAATACGAACGCGATGGCAATGGTCAGTCGATTGCCGCGGCTGTGGAAGAAGCGCAGCAGCACGGCCAGCACAAAGCCCAGCGCCGCGCCCGCCAGCAGCGATATCCCCACTTCCTTGAGCGGCTCCAGTATGGACAGCAGCACATTAGTCTGCTCGGCGGAGGTCATGGTCTTTGCAATGGTCACGGCAAAGCCGAATGCAATCAGCGCAACCGCGTCGTCAAGCGCGACAACAGAGAGCAGCGTTTCGGTCACCGGTCCCTTGGCCTTGTATTGCTTGATGACCATGATGGTTGCCGCCGGCGCCGTAGCCGACGCGATGGCTCCCAGTACCAGCGAGAAGGGCAGCGCCTGGCCGCTGATAACCAGCCCCAGCACAACCGTCAGCACCGCGCCCAGGCCCTCCGTGATGGCGATGACCACCGGCGTAAAGCCCACGCGCTTGAAGTAGCTCATCTTAAACTCGGTGCCGATAGAAAACGCGATAAAGCCCAGCGCCATCTCCGAGACGAGATTGAGCTCAGTGACTACGTCCGCCGGCAGCAGGCGAAGCACGGACGGGCCAATGATCAGGCCGCCGACCAGGTATCCCGTGACGTTGGGCAGATGGGCAAACTTTGCAAGCTTGCCAAAGCAAAGCCCGCACAGCAGTATGCAGGCCAGATAGAGCAGGATATTCATTTTTTTCGTTTGCCTCCGGTATTACTTGTGCATGCCCTTGATGAAATCCACCGGCACGGTGAACACAATCCCTGTATCGGGCTTGCTCAGATCGCCCACCGTCTCCTCGATGGCGGCCAGCGCCTCGTCCACCTGCTCGTCCTTGAGCACGGTCATGATGGTTTTGTTGGCCTCGCGCTCAGGATCCAGAATCGCGCGCAGAGAACCAAAGATCGAATCGTCGTCATAGGCGTGGAGCGCCCGCGCCATGCCTGTGGAGCTCAGGATCGTGGCACCGCCGATGCCGTGATCGGCAAAGGAGGTCAGCAGCGGCTCCAACGCTTCCACTTTGTTGAGTATGAACACCATCAGTTTCATAGGGAGTCCTCCTCTTGGTTCATTTCGCATTGTAGTATAGCACTTATGGATCGGCAAAACAACTTTTCTTCGCAAAAAACGCGTAAAAGAACGCCCGCCGTCTGTCCGGCGGACGTTTCGTTTTACATCAGGCTCTCAGCCCTCCAGCTCCTTTTGCAGATAGGCGGCGATGCGGTCGCGCTCCTCCGGAAGAGGCTGCGAAGGGTCGTAGGCGATGCCCTCGCCAATGCGCATGACGCCCTTGGCCTTGTTCACGCACATGGGCACGAAGAGCAGCCGCTTTCCCGTGCGGCGGTAGTAGAACTTGCCCAGGTGCACAAACCCGGTGTACAGCTTGCCCACGTTTTCGCTCTGGCTCACATAGTCCACATCGGGCATGATGAGCACATTCTCGCCCTTCTCCAGCGCGTCCACGCTCAGCTCCATCGTCTTGAGAACCGCTTTCATTCCCCGGTAGACAGGAATCAGTCCGATCTTTCGCAGCAGATTCGGCGTAAAGCAACTCAGCAGCCGCGCCAGCACGCGGGAGAGCCAGCCGGGCAAATGCATGCGCTTGGGGAAGGTGTACTCGGTCATCTGCTTGTAGTAGGTTTCTTTCTCAAGAAACACATGATACGCCCACAAATGAAATTCTGCCGGTGTGAACAGATACACCGCAACGGGGCCGTAGTTGTTCAGGTGGCGCGCGATAATGACGCAGGGCTCCTTGATGTATTCCGCGCCCTGCACGTCCAGCTTCTTAAAAAAGGGCTTGATGGCTGCACGAATTGCCCGAAACCAAGCGGGGTAGATCGACATGACGCCGTTTCCTTTCTGGCGCGGCCAGTTTTATGCGTTCAGCGCGCGCCTTTTGCTTCTGCGCACGGCTGCGATCATAAACACGACCGCAAGCAGCATCACGATGATGCCCGCGCCCAGACAAATAATGGTTGCGTTATAGAGAAAATCCAGCCTGCTGTAAATTTCCGACGGCAGCAGCGGCGAGAGCACAGCCGACAGCCATCCAAGGATCGCACTCATGGCAAAACCTCCATCTTTATATGTAGAAAAATCAGGAAACCCACGGCACTTTTCTGCCGCATATAGTATACCATTCTTTTCAGAATTTGGAAAGTATTCTTTTCGAGACGTACATTTTCCTTGACTTCTCCCTGTATCCATCTTAAAATTATTGAAAGGTAAACTTATGAAAGAGGGGAGAAACTTGCGAAAAGGAGAGCTGCGCCGGGCAGAGATCCTCCGCGTGGCAGAGGATCTGTTCTATGAAAAGGGCTATGAGAGCACCACGCTGAGCGACATACTGCACGCGCTTGGGCTTTCCAAGGGCGGTTTTTACCACCATTTTGAGAGCAAGGAATCGCTTTTGCAGGCGATCTGCGATAAAAAGGCGGAGGAATCCTACCGCGCGGCGCTGGAGGCTGTCAACGCCTGCCCTGGCGCCTGGGCGGATAAATTCAACGCCATGTTCGACCAGTACGGCATGTGGCAGCCCGGCAATGCGGACTTCATGGGCCTGCTCATCCGCGTCGCCTACCGCGAGGACAACCTGGTGATGCGCGACAAGCTCAAAAAGCGCTCCATGGAGCTGATGCTGCCGCTGGTCAACGACATCGTGCGCGGAGGCGTCGCGGCGCAGGAGTTCATCACGCCCTACCCGGAGGGCACGGGCATGCTGGTGCTGCAGCTGGGCAGCAGTTTTTCCGACGCCATCGCCGGGCTGATGCTGGGCGACGCAGAGCGCCTGGATACCGCCAAAATACTGGAATACCTCGAGCTGTACCGCTATGCGGTCGAGCAGGTGCTGGGCGCGCCCTACGGCAGCATCGTGCTCTACCAAATGCGGCAGATGGTGGACGTCTGCACCACAATTTATGAGAAACACATGAAAGGCAAGGGGAACAAGCAATGAATGAACCGAAAAAGGGGCTGCGAAGGTGGCTGGCTCTGATCTCCTTTGCAGGCCTTACGCTGGGCATCGTACTCTACTGGAAGGACGTGCTGGGCATATTCTCCCACATCAGCGCCGTGCTGCGCCCGATTCTGATCGCCATTGTCATCTCATTTTTTGTCAATCTGCCCATGCGCATCTACGAGCGCTGGTTCATGCGCATCTTTCAGAAGCTGAACTTCCGCTTCAAAGACACGTTGTGCCGCACGGCTGGAATGGTGCTCTCGTTTTTGACGTTTATTGCGGTTGTTGTGCTCGCCGTATCGCTGCTCTACCCGCAGCTGCGCGACAGCATCAAGCTGCTGGTGGACAGTTTCCCTGCCTACCAGCAGAACCTGATGGATTGGACGCAGACCTACTTGCCCGAGCTGGAGCTGGACGCGCGCCTGCAGCAGGAGGTGAGCAAGTTCATTGCCGGCATCCCCGACATGATCTCCAAATACGCTCCGCAGTTCTTTTCCTTCACGTCGTCTGCGGCCTCCGTCATCACAGACAGCGTCATTGCGCTGTTCCTCTCCTTTTATTTCCTCATCACAAAGGATAAGCTGGTTCGCCAATGCAAGTCGCTGCTGACCACCTACGCTCCCCGCGCCTCAAAAAAGCTGCTCCCCGTAGCCGCGCTGGTCAACGATAAATTCCGCAAATTTCTTGGCGGTCAGCTGACCGAGGCTGTGATTCTGGGGCTGCTGTGCTTTATCGGCATGAGCATACTGCGTCTTCCCTACGCGCCGCTGGTCAGCACACTGGTCGGCGTCACCGCAGTCATTCCCATCATCGGCGCATTCATCGGCGTTATCCCCTCGGCCTTCATCATCCTGATGGACAATCCCCTGCAGTCGCTGATCTTCCTCGTGTTCATCATCGTGCTGCAGCAGGTGGAGGGCAACTTCATCTATCCGCGCGTGGTGGGCGATTCCATTGGCCTTTCGGGGCTGTGGGTGCTGCTGGCCGTGGTGCTGGGCGGAGGCTTCTTCGGCATCCCGGGCATCTTCATCGGCATCCCGCTGATGAGCGCCATCTACGAGCTGGTGCGCAATGACATCGCGCGCCGCAGGGCCGCCTCCGCGGCAGAAAAAAAGAAGGAGGACGGCATTTCCACGCCCTAGTCCTCCTCCACCCGCGCAAGCGCCTCCTGCGCGATCTCCCCTTCCAACACGATCGCCTCAATGCCCGCCGCGTATCGATCCAGCATCGCGGCGGGCATTTGTATGTAGCGATCCAGCACGCCTTCCGCAGGACACGCGCCTTCCGTCAGCAGCGCCGTGCGGTAGCGCACCTCGCCCCGGTCATAGTCCATCTCAAAGCTGCCCAGCAGCAGGCCGTAGTTGGCGCGGTGCAGGTACTCCGCCACCTCCAGACGGCTCTCGTCCGGGATGGCGTCCGGCAGCTTTGCCAGGCACACCAGATAGGGCTCGCGCGCGTAGAGCAGCACGGGGTAAATGCCCCGCCTCCCCTGCACGGAAAACGTGAACAGATTGCCCTCCGGCGCGGCACGAAAGGTGCAGCCCAGCTCCCGCAGGTAGTTCAGCGTACAGCTTTGCAGTGTATCCAATGCGCATCCCCCCTGCAATCAGGGTATGCGCCACAGCTGCTATTGTTTCGCCGGGACAAACTCCGCGCGCAGCATTTCGTGCAAGCGCCACACGTCGTCGCCGTAATTGCTCAGCACCGTGATGGACGTCTGCGTGTCCGGGAAATATTCGCTCTTGAAGCACACGCCCGGGTCGCACCCCTCCAGCGACGGCAGTATCTTTCCGTCGTATTCCGACACCCACACGCCGTAGCCGTAGCGCTCGCCGCCCTCGCCTTCCGCGTGCACGCTCGCCGCCTTTTCCATCATTTCCCGGGAGATGACGCGGCCGCCGTACAGCCCGCGCCAGAACGCGTCCATGTCCGCCGCCGTGGTGAACGCGCCGCCCGCGCCCGTGCCCTTGGTGTCCACTGCGAATATGTTGGTGCACAGCTCTTGGCGCGCCTTGTCCCACATGTAGGCGTTGGCGCAGTTGCCGGGCAGGCGGTCGATCTCAAAGTAGCCCGTGCCGCGCATGCCGCAGGGGTCAAACAGCGCCGTCTGGAGGTATTCGTCAAACATCTGCCCCGTGGCCTTCTCGATGATGAGTCCCAGCAGCACAAAGCCCGTGTTGTTGTACTGGAAGCGCTCGCCGCGCGGGTACATCATGGGCTTGTCGATGAACAGCGGCAGCAGGTCGGCGGACTTGCGGATCTTGTAGCAGGGGAAGTCGATCCACAGCTCGTCGTAATCCTCCATCACGGACTCGTCGAAGTAGTCCGGCACGCCGGAGGTGTGCGTCAGCAGCTGCTCCACCGTGACGTCCGGATCAATGGCGCGCAGGTCAAAATCCACCGCATCGCCCAGCCGCGTGTCCAGAGACAGCTTGCCCTCCTCGATGAGCCGCAGAATGCCCATGCCCACGAAGCCCTTGCTGCCCGATGCGACGGGAAAGCGCGTGTCCAGGCGGTTTGCGCGCTCGTTTGCCCGGTCGGCAAAGCCCTGCGCACAGGAAAACACGGGCTCGCCTGCGCGGTATACACAGGCCACACCACGGAAATCCTTCAGTTCTCTGTCCATAGTCTCCTCCCTAAAAACAAAGGGGAATCCCCGGTATTGTCGGAGATTCCCCCTGATTTTGCTGATTATTCGTCGTCGTCCTGCAGGTTGGCCGCAGCAACGATCTTCTGCGCGACGTTCGCGGGCACTTCCTCGTAGCGGACAAAGGTCTTGGAGAAGGAGCCTCTGCCCTGGGTCATGGCGCGCAGGTCGGTGGCGTACTTGAAGATCTCGGACAGCGGCACTTCGACCACGACTTCCTGGCCTTCCTCGGCGGGGTTCATGCCCAGGATGCGGCCACGGCGGCGGTTCATGTCGCCGATGATGTCGCCCATGTACTCATCGGGCACCACGATATCCAGCGAATAGATGGGCTCGAGCAGCACGGGATCGGCCTCGCGGCACTTCTTGAGCGCCAGGCGCGCAGCGGTCTTGAACGCCATTTCAGACGAGTCGACGGGGTGATAGGAGCCATCGTGCAGCGTGGCGCGGATCTTGACCATGGGGTAGCCCGCCAGCACGCCCTTGACGATGTTCTCGCGCAGGCCCTTTTCTACCGCGGGGATGAACGCGCGCGGCACGACGCCGCCCACGACGTTGTCCACAAACTCGAAATCGGGGCCGTCATCCTCGTAGATGGGCTCGAAGAGGATCTTGCAGTGACCAAACTGGCCGTGACCGCCGGTCTGCTTCTTGTGGCGGCCTTCGGCGTCGATGGACTTGCGGATGGTCTCGCGATAGGGGATCTTGGGATCGACGAGCACGCACTCCACGCCAAACTTGGAGGCCAGCTTCTTGACGGTGACATCCAGCTGCATCTCGCCCTGGCCGGAAATGATGGTCTCGGCGGTCTCCACCGGCTTCTCCAGACGGAAGGACGGATCTTCCTCGGCAAGGCGCAGCAAGCCCTGCATGATCTTGTCCTCCTCGCCCTTCTTCTTGGCCTGAATGGCCATGGAGTAGCAGGGTTCGGGGTAGGTCACCCACGGGAACACGATGGGATGCACGGGATCGCACAGCGTATCGCCGGTCTTGGTGTCGTTGAGCTTGGTCAGCACGCCGATGTCGCCCGCGATGAGCTTGAAGGTAGGCGTCAGCTTCTTGCCGCACATCACGGAGACGGAGCCCGCCTTGCCGATCTTTTCGTTGTTCGCATTGACGAACTGGGTGTTGGGGGTCAGCACGCCCGAGACCACCTTGATGAGCGAGATCTTGCCCACGAAGGGGTCGGCCAGGGTCTTGAACACCTGCGCGGAGAAGGGTTCGTCTACGGAGCAGGCGCGATCGGCCGGCTCGTTGGTCTTGGGGTTGGTGCCGCGCTTGTTGAAGGCCTTCTCGGCGGGAGAGGGCATGAGGCTCACGATGAAGTTGAGCAGGTTGTCGATGCCCAGCGCCGGTAGCGCCGCGCCGCAGAACACGGGCGTGATGGTCGCCGCCGCAATGCCCTTGCGCAGGCCGAGCAGCTTCTCCTCATCGGTCAGCTCGCCCGTCTCAAAGTACTTTTCCATCAGCTCGTCGTCCGCAGAGGCGGCGGCCTCGGTCACCTGCTCCCAGATGGCCTCGATCTTCTCCTGCATCTCGGGAGAGGTCTCGACCTCCTTGGAGTACTTGTCGAGGTAGCGGTAGGACTTGCCCGTCACCAGCGAAGAGTAGCCGATGAACTTCTCGCCCTCGTAGATGGGCAGCATGACGGGGCAGATGGCGGTCTGATACTTTTCCTGCAGCTGCGCCACGACCTTGTCAAAATTCGCGTGCTCGCGATCCATGGAGTTGACGAAGATGGCCCGCGGGATGGAGTGCTTGGAGGTATAGGCCATGGCCTTCTCCGCGCCGACAGACAGGCCCGTGACCGCGCCCACCACGATGAGCGCCGCATCCACGATGCGCAGGGGGCCCATCATCTCGCCGATGAAGTCGAAGTAGCCGGGAATATCGATGAAATTGATCTTGGTATCCTTCCATTCGACAGGGGCGACGGAGGTGCTGATGGAGAACTGGCGCTTGATTTCCTCGGCGTCGTAATCCGAAACGGTGCTGCCATCCTCAACGCGGCCCATGCGGTCAATCGCACCCGTGGTCCACAGCAGCGCTTCGGTCAGCGTGGTCTTGCCTTCGCCGCCGTGGCCGACAATCGCAATATTGCGAATATTCTGGGTTTGATAATCTTTCATACTGGGTAGTTCCTCCTTTGTGTGTAATGCCCAAAGAACCTATAACGTTATTTTAACATACTTTACCCCTATTGAAAAGACCCTTTATACGCGAATGAGAAATTTATTTTCATCCAACTATTTGGCCTCTGCATCATCCGCCTGCGCGGACTTCATCCAGCCCGTCAGCACGTCGCAGATGCTGCCCCACAGGCTGTTCTGATCCAGGTCCTGTTCCAGCACCAGCGGCACGCGCGCCAGTTCCTCGCCGTTTTTGACCGCGACGGCCTCGCCCACGACATCCCCCTTCTCCAGCGGCGCCTTGAGCGCCTCGGGCAGGCTGAGCGCCAGCTCCGCGCTTCCCTCCTCGCCCTTCTTGCACAGCACGCTCAGGTCGCTCTGTGCCGCAACGCTCGCCTGCTTGCTCCGGGAGCCCTTGACGGGAATGCCCTCGCGCGCCGTCTGGCCTGCGGTCAGAAGCGTGTTCGTGCTGTAGTGATCAAACGCATAGGTGAGCAGCTTCTGCGCCAGCTCAAAGCGCTTGGCGCTCGTGGGCGCGCCCAGCACTACCGCGATGAAGCGCTCGCCGCCCCGCTGCGCCGTCGCGCTGATGCAGAACTTGGCCTCGCTCGTCGAGCCCGTCTTAACGCCGTCCGCGCCGTCGTAGAAGCGGATGAGCCGGTTGGTGTTGACCAGCTGCGTCACGCGGTCGTTTTTGTGCTTGATCTCATCCATCCAGATCCTCGAATAGTTGAAATACGTCGGGTGCTTGAGCACCTCGCGCGAGAGCGCCGCCACGTCGCGCGCCGTGGTGTACTGCCCCTCCGCGGGCAGCCCGGAGGCGTTGACGTAGTGCGTGTCCTTGAGCCCCAGCTGCTCCGCGCGCTGGTTCATCATCGCCGCAAAGTTGTCCTCGCTGCCGCCCAGCAGCTCCGCAAGCGCCACTGCCGAGTCGTTTGCCGACGCCACGATCAAGGATTTCAGCAGCTCGGACAGCGGATAGACGCCGCCCGCATCCAGCAGCGCCTGCGAGCCGCCCATGCCCGCCGCCTCGCTGGACACCGTCACCTGGTCGTCCAGCGCGATCTTGCCCTCGTCCAGCGCCTCGAGCACCAGCAGCATGGTCATCAGCTTGGTGATGCTGGCCACGGGTCGGTGTTCGTCCGCGTTTTGCTCCAGGATCACCGTGCCGGTGCGGGCATCCAGCAGCAGCACCGACGCCGCGTCGGCCTCAAAGGGCAGTTCGCTCTCCAATGGGGCGCTCTGCGCGCGCGCCGCAATGGGAAGCAGCAGAAACAGGGCCGCGAGCAGCCCGGCAAGGCAGCGTTTCAGCATAAAAAATCCCTCCCGTCTGAGACTATGTTTAGTCCCAACGGAAGGGAAATATGCGTCAGCACATGGGCGAGCCGACATTCCACGGCACATCCAGGTGCCTGCACACCGTGGCCGCAACGTCTGCGAAGGTCTCCCGCTCGGGCAGCGGCCCGCGCGCGCCGCCCGCCATCAGCACCGGCACATACTCGCGCGTGTGATCCGTGCCGGCAAACGCCGGGTCGCAGCCATGGTCGCCCGTTACGATGAGCAGATCCTGCGGCCGCAGCATCGCCAGCAGCCGCCCCAGCGTCTCGTCAAAGTGCTCCAGCGCATGACCATAGCCCGCCACGTCGCGCCGATGGCCGTACAGCATGTCAAAATCCACCAAATTGACGAACAGCAGCCCGGAAAAATCCTCCGCCATCAATTCCAGCGTCTTGCGCTCGCCCTCCGCGTTTCCGTGCGTCAGATGCGCCTGCGTCACGCCGCGCCCTGCAAAAATGTCGTAGATCTTGCCGACGGACAGCACATCCTTGCCCGCGTCCTTCACCGCGTCCAGCATGGTGCGCCCGGTGGGTTCCAGCGAAAAATCCCGCCGGTTTGCGGTGCGGACGTACTGTCCGTCCTGCCCCACAAAGGGCCGCGCGATCACGCGCCCCACCGCCATCTCCCCAGTGAGCATGCCCCGCGCCGTCCTGCAAATCTCATACAGCTCCTCCACCGGCACGATCTCCTCGTGCGCGGCGATCTGGAACACGCTGTCCGCCGACGTATAGACGATCAGCGCCTTTTCCTCCACCGCCTGCCTGCCCAGCCGCTGGATGATCTCCGTGCCCGACGCCGTGCAGTTCCCGATCACCGGCCGCCCCACCCGCTTGGAAAATTGCCTGAGAAATTCCTCGGGAAATCCGTGCGGGAAGGTGGGAAAGGGCCTGTCCAGGATCACACCGCTCATCTCCCAGTGCCCGGTGGTGGTGTCCTTGCCGCGGGAGCGCTCGCGCATTTTTCCGTAGCCCGCATCCTCGCGCACCGCGTCCTGCGCGCCCATCAGCCGCCCCAGCCCCAGCGCGCGCAGGTTGGGGATGCGCAGTTCGGGCATGCGCTCCAGGATGTGCCCCAGCGTGTTGCTCCCCTCGTCGCCAAACGCGGCTGCGTCGGGCAGCGCGCCGATCCCCAAACTGTCCAATACGATCACAATGGCTCTCTTTTCCATGTAGTTCTCCCCACTTTCGTAAGATTCATCGCATCCATACGCACCCGATGCAGCGCAGCAGCACGCTCACCAGCTGGATCACCCAGACGCTCACTAGCAGCCGCAGCAGCTCCGCGCGCGACAGGCGGTCGATGCGCAGCGCCGCGCTGCTCGCCACGCAGCAGCCGTAGGCGTAGCCGCCCAAAGAGAGCAGCCCCTGCGGCAGCATTGCAACGAAAAACGACGCCGCACCGCTCCAGCCAAACGCAGCGCGCCACCAGCCCCAGCAGTACCCCACCGCAAAGCCCTTGTACGCCAGCAGCGCCGCCGCAAGCGCACAACCGAACGGGTGCATGCACATCAGCCACAGCGAGAGCACGCACACCGTCTCCCCCGCGATGAGCCGCAGCAAATGCCACACGTCCAGGCTGACGGCAAATCCTTCCGCGCCCTCTGCCTCCGCGCCCGTCAGCACGCCGCAGGTGGCCGCAGCGATCAGCAGAAATATCGCCGCCAGGTATGCCCAGCGATGCCGCGCGATGTGCCGCACCGCACGCTCCGTTCCTCTCATGCACATCCCCCCTTACGGGAAGCTTATGCGCCGTTCAGCCGGATATGTTCCGAGATCTGCGCCAAAAACGCGCGGTTGGTGGGCTTGCCCCGTTCCTTGTCGATGGTGTACCCGAACCTTTGCTGCAGCGCGGTAAGATCCCCGTGCACCCAGGCGCACTCGATCGCATAGCGCAGGTTCCGCTCCACGCAGGCTGCGCTGCATCCGCACGCGCTCGCAATCGGCGCGTACACGCGGCTCTTGACGTCATTTAGCGCGCCCTCCTCGGCCATCACCAGCTCCAGCGCACGCCTAAGCTGCGCAAATCCCCGCGTCTGCGGGCGAAACCCCAGCTCCAGCAGCTCCCGCTCGATGGCGTTTCGCAGTTCCTTCGGCAGCTCCCGCCGTGCGATGCGCGCCAGCGCGTCGCCCAGCTGCTCCAAGCCGTCTATACACACGGCGTTCACCGGCGCGCGCACCACCCCTCCCGGCGCGATGAGCACACAGGGCGCCGGGGCCAGCGCGCGCGCCAGCTGCACACCGTCCACCCGGGGCATGGCGCAGTCCAGCACAAACGCATCCGCGCCCGTCGCGCGCAGCGCCGCCGCATCCGCATCGTTTGCCCCAAAGCATCCGACCACGCGATGCGCTCCGCAGTCATGCAATGCCGTCCGCGCCGCAGACGCCAGCTCCAGATTCCGCCTGCAAATGCAGATGCGCATCCGCTTCACCTCCACTGCCTCATATTGCTCATCGCAGGAATTGCAGGGGACACTTTCAGCCCTCCATGGATTCCCACAGATTTTTCTCCACCCAGCATGAGCTGCACAGATGGCGACCGAAATAGCAGTTTATCCACAGGTCGGGCATTGCGCCCAGCTCCTGCAGCGGCGTATGCAGAATCCGCTCCATCGCAGGCACGACCGTGTCGTCCAGAAACCCGTCCAGCACCACTTCGTCCACCAACTGCCAGTCCATCGGGCTCATGCCCTCAGGCGCGACGCGTGCGTTATAGCACACCGCATAGTCACCCTGCTTCATCTTCCGTATATAGATATTGAAGTAATACTCGTCGGAAAACCCAGACTTCTGCGCATTGAACACGGCCACGCAGTCGTTTTCCAGCGCTTTTGTCCAGGTGTTGCCTTTCTTGAGAAACCCCATGGGCTTGAGCCTCACCGCGAACCTGCGGATGAATTCGCTGCGCTTTGCCTTGGCGCAGGCCAGCAGTTCCTCCTTTTCCGTATGCAGATACCGCTCGTACATCGCCGCGACCCGCGCCCGCGCGCCGCCTTCCTCCATCTCATCACGGATGACGACCTTCTCGCGGATCGTGATCTCCCAGTCCGCAACGCCCAGCGTTTCCAACGCGTTCTCGTCCCCGATCATCCGCGTAAAGGCCGTCGACGCATAGCCGTACACCACCGCAACGCCCTCCGCGCTGCTGTGCAGGTTTACAATAAACGCCGTAAGCTCCGTTACCGGCTTGTAAAAACGGCACTCCGGTTCATCCCCGCCGCTCGGCGCCCTCATGCCGAAATCCAGCAGCTGCCGACGGTATCGCGCGACCTCACCATCCAACATTCCCAAATTCCTCCCCTCTTCTCAATTCTCCACACCATTCCATGGATGTCCTTCGGGATACAATGCGTTCATGCCTTTTGAAAACCACGCTCTCTGCTCGTCGTCCAAATTCTGAAAGGTTTGTGCAAAATCAAACTGGTAATCCGGATTGTCTGCATTTGATGCTTTATACAGCAGAGCGATTTCCGGTGCAAGATAAGGGATGCCATCTCGTGAAAGGATGGCTTGTGACAAAGACCGCGCAAGTCCTCTATTTCTGTCAAACAAAAGAAAGCCATCGTCAGTTGTGCTGAACAAAAATTCGAGATAATTCAATGACGCAAGCCCAATATGAAGGAATTGATGATACAGTGCGCCTTCTTCTTCGCAAGGGTAGAACCTCACCAATTGACAATCCTCTTTTAGGCACATCAGATTCCGTCCGGGTTCGCTTAAATCTGTACCGTCCAGCGGCCGCACCTTTCCCTGACCTCGAAACTCGTACACAGTCCAATCACGGCTCAGCATGTAGTGCAGAATAGCGGGCCGATCCTTTTCAAATACACATACATCGATATCGCCGTGCGTCCGGGTGTCTTTATCTAAAAACAGATCCAACGCATATCCTCCGCAGACTGCCCAGGGAAAGTCCGCACCAGCCACGAAGGCCTTTAGTTCTTCCATCATGAGGTTTCGTTTCATAGCAACACGATCCTCTCGTTTGCCATAATTCTACCAAAAGAAAACGACGGGAGCAAGTCCCGTCCTGCGTTTACGCCGCTGCCTCCAGCATGTTCTCTATAAAGATGCCGTAACCCCGCGTCGGATCATTCACCAGCATATGCGTTACTGCACCCACCAGTTTCCCATCCTGAATGATGGGACTGCCGCTCCCGGGTGATTGTCATTAGGGACAACATTTTTTAGGCGCAAAACAGCCATGCACCAGGAATGCATGGCTGCCACATATCATCAAAAGACGGAAATCATATTGTATTGCTCACACAAAAGACGGTCATAAAATTCAATCAAATCCCACAATTCCTCGCTGCCGTTTTCTTTACTAAGCTTCTTTTCGTTTTTCGTCAGTTTCCTCCTGATTGCATCAAGAAGCTTTGGACAATCCAATGCAAATGTCGCAGCTCCTCTTTTCTCATATGCAAGTTGTGTCACAATAAATATGAGAGCATGAAGCAAAACGTAGGCATCATTGCCATTGTCTTCCACAATTTGAAGAACAGCGTTTTGCACATCGGTGTCAAAATGAGCATCTTTATTTTCTGCATGGCAATCATACAAAACCTCTGCATTAGGGCCCAATAACGGCATGGGAATTTCACCGCCGTCCGACCTATGTTCCGCATAAGGCGATAATCCTATCACAAAGTCCGCCAGCTTATTTTTATTTATTGCGAGCTCAAACCATTTTTCAGCATAGATTCGGGCTTGTAGTGTACTCATATCCGTCACTTCCCCTTGAGTTTGATGCATTTATTATAGCATACAATTGTGAAAAAAGACAGGGGCAAAATCTGCCCCTGTCAAAAATTCACCCCGCCGCATCCAGCATATTCTCTATAAAAATCCCGTACCCCCGTGTCGGGTCATTCACAAGAACATGCGTCACCGCGCCGACCAGCTTCCCATCCTGAATAATCGGACTCCCTGACATGCCCTGCACGATACCGCCCGTGGCGGCGAGCAGCTCGGGGTCGGTGATCTCCACCACCATGGAGCGCGGCGCGGCCGTCAGCTGCGGGTTCACCCGGACGATACGGCAGGCGAACTCGCGCACGCCGCTGCCGTCGATGGTGGTCAGCAGCGTCGCCGGGCCTGCTTCAATCTCGGACTGCGCCGCGATGGGCAATCCCTGCGGGTAGAGCGCGTTTGTGATCTGCTTTTCCGCCGTGCCGTAAACGCCGAATTCCGTGTTCTTTTTCAGCGTAAAGGCCGAGTTCCAGCCGCCGGTGAACACGCCGTGCAGCTCGCCTGCCTCGCCTCTGGAGCCCTTTTTGACGTCGATGATCTCAGAGAGGTAGACCTCTCCGCTGCGGATGGGGAGCACCTTGCCGGTGTCCTGATCCGTCACCGCATGCCCCAGCGCGCCGAAGGCGCCGGTCTGCGGGTCCACGAACGTCAGCGTGCCGATGCCCGCGGTGGAATCCCGCACCCATACGCCCAGCCGCTTCTCTCCCGACTCATCCACCGCCGGCGTGACGGTGGTGCGCCGTGTCTTTCCGTCCCGCACATATTCCACTTCCAGCGGGCCGTCGCAGCTGTGCACCGCCTCCATCAGCGCCTGCATGGAGTCCACGCCCTTTCCTCCGACGCCCGTGATGCAGTCGCCCGAGGTCAGTCCCGCCTCGCGCGCAGGATATGCCGCCGTGCCGTCCGCGCGGTAGACGCTCGCGCAGTCCACGATGAACACGCCGTCTGTGAACATCGTAAGGCCGATGCTCTGCCCGCCGGGGATGAGCACGCGCTCATCGTCCACCTGGACCGTCGCCGTCCGCAGCGGGATGCAGCCCAGCAGCCGGAAGGTCACCCGTGTGCTGCCCACATCCTGCGTCGTCAGCGTGGGGCTGCACGACCCCAGCGTCTCATCCGTAGAGGAAGAGACGCACGCGCCCTCCTGCTCCACCTCCACCTTTACGGGCAGAAAAAAAGAATATGACTTCTCCTGCCCCTGCGTCAAATGAATAAGTTCCGGGATATTGCGCATGCTTTGAACGGACGGAACAAAGTTCAGCGCGATCAAAGCGGCTGCCAACATCCCTCCCAGCACCCGTTTTGCTTTCATGCTCCACACCTCGTTTGCTCGTTTTCACGATTAAGGTGCGGCAATCAGAGTCGAGTTATTCTGGCAACTTATCGGCTGTTGGTCATTTGTAGGGGATGAATGGTCATATTCTTTGCGGGCTTTGGCCCTGTGGAAGTTTCGGCCTATTGGATGTCCAGCAGTTTGTCAACAGCTTCCTGCATGGTGCCGGCGCTGCGATACTGCATGACCAGTTTCTTTTCGCGCTCGCTCAGGTCGGCCAGCGAATTTTCCACGCCTGCATTCATCTGGGCGGACTGCATCGTGCCGATGCTGGTATCCAGCCCATTGCAAATGCGGATCACATTATCCAGCGAAGCACCTCCAAGGTTACCTGCCAGCATGGAAAGCAGCGTGGAGTAAGGCATGTTGATCATCCGAGCATAATCCTTGAGCGTCATGCCTTTTTCCTTGATCTTTTTCTTTATGAATTCTTCACGCGTCATGTTACCCTCCGTACTCTTCTTCCGTGGTCTGCGTACCTTTAGACAAGATTAACGAAACCTACCGATTTATTTTATACCAACCAAATTAAACAATCAATATGGACATTTCAGTTCTCAGCATGCCCAAACCGTTTCAACTTTACGCATTTTTCACCATAATTCTCCTTTTGCGGAAAAAAATACGGAATTCTCCTCATTCCTTCCCAAAATGTACAGAAAGAGGATAACATTCCGTGAACAAATGTGTAAAAATCGCAATTTTTTGTTATTGCAAATTAAATGTTAAATAACGGTTAAATCGAATGGGAAGCGCGCAGCGCTGCCGCCATATTCAGCATCTCCCTGGCATGGGACAGCGTAGCCTCGGTCTGCGCCGCGCCGCCCACCATGCGGGCCAGCTCCTGCACGCGTTCCTCAAAGCTGAGCGTGCGCACATTGGTCACGGTGCGCTCGTCGGTGGAGTGCTTTTCCACCAGATGCTGGCTGTCGCCCAGCGCCGCGATCTGCGGCAGATGCGTCACGCAGATGACCTGACGGCTGCGCCCGATGGCAGCCATCTTCTCGCCCACCACCTGCGCCATGCGCCCGCTGATGCCGGTATCGATCTCGTCAAACACCATCGTGCCCACATCGTCCATGTCTGCGGCGATGGCCTTGAAGGCCAGCATGATGCGCGACAGCTCGCCGCCGGACGCCACGCGCGCCAGAGGCTTGAGCGGCTGCCCCAGATTCGCGCAGAACATCAT
>JAXEXP010000138.1:0-7591 GCA_034113365.1 Candidatus Spyradocola sp.
GGCGGCGCGCAGCATCATCCGGCCGGACATCCGCATCACGCGGGAGCGGGGGCAGTGGACGCAGCGCAAGGGCGTGTGGATGCTGCCGACCTATCACCCCAGCGCGCTGCTGCGCGACCAGACCGGGGAGAAGAAGCGCGAGGCTTGGGCGGATCTGAAGGCGCTGCGGGCCAAGGAAGAGGAGATCGGCGTGCGGAAGTGACGGGCCCGCGGCCGCCTGCGGGCGGCCGCGGGGGCGCCGCACGGGTGTGTGGTGCGGCGCCGGGTGCGGTGTGTGCGGCGCGCCGGGGCGGAGTGCGAAGGGGCGGTCTGGGGTGGCTTGGGTGCGCTGGGGACACCTCATCCGTCAAGCCTACGGCTTGCCACCTTCCCCTCAAGGGGAAGGCTTTTGGGGGTGCGCGGAGCGATTCGGGTTATAATATGAAGAAGATGAGCGAGGTTTTGGAGGATGGTTGGAGAGATGGAGAAGCGGGCGAGGCTGGAGAAGCTGAACGGGGAGTGCGCGGCGTATTTTGACGCGCTGTACGCGCCGGACCGGAAGGTGTATGTGTTTGGCGACGGGGACGCGCAGGCGCGCATCGTGCTGGTGGGCGAGGCGCCGGGCGAGCAGGAGACGCTGCTTGGCAAGCCGTTCGTGGGCAAGGCGGGGCGCAATCTGGACGCGTTTCTGGAGATGTCGGGGCTGCGGCGGGCGGAGCTGTACATCACAAATGCGGTGAAGTTCCGGCCGGTGAAGGTGTCGGAAAAGGGGCGGGCGAGCAACCGGACGCCGACGCGCGAGGAGGTGGGGCTGTTTTTGCCCTGGCTGCGGCGCGAGCTGGAGGTGCTGCGCCCCGAGGTGATCGTGACGCTGGGCAACGTGCCGCTGCGGGCGCTGATGGGGAATGGCGTGGTGATCGGGCAGGTACACGGCGAGCTGGCGGCGTGCGAGGCGGGGCGGGTGTTTCCGCTGTACCACCCGGCGAGCATCGTGTACAACCCGTCGCTGCGGGAAGTATATGAGAGGGACGTGATGCGGTTCGGGCAGCTGGCGCGGGAAAGCGGTTGGACGGAAGAATAGGAAGGGATGGATGAACCCTCCGGCTGCTCCCGGATATGGGAGGGTCGGAGGGATGCGGTTTTTGGGGGGCGAAGGAGTAGGGGTTTGGGCGGTCTGGGATGTTTTGGGTGCTGGGGGGCACCTCATCCGTCAAGCCTACGGCTTGCCACCTTCCCCCCTGCGCACCGAAACAGCCCTTCGGCCTGTTCCGGTGTTCCGCATGGCTTATTCTCCATAAACAGTCCACCGGACTGTTTATGGAGAAACGCTCATGCTCCAGGGCTTCGCCCCTCCGGGTGAACCCTCAAGGGGAAGGCTTTTGGGGCGGTCTGGGGCGGCTCGGGTGCTGGGGGACACCTCATCCGTCAAGCCTACGGCTTGCCACCTTCCCCTCAAGGGCAAGGCTTTTGGGGCGGTCTGGGGCGGCTCGGGTGCACGGGGGGGGGGACACCTCATACTGCGCACCGAACCAGTCCTTCGGCCTGTTCCGGTGTTGCGCATGGCTTATTCTCCATAAACAGTCCACCGGACTGTTCATGGAGAAACGCTCATGCTCCAGGGCTTCGTCCCTTCGGGTGAACCCTCAAGGGGGAGGATTTTGGGCGGTTTGGGGAGGCTGGGTGCTGGGGGGAGCTCATCCTACGCTGCACGCCTACTGCATTTGGCTAGGACAGAAACCCCGGGCGTGGGCTCCCGGTTTCCGTCGAGGAAACCATAGACCCTCGCGCCCCTGCCCCTTTACGGGGTGGGGGCGCGAGGGTCATCCCCCCCAACCGTCCCCTTTGCACTGCGCAGCGGTTTGGGGCGCTGCGGGGGACATTTGGATCCGGGAGGGCGATAATTGGGACGGCGGGGGGAGACAAATCGGGCGGGGTGTGGTATACTCAGGGCAGAAAATGTGAAAGACAAGGAGGGATGGGCATGGAACTGCTGGAGATCATCTCGCTCAACTGGCCGGCGGCGGTGTGTCTGATCCTGGGGTTCGTGTGCGTGACCATCGAGCTGTTCACGCCGGGGTTCGGCGTGCCGGGCATCTCGGGGCTGGCGCTGCTGCTCATCGGCGTGATCGTGGCGGCGGACAGCCTGCTGGAAGGGCTGCTGCTGACCATCATCATCGTGCTGGTGTTGTGCCTGCTGTTCGCCATCGCGATGCGGTCGGCGTCCAAGGGAGCTTTGGCCAGGACGCCGCTGGTGCTCAAGGAGGCGGCGCGCCGGGACGACGGCTTTACGTCGGGCGCGGATCTGAACTTCTTTCTCGGGCACGAGGGCGTGGTGACGACGATGCTTCGGCCCGTGGGCACGGCGGACTTCGAGGGCGTCAAGCTCGAGGTGCTGGCCGAGGGCGAGTGCATCGAGGCGGGCGTGCGCGTGCGCGTGGTCAAGGTCGAGGGGCGCAAGATCGTGGTGCGCCCGGTGTGACGGTGCGCAGCCGTCAGGCTGTGTAAGGCTTATAGAGGAGGATAATGGAGTATGGAACAGGTCATCATTGCATTTGCGGTGCTGGTGGTCATCATTGTGGCGCTGGCGATCTTCTTCTCGTTCTTCCCGGTGGGGCTGTGGATCTCGGCGATGGCTTCGGGCGTGAAGATCAAGATCTTTACGCTGGTGGGCATGCGCATCCGGCGCATCACGCCCTCCAAGCTGGTCTATCCGCTCATCAAGGCCACCAAGGCGGGTCTTGACATCTCCATCAACAAGATGGAGGCGCATTACCTGGCCGGCGGCAACGTCGACCGCGTGATCAACGCGCTGATCGCCGCGCAGCGCGCCGACATCGACCTGGTGTTCGAGCGCGCGGCGGCCATCGACCTTGCGGGCCGCGACGTGCTGCAGGCCGTGCAGATGTCCGTAAACCCCAAGGTCATCGAGACGCCCGTGGTGGCGGCCATCGCTAAGGACGGCATCGAGCTGCGGGCCAAGGCGCGCGTCACGGTGCGCGCCAACATCGAGCGGCTGGTCGGCGGCGCGGGCGAGGAGACCGTCATCGCGCGTGTCGGCGAGGGCATCGTCACCACCGTCGGCTCTGCCGAGACGCACAAGCTGGTGCTGGAAAACCCCGACATGATCTCGCGCACCGTGCTGGCCAAGGGCCTGGACGCGGGCACGGCCTTTGAGATCCTGTCCATCGACATCGCGGATGTGGACGTGGGCCGCAACATCGGCGCGCAGCTGCAGACCGATCAGGCCGAGGCCGACAAGCGCATCGCGCAGGCCAAGGCGGAGGAGCGCCGCGCGATGGCCGTTGCGCACGAGCAGGAAATGATCGCCGCGGTGCAGGAGATGCGCGCCAAGGTGGTCGAGGCCGAGGCGGAGGTGCCGCTGGCGATGGCCGAGGCGCTGCGCGAGGGCAAGCTGGGCGTGATGGATTACTACAACATGCAGAACGTGATCGCCGACACGCAGATGCGCGACGCCATCGGCAAGGGCGGCATGCCTGCGGCCGAGGAAAAGAAGTAAGCAGTAAGGCGATAAATCGACCCTGAAGGAGCCTTCCTCCCGGAAACGGGGGGAAGGATTTTCCTGAACGAAAGGGGATGCGGACGTGTTGTTTTATGTTTTCTATGATGCGTTTGAAGCGGTGATGAACGGCCTGTCCGGCTGGATGGGCGCGGCCGCCGTGGCGCTGCTGTGCGTCGCCGGGCTGGCGATCAGGCTGCTGGTGAGCAGGCGCAGACGCGGAGGTGATCGGGCGTGATGAACAAGTATGATTACCTGTTCGGGTTCGGAACGGAGGGCGCGGAGAAGGTGTTTGCCGATTCCATGTTCGCGGTGATCGTGATCGCGGTTCTGCTGTTTGTGCTGGGCAAAAAGATTGCGGCGGCAAAGGAAAGAAAGCAGGAGCAGCAGGTGAAGCGCCCGGTCGCGCAGGCGTTTGGAAATGCTGTGAAGCAGGCCAATCCGTCGGTGCAGGCGGCGCAGTACGCGTTTGACGCGGCGCGGGCGATGACGGCGGCCCCCGGCGGGCAGATCCACCTCTCCAGCGCGCTGCCCGGGAAAAAGCCGCCCCGGCCGGCGGGATCGCTGCCCGCAGCGCCGGTGTACCTCTCGCGGGAGGGCACGGCGTCGGACGAGGGCAGGGAGGGCCACGCGCCGGGCTTCCACGGCGAGCGGCTCAAAAAGGTGGACCTGGGCGCGCTGCGGGCGAAGGAGAACGCGCACACGGCGGGCAACCTGGACTGGAAGGCGCCCGAGGAGACGGTGCTGGAGCGCAAGGCGGGCGCGGACGGGCGACCGTCGGTGACGGCGGCGCAGCTGCGTCAGGCCGTGATCCTAAAGGAAATACTGGACGCGCCGGTGTCGCGGCGCAGGAGGACTGGGAGGACGTATGGCAGATAAGACGCTGCGCGTGCTGATTTGCGACGACGAGCCGGGCATGCGGCTGGTGCTGCGCAAGCTGGTGGAGCGCGCGGAGGGCTTTGAGATGGTGGGCGAGGCCGTCAACGGCCAGGAGGGGCTGGAGCTGTTCGAGCAGCTGCGGCCCGACGTGGTGTTCCTGGACGTGGAGATGCCCGTGATGGACGGCGTGGAGGCCGCGCGGCGCATGCAGGACATGGACCCGCGCGCGGCGCTGATCTTCGCCACGGCGCACGAGGGCTACCGCGAGGAGGCCTTCTCGGTGTACGCGTTCGACTACCTGGTCAAGCCCTTCAAAAACGAGCGCGTGCTGGAGACGCTGGGGCGCATCCGCGTGCTGCTGGGCGGCGGCGCGCGGCAGGAGGCGGCCGTGGCGCAGCCCGCGCCCGTGCGCAAAAAGCGGCCGGGCAAGCTGATGATCCGCTCGCGCGACGGCGTGGTGTTCGTGGACATGGAGTCCATATTGCTGGTGCAGCGCGAGAACCGGCAGACGGTGCTCTACACGGCGGACGGCAGCTACACCACGGGCGACAGCCTGGGCGACGTGGAGGAAAAGCTGGACCCGGAGGTGTTCTTCCGGTGCCACAAGAGCTACATCATCAATTTGAACTGCATCGAGTCCATCACGCCGTACGGGCGGTGGACGTATGTGGTGAAGCTGCGCGGCACGCGGCAGGACGCGCTGATCACGCACGAGAAGTACGAGGAGCTGGAGAAGCTGTTCGCATGACGAAAAGGGCCGCTCCGGGAGCAGGACATCCCGGGGGGCCTTTTGGAGCGGAAGGGGACGGAAAAACAGTATGGTAAAGGTGCTGATGACGGGCTTTGCGCCCTTTGGCGGCGAGCAGAGCAACCCCTCGTGGGAGGCGGTGCGGCAGGTGCAGGCCCACAGGGGGACGGAGCTGCGCGCCGAGGAGCTGCCGGTGACCTTCGCGGGCGCGGGCAGGCGCATGGAGGCGCTGCTGCAGGAATTCAAGCCCGACCTGGTGGTGATGGTGGGGCTTGCGGCGGGGCGGAAGGGATTCTCCGTCGAGCGCGTGGCGCTGAACCTGGCCGACGCGCGCATCCCCGACAACGAGGGCGCGCAGCCTGTGGACGCGCCGGTGGACAGCAGCGGCCCGGCGGCCATCTTCACCAACGTAAACGCCAAGCGCCTGGCGGAGACGCTGCGCCAGCAGGGCGTGGAGGCGGCGCTGTCCTACAGCGCGGGGACGTACGTGTGCAACCACGTCTACTACACGGCGCTGCGCTACATCCAGCTGCACATGCTGCCGACAAAGGCGGTGTTCCTGCACGTGCCCTGCGATGCGGAGCAGGCGGCGGCGCGCGGCGTGCCCGGGATGCGCGTCAAGGACATGGCGCGCGGGCTGCAGGGCGTCGTGGACGCGGCGGGGCGCGGTGAGGCGCTGTAAATACCATTTTGATGTGAAGATGGGCGGCTTTGGGTGCGATGACACCATATTCCCCCGCCGGTTGCCCCCTTTTCATATAAGAAATGAACCGCGCAGCTGCACCGCATCGTTTTTTTCATTGACAAAGCGGGCAAAACGTGGGTACAATAGGTAGAAAGGAATCCTGTAAACGGAGGTAATGATATGAAACGCACGCTCCTCGCACTGCTCCTCGCGCTGACGCTGCTGCTACCTGCGCAGTTACCGTCTCTGCCGAAGGCGCGACAATCCTGAACATAAACGATATTGTCGCCGAAAATACGCCCTTCACGATCGATCTGGGGAAGAACTTCACGAATAACAGCACCGTCTACGTCCAAATCGACAAAGTAGGCGAATCAGCTTCTTACAGATGGAGTCCGACCGTTGAGAATACTAATCTCACCTGGGATATTGATAACATTGAAAACAAGGTGCTGACTGTCGGCGGCGATTATATAAAGTCCGGCACCGGCTCTTTAGCCGGCTTGACGCTTTGTGATGCTGTGTACGACTTTATGAGAACAGATTACGAAGATGTCGGCGGTGACATCAAAGCCAGCTTTGATATCCGCAAAAACAGCGATGGAAGCTGCACAGTCCTTGGTTGGAGAACAGTTGGTGCAGCAGATATAGTATACGCCAAATGTGTATCCGCAGGTAACGGGGCCGAAACCAAGCACTACATTGAATACCAGATAGAAGGGGAAACTAAAACTCCGCAAGTCCCATTCGAACCCAGCGAAGCAACGGGTGTCCGCCTTTCCTTTGCATCCCACCCCAAGCTGCCTGACCGTCCGCTCGAGCCCGGCGAATATTCTCATTATTTGGTAAGTGAAAGGCTTATTTATGATACGTACGCAGCCGTACACTATTTGGAGGATAACGTTTATAAATCCTACAATGGTTCTGATGTCGGGTTTGAATTTGCTAGTACTTATGTAGACGACGAAAGACTTGCAAAGCTGAAAGTTGAGCAGGACAGCGTACTGGACGGCGCGATCTTTACCGGAGATGAGTACGTCGCAGATATGGTCACGTTTACTGCTGCGGATGGTACCACTAAGGATCTGCTCGTGTATGAGTCCGATATCTTTAGAGATCCCGCTAATGAGGACAGAGTCACTGGTTACCACTACAAGTGCGTCGGTGAGGATGGTGAGATTGCGGATCTGGTGCTCGGTTCTGAAAACGACTATGCCACGCTGACATACAAGGATACCTACAAAGCGATTGGGACCGATCAATATAGTGTACGCTTTATAATGCACGGCAAAGTGCTGTTCTTCGAGTCCGATAAACCGGCGCCGTCTGACACGGGCAATTCCTCCGGCTCGGGCGATTCCTCCAACACGGGCGATTCCTCCGGCTCGGGTGTGACGCCCGCCCCGTCCTATCCGAAGTACTACCCCGACTACGACGAGCCGACCACGGTGCAGCCCGCGCCCGAGGCGGAGGCGGACGAGTACGTCGTGGTGTGCCGCCGTCTGAACGTGCGCCGCACGCCCTCCACCCGCTACACCCGCGTGGGCAGGATCAGCCGCGGCGACGTGGTCAACGTGGTCGAGTGGGTCGGCAAGTGGGCGAAGATCGAGTGGAAGGGCGGCACCGCCTACGGCCACGGCAACTACATTTCCCCCGTCGATTGATTCCTTTGCATACAAAAACGATACGGTGTGACTGCACCGTATCGTTAGCCTGTCGACAAAGTCGACAGGCTCGCAAAAGATGAATACTCATCTTTTGCGAATTGCAGAAAAATTCGCGC
>JAXEXP010000139.1:0-7265 GCA_034113365.1 Candidatus Spyradocola sp.
GATGCTGCGCGCCGCCGTGCTGCCCAGGCATACCAGTATTTTCGGCCGCACCAGGAGGAACTGCGCCCGCAGGTACGGCAGACACGCCTGCGCCTCCTCGGGCAGCGGCACGCGGTTTCCCGGCGGGCGGCACTTGACCACATTGGCGATGTATACGTCCTCCCGTCCGTGCCCGATGGCCGCCAGCATCTTGTCCAGGAGCTGCCCCGCCGGGCCCACAAAGGGCCGTCCCGTCTCATCCTCCACCTGCCCCGGCCCCTCGCCGATCAGCATCACGTCCGCTTCGCGGTTGCCCTCGCCCGGCACCGCGTTGCGCCGCCCCCGGCACAGCCCGCACCGCTCGCAGCACCGGATGGCCTCCTCCAGCTGCTCCCATGTCACCTGCATCCGCGTCAACGCCCCCGCTCCCGAGCCCGTTTGCCGCACCGCCGCGCGGCCGCTCTTTCCCCCTTACTATATCATCCCGTCCCCGCCGAATCAAGGCCCCTCCCGCAGCCTGTCCAGATCCGTGGGAAACAGCGCGTCCAGCTCCTCGTCCGTATAGACGCGCTGCGTGAAGTTGTGCGCCCCCGTGCGCTTGCCCACCGCCGGCTGCGCGGCCACCTTCTGCCGCTGACGTTCCTTCACCGCGTCGCTGGACAGCCAGGCGCGCAGCGTGGCAAAGCAGCTGGTCACTGCCCTGCCGTTGTCCTTCATCCACGCATCCAGGTGGGCCGCCTTGGCCTCGACCTGCTCTCTGCCGTATCTGCTGCTCAGCGCCTCGAATTCCATCTGGGTGAGCGTGACGTCGCCGATCCTGATGGTGTGCGGCGCCGCAGGCGCCCCCGGCGCGCCGCAAGGCGCGTCCGTTGTTTGCTCTGCTCTCCTTTGCTCTGGTTTTATTTCCCTTTCCTTTTCCTTTCCTTTTCTTTTGTCGCTTTCGTCCAGGACGAATTGCGTTTCGTCCGCGACAATCTCGCTTTCGTCCTGGACGTTCTCCGTCATTGTGAGGAGCGTCCTAAGTTCCTTCTCCTCCAGCAGCAAGTATTCCGGTTGAAACAGCTGCGCCTCCCCTCCGCGCTGTCGGATCTTGCGCACGCGGTCCTTCATCGCCTGCAGATACCGCCTCTGGATCCCCGCCGAGGTGAGCACGTTGCACTGCGAAAACAGCTCCATGTCGAACAGTTTGCGCCGCAGCATCTCTCCCAGTATGTCCATCACCTCCTCTTCCTCGCAGCGCGCGCAGTCCGCCACCTCCATCAGCGCGTCCTCCGTCCACTCCATGTAGTACCCCTTGTCCCCGTAGATCATGCTCAGCAGCACGTCGTAGATGTAGTAGGCCACAAAGCCCCTGGTGCGGATCACCGCGCGCACCTTCGTGTCCCGCACGCGGTTTACGTCCACCGGATAATACCTCAGTTCCATCACAGCTTTTCTTGCCATCTTTGGTTCCCTCCTTCTGTTCCCAGCTTAACAGGCCGTCATGCGCGCATCGTCCTGGAATTAAGCGCGCTCCCATTCGCATACCAGAAAAACTCTTGCAAAACGCAGCCCAAACTGGGATAATAGAGGGCAGGATAAACTGGAGGGAGATCGCCATGCCGCAGGAATACACCACGCTCTACCGCGCCTTCCGCCCCGCCCGCTTCCGGGACGTGGTGGGCCAGCAGCCCATCGTGCAGACGCTCAAAAATCAGGTCATGTCGGGCCGCATCGCCCACGCCTACCTGTTCAACGGCACGCGCGGTACGGGCAAGACCACCACCGCCCGCATCCTGGCCAAGGCCATCAACTGCGAGCGCCCGGACGGCGGCGAGCCCTGCGGCGTGTGCGACACCTGCCGCGCCCTGGAGGGCGACAACAACCTGGACATCATGGAGATCGACGCCGCCTCCAACGGCAGCGTGGACCAGGTGCGCGACCTGTGCGCCAAGATCGCCTATCCGCCGCAGAGCTGCCGCTACCGCGTCATCATCATCGACGAGGTGCACTCGCTCTCCTCCTCGCAGGCCAGCTTCAACGCGCTGCTCAAGACCCTGGAGGAGCCGCCCGAGCACGCGGTGTTCATACTGGCCACCACAGACCCGCAGAAGCTGCCGCCCACCATTTTGTCGCGCTGCCAGCGCTACGATTTCAAGCGCATCGGCACCGCGGACATCGCGGCGCACTTAAAAGAGATCGCGGACGACATGCACTGCGCCGCCGACCCCGACGCGCTGCTTGAGATCGCCCGGGCCGCCGAGGGCGGCATGCGCGACGCCATCAGCCTGCTGGACCTGTGCATGAGCTATTCGCAGAACCAGATCACGATGCGCACCGTGCAGGACGCGCTGGGCACCGCCGGCAGCCGCGCCCGCTTCGAGTTCGTGGACGCGCTGGCCGCAGGCGACGCCGGCAAGGCGCTGACCGTCATCGACGAGCTGATGCGCGCCGGCCGCGAGCCCGCGGTGTTCGCCCGGGAGGTCACGCGCCACATTCGCGGCGTGCTGGTGGCCTGCGCCTGCGACGATTGCGCCAGCCTGCTGGACGTGACCGAGGACGAGGCCCAGCGCTACCGCGACCAGGCCGCCTCCTTCGGCGCCGAGCGCGCGCTGCGCGCCATGGACCTGTTCGCCCACGCCGAGCCCGAGATGCGCTGGGCCGCGCAGCCCCGCATGCAGCTGGAGCTGGCCGCCCTGCGCGCCTGCCGCCCCTCCTTTGACCAGAGCGTGCAGGCCCTGACCGAGCGCGTGGACGCATTGGAGCGCAAGCTGGCCTCCGGCGCCTTTACGGCCGCCCCGCCCGCCGCGCCCGAGCAAACGCAGCGCCCCGCAAAGCCATCCGCCGCGCCCGCGCCCAAAAAGCCCGCCCGCCCCGTCCCCGAGGGCGACGCCGCCATCTGGAAGGACGTGCTCAAGGCCGTCAAGACCGCCCGCATGCAGCTGTACACCGCACTGCGCGCCGGCGCCTTCCGCGGCTTTGACGGCGACACCGCGCTGGTCACCTTTGAGGAGCGCAGCGAGATCTTCTTCACCATCTGCCTGCGCGACGAGCACCGCGCCGTCATCGAGAAGGCCTTCTCCGACGTCTGCCAGCGCGCCATCACCGTTCAGTTCTCCCTCGACCGCGCCGACGCCGACGCCGCGCCCGCCTCCCCCATCGACGAGGGCACCCTCTTCAACGCCTTCGGCCGCCAAAACGTGGACATCATCGACTGATCCACAACCCACCCAAGCCTCCCAGAAACGCCCCAAAAGCCTTCCCCTTGAGGGTTCACCCGGAGGGGCGCAGCCCTGGAGGTCGAGCGTTTTGGAGAAAACAGTCCAGTGGACTGTTTTCGGAAAATAAGCCGACCGCAACACCGGACTTTCCCGAAGGGAAAGTTCGGTGCGTAGTGGGAAGGTGGCGCCGCAGCGCCGGATGAGGTGTCCTTCAGCGCACCCAAGCCACCTCGGACGGCCCCTTCGCACTCCGCTCCGACGCGCCGCACACACCGCACCCGGCCGCCCGCAGCACACCCGTGCGGCGCCCCGGCGTCCGTCGAGGACGCCATAGACCCGCAGGCCCCTCCCCGTAAAGGGGAGGGGCCTGCGGGTCATACCCCCCTATTTCCACTTTTCTTTTCCCTGAAACCGTAGTATAATAAGACATATACTCTCACCAAGCGAACACAGGAGGTATTTACCCTATGGCAAGAGGCGGATTCCCGGGCATGCCGGGCGGCAACATGCAGCAGATGCTCAAGCAGGCGCAGAAGATGCAGCAGAATATCACCAAGCTCCAGGCCGAGCTGGAGGCGCGCGAGTACGAGGCCACCTCGGGCGGCGGCATGGTGTATGTCAAGGCCAACGGCAAAAAGGAGCTGCTGGAGCTGACCATCAAGCCCGAGGCAGTGGACCCCGAGGACGTGGAGATGCTGCAGGACATGGTGATGGCGGCGGTCAACGAGGTGCTGCGCACGATCGAGGAGACGGCCAACGCCGAGATGGGAAAGATCACCGGCGGCATGAACCTGCCATTCTGACGTTTTTCGTCACCCCGGGAGGACTCGGCGTCGCCGAAGCCCTCCCTTATTCCATTAATGAAACACTAAGGAGGACTGCGCATGATCCAGGTGGACAACCACGGCAAAAAAGGCTACTGTCTTGTGACGGACTGCGACCCGCTCGAGGTACAGGTGGGCTACGGCCATTACGCCCGCAAGGGTGAAAAGGACATGGTCACCCGCATGACGGCTTACGAACCGGATGCTTCCGGTGCATGGTTCCTTGCGGATACCTACCGTGGCTCCACCGCGCGCGTGCGCGTGCAGCTGGTCGCCCCCGCGGCGTTCCGTCTGCAGATGTTCCCCGAGGGCGTAGACCCCGTCACCGACCCGCGCAAGGAGGTGCTCTCCCCCGCGCCCTACGATCAGGCCGCCGTCACCGAGACCGATGACAGCGTGCTGATTTCCACCGAGCGGCTCACCGTGCGCGTAGACAAGTGCCCGTGGAAGATCTCCGCGCTGCTGGACGGCGCCGAGGTGCTCAGCGAGCAGATCCGCGACCAGGACGTGGGCCTCAAGTACAAGTCCGTGCCGCTGGGCTTCACCCGCGCCGCCGACGGCAGCGTCGCCGACGTGTTTGAGACCATGTACATGCACTGCGACGAGAACTACTACGGCTTCGGCGAGAAGTTCACCGACTTTTCCAAGCGCGGCCAGCGCATCACGGTCTGGCAGCGCGACGCCCAGTCCACCAACTCCGACTATTCCTACAAGGGCATGCCCTATTTCATGTCCGACGCGGGCTACTCCGTGCTGGTCAACACCTTCACGCGCACGCACTTCAACATGGGCGCCACCTCGGGCGTGTCCTACACGATGGAGGCGGAGGACCCCTACCTCGACCTCATCTTCTTCTGCAACCGCGACTACAAGGGTCTGCTGCGCGACTACACCGAGCTGTCCGGCCGCTCGCCCATGATCCCGCGCTGGGCGCTGGGCTTCTGGATGTCCAAGATGAGCTACATGAACCGCGCCGAGCTGGAAGAGGTCGTGCAGCACATGGCGGACTTTGGCATGTCGTCGGACGTGATCCACATCGACGGCTGGCTGGATTCCTTCGGACCCTTTGGCGGCACCGAGCTGCTCGCCTTTGACGAGACGCGCTTCCCCGATCCCGAGGGCATGATCCGCTGGCTGCGCGAGCGCGGCATCCACCTGTCGCTGTGGATGTTCCCCTATGTGATGCCGCACTCCATGCTGGGCGGCATGAGCGACGAGGAGCTGGCCGGGCTGGGCATCACCCGCGAGATCGCGATGGCTGAGACCAACCTGTTCAAGGCGATGCGCGACCGCGGCTTCCTGGTCAGGAACGCGCAGGGCGAGCCGTACCTGTTCGCGCTGGGCGAGGGCGACTCGCAGAACACCGCCATCGCGGCGCTGGACTTCACCAACCCCGAGTTCTGCGCCTACCTCAAGGAGCGCCTGAAGCGTCTGGCGCGCATGGGCGTGGGCGTCATCAAGACCGACTTTTCCGAGGAGATCCCCGAGGACGCGGTGTTCTACGACGGCTCCACGGGCATTTCCGGCCACAACCGCTACACCTATCTCTACTCCAAGACCGTGTTCGAGGCGCTTAACGAGGCCAAGCAGGAGCTGGGCGAGCACGCGCTGATCTGGTGCCGCAGCGGCTATGCGGGCAGCCAGAAGTACCCGGCGCACTGGGCGGGCGATTCCTCCGCCTCGCGCAACAATCTGGCGTCGATCCTCAAGGGCGGCCTGTCCATGGGGCTTTCCGGCGTGTCCTTCTGGGGCTTTGACATCGGCGGCTTCTACAACGCCGACGACGAGGGCAACCGCGCGATGCCCTGCGACGAGGACTACATCCGCTCGGTGCAGATGGGCCTGATGGCGCCGCTGAGCCGCAGCCACGGCCAGTCCACGCCGCGCGAGCCGTGGATGTACTCCGCCGAGGCGCAGGATGCGTTCCTGAAGATCAACAAGCTGCGCTACCGTCTGCTGCCCTATCTGTACAGCACGGCGTTCGAGACGACGCTGTCGGGCATCCCGATGATGCGCGCGATGCTGCTGGAGTTCCCGGAGGATCGCAACGCGCGCGGGCTGTCGACGCAGTATCTGCTGGGCAATTCTCTGCTGGTGGCGCCGGTGTTCGACCAGGTGCGGCACGACATCTATCTGCCCGCGGGTAGTTGGGTGGACTTCCACACGGGCGAGCGCATCGAGGGCGGCAAGTGGATCGTATCCGAGCAGCGCATCGATCGCATCCCGCTGTATCTGCGGCCCGATTCTGCGATCCCGGCGCTTGCCGAGGCGCCGATGCACATTGCGGACGAGAACTTCCACAACCTCGTGATCTGGATGAACGTTTGCGACGGCTTCACGCAGCCCTACTACGACGAGGGCGTTGCGGGCGGCATCACGGCGAAGCTGACGGGCAGCGCGCTGGAGGTGGAGACCAATGGCATGGACGTGGATGCGCTGATGGTGTCCGCGCCGGCGGCCATTGTGACGGCGAAGGTCAACGGAGCGGCGTGCGAAGTCGCGCCCGAGGGTGTGTTCACGCGCGTGACGGTGCGCAAATAGAGCCAATACATCAACAAAAAGCAGGTAAGACATGAGCAACATCGACAGTTTTTCCCGGCTGTGCGCGCAGCTGGCCAAGCTCCCGGGCGTGGGGCGCAAGAGCGCGCAGCGCATGGCCTACCATCTTCTCTCCCAGCCGGCCGACCAGGTAGAGGCGTTGGCCGACGCGATCCTGACGGCGCGGCACACGGTACACGAGTGCAAGCTCTGCGGCAACTACACGGATCAGGACATCTGCCCCATCTGCGCGGACGAGCGGCGGGACGGCAGCACGATCTGTGTAGTTCGCGACCCGCGGGACGTGGCGGCGATCGAGCGCATGCGCGACTACAACGGCAAATACCACGTACTGCACGGTGTGATCTCGCCGATGGAGGGCATCGGCCCGGAGGACATCCGCATCCGCGAGCTGATGGGCCGTCTGGCGGGGGTTCACGAGGTGATCCTGGCCACCAACCCGGACATCGAGGGCGAGGCGACGGCCTCCTACATCGCCCGCCTCCTCAAGCCCTTTGAGGACATCCGCGTCACGCGCATCGCGCACGGCGTCCCCATCGGCGGCGACCTCGAGTACACCGACGAGGTCACCCTCGCCCGCGCCCTCCGCGCCCGGACGGAGGTTTAGGAACGGGGTACGAGGAGTACGCGCTTTTCTTTCTGAGAAAGAAAAGCTGCAAAAGAAAGCTTATATGGCAGCGCCCGTCGCATCTTTGGCCAATAC